>CAYVDO010000354.1:0-8560 GCA_964450125.1 uncultured bacterium
GGGGCTGGGGGCACGTCGAAGGGCGCTCCGCGACCGCGCACCCCGGTCAAGCTCGTGGGGAGTGAGCCCCATTCGCGCGGCCGCGGCTCGAGGCGAGCCTCCGCCTTCATGCGATCGAGTTGGGGCGAGCCGTGCCCGCCGACGGGTCCCCAGACCCGCGCGACTCGGCCGAGATGATCCCGGGCAAAGTGAACCACCACCCGGCGATGGAAGGCACGGCTACTTGGTCTTCAGGGTGAAGACGCCGTCCCAGTCGGGCGGCGGTGGCTCGGCGCGAAATTGCTCGCATCGTTTGCGGACCACGGCGGCCGTGGGGTCGTCGCCGAACGCGCGCTGCTCGTCGAGAAGGGCGAGCGCCGCCGAGAACTCCGCTTTCTGATACGCGGCGAAGGCGCGTTCGAAGAGCGCCATCGACTCGCGCTGGCGCTCGTCCAGCGTGCCGTGCGGCCCGATGAGCTCGAACACCGGAACCGGCTGCTTCTTTCCCTTCACCCGGAGGAGATCCACCTGCCGTCCCTCGAATTCGTCGCGGATCGCCGTCCAAGTGGACTCGGCGATCAGGATGCGCGTGCCGTACTCCTTGTTGGCGCCTTCCAATCGCGAGCTCAAGTTCACGGTGTCACCGAGCACCGTGTAGTTGAAGAGCGTGCGCGTGCCCATGTTGCCGGCGAGGACCTCGCCGGTGTTGAGGCCGATGCGCATCCCCAGCTCCGGTAGCCCGCGCGCCTGCCAGCCGCGGTTGAGCTCCACGAGGCGGCGCTGCATCTGGAACGCCGTCAGCGCTGCTTGGTGCGCGTGGCGCGGATTGCGCACCGGAATGCCGAAGAAGCCCATGATCGCGTCGCCGATGAGCTTGTCGAGGGTGCCTTCGTTGGCGATCAAGATGTCGACCATCTCGGTGAAGTACTCGGTCAAGAACGCATGTAGCTCGGTGGGAGTGGTGCGCTCCGAAAGCGTGGTGAAGCCCACCAAGTCGCTGAACATCACGGTGCCGACGTAGAGCTCACCCTCGAGCTTGAGCCGCTCGGGCTCGGCGATGAGCCGCTCCACGACCTTGGGTGAGACGTAATGGCTGAACGCCTTCTGCACGAAGCGCTTCTGGCGGTCGAGAACCAGCACGCGGTAGGTGCGATCGAGCGGGAGCTGGAGAGCGAGACCGAGAAGCGGCAGCCCGAGCGGAGCCAGCCAGCCCCCCGCGACGAACGCGGCGAAATGCGCGGCCACGAACGCCGCAGCGAGCGCGGCGAACGCGAGCGACCCCGACCAAACCCCGAGCGTCGCCAGCAGCCATGCGCCGGCGACTGCGGTGGCGGCATACCCGACGAGTGGCACCGCAAACGCATCACGCAGATAGCGCTCGCGTAGCAACGTGTCGGCGAGCGACGCGTGGATCTCGACACCCGCCATCTGCCCACTGCCTTGGGCGAGGAGCGGATAGTCGAAGTGATCGAGGCTCGCGAGGTCTGCTTGCGCCGTCAGATCGAAGCCGACCAGCACGATCTCGTCGCGGAAGAAGTCCTTCGGCAGCGACGCATCGGCGTCCAGCGCTTGCGTATACGACACGGTGGGGATCGTGTGTCGCGGTCCCACGAAATCGATGGTCACGGGCTCCGCGAGCGAGTGCGGAACGCGGAAGGTCGCGATCGGATCGCTCGCATCGACCGGCAAGCTGCGCGCCCTTCGGCTGCCTTCGGCGACGACCCGCGCGAACGCAGGAATCATCGTGCCGCCGTCGAGCGAGCGTGCGAGGTAGCAACGGCGCACGGCACCGTCACTGTCGAGATCGACCTTCACGATGCCGGTTGCGGCGGCGGCGTTCGCGAACGGCCCGTACGGACGGATCCTTCGCTCGATGCGCGCCGCACCCTGTTGCGTGAGCTCGACGTCCTCGGCCAAGACCACGTTCCCCGCCTCGCGGATCGCCTGCGCGAAATAGGCGTCGTTCTCGCCGCCGGGGCTCGCCTCCGCGTCGGCGAAGAGCACGTCGAAGGCGATCACCGCGGCGCCTGCTTCGCTCAGCGTGTGGACGAGATCGCCGTGGACGCTGCGTGCCCACGGCCACTGCCCGAGCTCCTGCATCGACGCTTCGTCGATGGCGACCACCACCACGTCGCGTGGCCGCGACGGCGGCGCGATTCGCTGGCGCAAGCGGAAGAAGCCGTCGTGGAGCGCGTTCTCGAATCCCGGCAGCGGCGAACGAGTGTCGAACGGAAGGCCGTGCTCCGGACCGCGCGTGAAGCGCGCCCACAGCAGCGCACCGATGACACAGGCCGCTACAGCCGCCGCAATCGCAAACGAGCCGAGCCGCGGATCGCGCCGCGCCGCGGCTGTTCCGTCCCTGGACGCGCGCTGCTTCATGCGCTGCTGGAAGAAATGAGTCGCGAGAACGGCCGGGACGTCGCGCGGACGTTCACGGTGCGCCCGACGCTGAATGACCTTGCGAGATCCCGCGCGGTCGTTCGGAGGGGCGGATCGATCCGGCGCGTGAATGGTCATTTAGTATCAGGGAACGCGCCCAGTCCAATGGTTTCGCGCTCAGGCGACTCAGGGTCTGTTCCTGCGAACCAACCACGAATTTGCCGTCGGCCGCGAACGCCAGGACGGGAAACGCTCGCTGGCTGGTGATCCGGGTGTTGATCTGAAGCGGCTCACTCCGCGCGGTCCTTCTGTTCGGTCGCACGAGGGAGGCGCGAGACGGAAAGATCGGGAGGTCTCGAGCTCGACCCACTCGAGAAGCCGCTACGCCCAACGACTCGCGCGCACCGCAATCCGCATCTGGGAGCCGACCATGACCTCCATCGGAGTGCCCGCTCGACATGTCCGCTTCAACGGGCCGTACGATGCGATCGTGGTCGGCTCGGGGATCGGCGGCCTGGCGGTCGCCGCGCTACTCGCCAAGCACGCCCGCCGCCAGATGCTGGTGCTGGAGCAGCACTACACCGCCGCGGGCTGCACCCACACGGCCCACCGCAAGGGCTTCGAGTGGAACGTGGGCGTCCACTACATCGGCGACGTGGGACATCCCAAGGCCCTCATGCGCGTGATCCTTGACGATATTGCCGCCGAGCCCATCGAGTGGGCATCGATCGGAGAGATCTACGACCGCATCGTGCTCGGCCAGGACGTGTTCGACTCCGTGGCGGGGAGCCACGCGTTCGTCGAACGACCGGCGGAGCGATTCCCCGAGGAGCGCACCGCGATCGAGCGGTACGTCGAGCTCGTCCGCGAGACCGAGCGCGCGGTGCCGGCCCCGGTCTCCGCCGCGGTCGGATCGCTGATGCGCCGCGAGCTCGAGCGCATCGCCGCGCGCACCACCCGCGAGGTGCTCGAGGAGCTCACGTCGAACCAGAAGCTGATCGCGGTGCTCGCGGGCCAGTTCGGCGACGATGGCTTGCCGCCGGCCCGCTCGAGCCAGAAAGCCGCCCCGGATCAGCCGGTGCCGTCCGTCCATTCGAGCACGCCGCCGCTCTCGAAGCCGTCGCTGAAGATCGCGTTCGGATCTTCCACCAGCTCCAGCGACCAGGAATTGAACACGCCCGTGGTGAAACTCGGGCCAACGGAGTCGGTGATGCAAAGTGACCACGCGCCCAACGACGGCTTGCCGTCGAACTGATTCAGGCGCGCGCCGAGGCCGGTGGGGGTGTCGGGGGGATCGGGCGCGGGCACGTAGTTGTCCGGACAGTCGGGTCCCGATCCGATGAAGCTGGCGCATGGCGGGTCACCCATGTCCTCGGCGGAAAGTCCGCTCGCTGCCTCGTCATCGAATTTGAGCGGCGTGAGGAACACGACGTTCCCGTTCCCCGCGCCGCTTCCCGTGCGGCCGGGGCGGTTCATCAACATCAGCGTGCTGCGCGCACCGGGTCCCTCGAGTCGCATCGTCACTTCACCGACCGGGGGGATGATGCCCGTGACTTGGACGTTCGCGTCACCGACCACGAAATCCTGGTTCACGTTCACGGGGAGGCACGCGGTGAAGGCTCCGCTTTCCGGGATGAAGGCCGGCCCTCCGGTGGACGGGAAGGTCGCGGCGTGGGAGAGCGCGACGTCGTAGCGATCGGCGGCAAGTGCGAGAGCGAGCACCACGAGCGAGGCGAGGGGACGCATTGGGAGAGGAGAGTGAGGACCGTCGATCTTGGTCTTCATCGCTGTAATCCTCCGTCGGGCATGCAGCCGCGGGCGATCACACGAGTGGCTTGCTTGCAATCATACTACGCGCCGATGCCCGCCCATCCGCGGATGCGCGCAGCCTGCGCGATCGTGCTGCTCGCCTGTGCAGCGAGTGCCAGCCAGTCGGGAAATCTCGACGGCGCCTTCGTCTACGACGACCGGGTGCAGATCCTCGAGAATCCGTCGATCCAGGCGCCTGCGTCGTTGGCCATGGCGTTCTCCCGGGATGTGTGGGCATTCACGACCGGCCCGGACGCCACAGCGAGCAACTACTGGCGACCCGTATTCGTGGCAGCGCTCGCGCTCGAGTGGCGCTCGTTCGGCGCAGACCCACGCGCATGGCACGTGACGAGCGTCGTGCTTCACGTGCTGGCGACGGTGCTCGCGTTCGCGTGGTTGCGTTCACTGGTCCGGTCCTGGAGCGCCGCCTGTGCGGCGACCTTGCTCTTCGCCGTGCATCCGGTGCACGTCGAGTCCGTCGCCTGGATTTCCGGGGTGGTGGACCCGCTGCTCGCGGTCTTCACGTTCGGAACCCTCGCATTGGCGGCGCGCGAGGCCGTGGCGCCTGCCGCCTGGCGCCATGTGGCCATTGCCGCGGGGACGGCACTCGCTCTGCTCACCAAGGAAGTCGCCGTGGTGCTGCCCGCGCTCGTCGCGTCGGCGACGTGGGTGGCGCGGCGCGACGGCGGAGCGTCGCGGCGCCACGCGAGCCGCTCGGCCGCGCGGGCGGCGCTCGCGCCGGCCGGCGTGACGCTCGCGTACCTGATCGCTCGCCGCGGCGTGCTGGGTGTGAACGTGCTCGATGTTCCGCGAGGACTCGGGTGGGGGGATCTCGCGGCGAGCGCACCCCGAGTCCTCACGTTTTATCTGCGACAGTGCCTCTGGCCGCATCCGCTCGGGCCTTCGTATCCGTTGCGCGCGCTCGAGGTCGAATCCTCGAGCGTTGTGGATCTCGCCGCGCCGCTCGCGCTCATCGCCGCGTTCGCGCTGCTCAGCGTTGCGCTGGCCCGGCGCGATCGCACCGTCGCGCTCGGGGCGTTGTTGTTCGCGCTCCCGCTGTTGCCCGTGCTCGAGCTCAACGCGTTCATCGACGAGCACGTCGTCCACGACCGATACCTCTATCAGCCGGTGCTGGGATTGGCGGTCGTCGCGTGCGCGGGTCTTGCCGCTTGGCTGTGCGGGATCACGCGGCACGGAGAGCTGCTCGTCCTGGCCGGGTCGGTGGTCGCCGCCATCCCGCTCGCGCTCGCGAGCCGAGACTACGCGCGCGCGTGGCGCAGCGACGTGGCGCTTTGGGAGCGTGGCATCGTGTCGGATCCTGGCTCGGCGGCAAATCACGCGGAGCTGGGCTGGTCCTACCTGCAGGCGGGTCGTGTCACCGAGGCGCGCGCCATGACGGCGCGGGCGCTCGCGATTCGGCCGGTCGCGACTGCGGTGCTCGCGGAGGCGCGCCTCGCGCTGCTCGATGGACGCTACGGTGCCGCCGAGGCGGGCCTGCGCCGGCTCATCGCCGCGCAGCCGCGGAATGCTCTCGCCTACGAATCGCTGGCCGTGGCATTTCAGGCCACGGGGCGCCTCGATGCCGCCGCGGAGGCGCTCACCGCGGGCGCGGCCTCGGTGCCATATCGGCGCTGCGCTTTCGCGTCGAACCTGGCCGTCGTGCGGCGGCTTCAGGGGCGTGTGGCGGATTCACGGCACGCGCTCGAGTCGGTGCGCGACCTCGTTGGTCGGGAACCCACGTCGGCGTGCCGCTTGGTGCCCTTTCACCTCGCGGCGCTCGCAGCCGAAGGTGGCGACGAGGCGAAGCTGCGGACGCTCCTCGACGAGTTCCTGCGTGAGTCGCGAGGGGATCCTGCGCTCGCGCAGCAGCGCGCGCAGGTGGAGCGATACCTGACAGGCAGGCGCAACTGAGCCTTTGCGGGCGAACGTTCGTGCGAAAGCGCGCAGCGAATGGGCCGCGCGCTCCGCGTCAAGCCGGCGTGAGCTGCAAGCGGGAGTCGACGATCACGGTCCCCTCCCCGGGAGGCATGACCTTGATCGGGTTGAGATCGAAATCGGTGAGCTCGGGCACCACCTCGACCAGCGCCGCCACCCGCTGAATCACGCGTGCCAAAGCTGCACGATCGCCAGGCGGCTGGCCGCGGTAACCGTCGAGGAGCGTCTTGCTGCGCAGCCGTTCGAGCATCTCGGCGGCATCGAGATCGCTCACGGGAGTGAGCCGGAACGCGGCGTCGCGCAACAGCTCCACTTGGACGCCTCCCAGACCGCACACCACCAGCGGGCCGAAGGTCGGCTCGCTGGTGACACCCACCAACGCTTCGATTCCGCCCTGCACCTGACGCTGGAGCAGCACCGCCTCGAGTTGGGTACCGGCGCGCCGCATGCGATCCGCCAGCGTGGTGACGGCCTGCTCGACCTCGAACCGCGAGCGTAGCCCGACGATCACGCCACCGACGTCGCTCTTGTGGACGAGCCCGGGCGCGATGGCCTTGGCCACCAGCGGATAGCCCAGCTCTTCGGCCATGACCCCGGCGTTGTCGAGGCGCGCCACCAGGGTCTCGGCAAAGTGCAGCCCGGCAGCCCGCAGCAGCGTGGCCAGGTCCATCGGGCTCACCCACACCGGCTGGCCGTTGGCGGTGCCGAGCACGCGATCCACCACCGCGCGGATGGCGCTGGTAGCGAACGGGTCGAAGTGGAACACCTCGCCGCGCGGCCGCCGCCGCCAACGCCCATAGCGGTGCGCCGCCGCGAGCGCCTGGGCCGCGTTCTCCGGGAACTCGTAGACGGGGAGCTGACCGCGTGGTCCCTGGGCGAGCGCCGGCGGCGCGCCGCGCGTGCCCACGAACACGGCCACCACCGGCTTTTCCTTGGGTACGCGACCTGCCGCCACAGCCAACGCCGCGGCGGCATCGTCGGGTGAGCCGGCGAAGGGCTGCACGAAGACGGCGATCACCGCGTCCACGGCGTCCGCTGCTCCCACGATCTCGACAGCGCGGCCGAATTGCTGCGCGGTCGCTGAGGCGATCGTGTCGACGGGGTTCGCCGTGGCGGCATGTGGCGACAGGAACGTCGCGAGCTGTGCCCGCGTGGCGCGATCGAGCTCGGGGACGCTGAGCCCCGCGTCCTCGCAAGCATCCGCCAGCAGGATCGCCGGGCCACCGGCATTGGTGACGATGCCCACGCGCGGTCCTGGCGGCAGCGGCTGGGTCGAGAGCAGCGCCGCGACGTCGAAGAGCTCTTCGAGGGTCTTGGCCCGGATCACCCCCGCTTGCTCGAAGAGCGCGTCCACGGCCACGTCGGAGTTGGCGAGCGCTGCCGAGTGGCTGGCGGCCGCCCGTCGTCCTGCCCGCGAGCGCCCGGACTTGACCGCGATGATGGGCTTGGTGCGCGCCACCTCCGGCGCCACCCGCGCGAATTTGCGCGGATTGCCGAAGCTCTCGAGGTAGAGCGCGATCACCTGGGTGCGCTCGTCCTCGGCCCAGTACGCGAGCAGGTCGTTGCCCGAGACGTCGGCCTTGTTGCCCACCGACACGAAGCTCGAGATGCCGAGGCCACGGCGCTTGGCGTCGTCGAGAAGCGCGATGCCGAGCGCGCCGCTCTGGGAGAGAAAGCCCACGTTCCCCGCCGGGGGCGTGGACGCGGCGAACGTGGCATCGAGCGGCGCCTTGGGATCGGTGTTGATGACGCCCATGCAATTGGGTCCCACCATGCGCAGGCCGGACTCGCGCACCAGGTCCCGCAGACGGCGCTCGGCAGCGCGTCCTTCGGTCGAGACCTCGGCGAAGCCAGCCGTGATCACCACCACGCCGCGCACGCCGGCGCGCACACAATCCGCCACGACTTCCTCGACGGCGGAGGTCGGCACGGCGATCACCGCCAGGTCGATCGGCTGACCGACGGCGCTCACCCGCGGGTGAGCCGGCAAACCGGCGATGCGCTTGGCCGTGGGATGCACGGGGTAGATCGGCCCGGGGAAGCCGTGGCGCTTGAGATTGGCGAGGAGCGCGTGGCCGATCGAGCGCGGGCGACGCGACGCGCCCACGAGCGCGACCGAGCGCGGCTCGAGGATCGGGTGCAGGCTCTGGGCGGAGGCGTGGCGCTCGCGCGAGCGCTCGGCCTCGAGCACGGCGCTGGTCTCCGAGACCGGGAACGACACGTGGAAGACGCCGCCTTCGAACGAGCGGCTGGCGCGAAAGCCGCTGTGCGCGAAGACGTCCAGCATCTGATTGTTCTCGCCCAGCACGTCGGCCTCGAAGAGCACCACACCGTTGGCGCGAGCGAGGCGTGCCAGATGCTCGAGCAGGAGCGTACCGATGCCGCGTCCCTGGTGGGCATCGTCGACGGCGAACGCCACGTCCGCGCGGCGCTGGCCGTCGTCGACGGCGCCCGCGAT
>CAYVDO010000355.1:0-8548 GCA_964450125.1 uncultured bacterium
TGTCAAAGTTGCTTACACCGCCGAACCCGAGACCGAACAATCAGTTGCTGTCCATCCAGTTGTGCAGCTCAGCGGCATTGTCCTGGTGATCATGATCACCGTGCTCGGGGCTTTTCCGGGGAAGTTCGTCGATTATGCCAGTACGGTCGTGCAGTCGCTGCACTGATCGATTCTGCCTTCCACGCTTCCTTGGCGGTGGCGTTGGCGTTGTGGGCGCCGTCGATCTGCAGCAGCCCGCCGTCGGCGAGGATGCGCTTCGACTCGGCGGCGTCCACGAATGAACGGCTGAGATCGATGTTGCGGTAGAGCACGTTGTACTGCGGGTCTTGGTGGGCGCCGTTGACACCCTCCTCGACGAACAATACCGCCATCTCCGGCCCCGCCAGCCCGCTCACGTACGAGTGCAAGTTGAGCGGTCGGCCCACCTCGTCCTCGATCCAGTCGAGCGCTTTGCGCGTGGCACGAAGCTGCTTGCGGGTGATCGGCACCCCGCCCACGCCCTCGGGCGTGCCTTCGAGAAGACCGTCGACGTGCGATTGGCCGGCGGTGCGGATCACCATGAGGTGGTCCGCGCCGTGCCATGCCGCCATGCGCATCCGGCGCAGGTCGTCCTCGAAGCGGCCGGACGCGATCTCGGTGGTGATCACCATCTCGCATTGGGGATCGATGTCGTCGAAGTGACGGGCGGCCGGCAGCGGAACCGAGCGAGTGAGCGACGCCGACGTGTCGCGATACACGAATGGACCGACTCGCTGCTCGGCGATCGGAACCCGCCACGACCAGCCCCGCTTTCGCGGTCGGTAGCTCGCGAGGTCCGCGAGCACGGCGTCCACGTCGAGCTTCGCGTTGGGATCGAGGGGCGACGCGGTCATGTGTGGCCCTCACCCACCAACCGCTTCCCAACCTTCGCCACGGAGCAACCCGAGCCCGGCCTCGCGAACCTCGACGCCGCGACGCCGCGCGCATTGCAGCACCCAGCGCCCGGCGCCGCCGCCGAGCACGCCACGCGCGACCATCGCATCGACCAAGGCCTTCGCCTCCTCGCTCGAAAACCCCATGCGCAACAGCACCGATCGCTCGATCGCCGGTGTGGTGTGGGTGCGCGCCTCGGCGATCAGCGGCTCGACCAGGCGTTCGGTGAGCTGCCAGAAACGCGCGCGCAGCTCGGCATCGCTGAGTGCGGCGAGATGCGCACGACGGGACGCGAAGTCATCCGCGCGCACGGGCGAGCCCATGGAGCACCTCCGCGACCCGGCTCGGCGTGAGCCGCGTCTCTTCCGCGAGGAATTCCCAATCGGCCGGCGTCAGCCGGTCGAGCGAACCGACCACCGACGAGAGCCTCTCGAGATAGAGTCGCCTCACCTCGTCCAGATCGAGATCCACCACCGCCACCTGCTCCGGGTGCGCAGGGATCACGATCGACTCGCCAGGCTTGCTGGATCGTGGATCGCCGCGTGTCACGCGGATCCCCTGCGCCGCCGCGAAACCGAGCTGTGCGAGCGGATGCTTCCCCGCACCCGTGTATTCGGTTTCTTGCACCACCACGATCGCGTCCCGCGAGAGCTCGCGGGCGAGGGCGAACGCCGCTGCCAGAGACGTGTTGCCGGCGGGGCCACGCTCGAGACCCTCGAGCTCGGCCAAGAGCTGCGTCACGTAGAACACCTCGCCCTGGGTGACGGTGACGAAGCGATCGATGTAGCGAAGCGGGCGCGCGGCGTTCCGCGGTACGTCGGTGCGGTCGGGCCAGGTCGTGAACGGCATCGAGAAGCCGGTATGGCCGGTGGTGAACGACTTGCGATTGAAGTCGCGATCGGACGCCATGTGCAGCCCGGCGAGATCCACGCTCGCCGCGACCACTTGCGTCGCCTGCGCGCCCGCCCGTCGCAATCCGCGCGCGGTGCCGGTGACGTTGCCACCACCCGCGTGCGTCGCGATGACCACGTCTGGAAAGCGGCCCCAGCGCACGAGGCTCTCCGTGGCGATCTCGTCGCCCAGGGTCTCGATCCCCAGGATCGAATAGGGCGTGTAGAGCGATGCGTCGAAAAAGCCGGTGTCTTCGAGAACGCACAGGAACACGAAGAAGAGCTCCGGCCCGACGGAGAGCCGCAGCACCTCGGCGCCGTAGGCCTCGCAGGCCCGTGTCTTCTCGGCGATCTCCGGCTGCGTCAAGCCGTGGCTGTCGAACGCCTCTTGGACGACGATGCAGCGCAGCCCCCGCTTCGCGGCCTGCGAGGCGACCGCCGCACCGTAGTTGCCGCTGGTGGCGGCGACCACGCCGGCATAGCCGCGTTCGGCGGCGTGGTGCACCGACACCGATGCCCGCCGATCCTTGAACGATCCCGAAGGATTCCGCGCCTCGTCCTTGACGACGATGCGAGCCCCCTTCCCCGGCGCCGAGAGCGCTCGCACCAGCTCGGTGAGCCGCGACAGCTCGACCAGCGGCGTGCGTCCGACGGTGGCGCGGTCCTGGATGGCGCGCACCGAGGCGAGGTCGTAGCCGGTGTCGGCGAAGAGCCGCTCGTAGTCGAATGCCGCGACGCCGGTCGCGTAGCGCGCGTAGTCGATCCCCACGGCGCGCGCGACGATGGCGTCTCGACGAGCCATCACCTCCGCGTAGGAGCGGCCAGCGTTCACGTGCGCCCCCGGGAAACGCCTTCGAGGAGCGCACGCGCCTCCTCGCCGATCTGCAGGAGCTCGGCGACCGGCGCGCCGAATCCATGGTCGTAGTGAGGCTCGATCGCTGCGAGGCGCCCCTCGAGCAGGCGGCCGGCGCGGGTCCGGACGGCGACCTCGTCGCCGAGCAGCGCCCCGTCGTCCACGAGAAACCCACGCACCCGTAGCTCGAGCGGCACGGCGCGGGTCTCTTGGGGAATGCTCGGCGCGCGTTCGCCTGGCGCCAGGACGATCGTGTGGATCTCCACCCACGTGCCGCGCACGGCGCGCTCACCGGACACGCGAGACCTCGCGAACCGGCTGTGTGCGAGCGAGCCGAGCGACTGCGTGACTTGCATCGCCGAGCAATGCCGCCGGCACCGGCAGGTCGATGACGCTCACGAGCCCCGGAGCAGCGGCGAGCACGTGAGGAATCGAGTTCACCGCCAGTGCGGTGGTCGCCATGCCTCCAGGGATCTCTGGCGACCCTTCGAGCGCCACTCGGGGCGTGCCCTCGATCACGATCGCGTCGCGCGTCACCATTCCTTCGGCGCCGGGGACGATCTGCTGGGGATGCACGAGCTCGATCACGCCGCTGCCGTCGCGTGTGCACGCCCGAGCGGTGTGTCGACAGCCCGCCACCTGACCGGGACGGATCTCCACGAACGGCGTGCTGCGGGTCACCGAGGACACGATCGGCTCGCGCGTCTCGCACACCGCGTCCAGCTCCCAGCCGAGCGCAGCGGCGATCATCGCCGCGGATTCGGGAAAACCGACGTGTCCCACCACCGCCCCGCTCGCGACTCCGGCGCGGAACTCTTCCGGAGTGAGCCCCACTCCCTGCGAACGGAGCACCGTCGGACCGTAAGGCGAGAGGTCGTTGACGCGGGTGGCGCGAATCGAATGGATCGCGTGGCAGACGCCGCTCAGCGCCACCACCAGCAGGTCGAGCACAAATCCAGGATTCACACCGGTGCCGAGCACGGCGACACCGTGCGCACGCGCCAGGGCGTCCAGCTCTCGAGCCTGCACCGGCGAGCGCGCCCACGGGTATGCGAGCTCCTCGGCGATCGAGATCACCCGCACCCCGTGGCGAACCAGCGTGTCGATCTCGTCCCACGCGTCCGCAAGCGTCGAACAGGTCGCCTGGATCGCGATCGCCGGACGCGTTCGCGTCACGAGCGCCGCCAGGTCGGTGGTGATCGACACCCCGGCTTCGCGTTCCCAGCCGAATGCCGCACCCACGTCGAGCCCGCCCCGCGAAGCGCGACGTGCATGAACGCCCGCCAGCACGAGCCCCGCCTTCACCGACACCAGTCGCGCGATCGCGGCACCCATGGCGCCGCTGCCCAGCACCACGACCGGGATCGGGACCCCGCTCACGGCTCGTCCCGCACTGCGAAAGCGGGCCGCGGGCGACCTCGCCCAGGACCCGTCCCGTGCATCGCCGCCGCGGTTCGTCCCCGGCGCGATGCCTGCGAGCTCATCGCCTCACTGGGGGAACGCCGCGGGGACCACCTCGTGGTAGCCCTCGCCGTTCAACGCCTCCATGAACGCCACCAGATCGTCCACCTCGCTTTTGGTCAGGTCGAGCTTCTTCATCTTGGGGCTCAGGTGCGGATTGGCGTTACCGCCCTTGTTGTAGTGCTCGACCACGTCACGAAGTGTTGCGAGGGAACCGTCGTGCATGTAAGGCGCATGCTTCGCCACGTCGCGAACCGTGGGCGTCTTGAAGGCGCCGGTGTCCTCCACCTTCTTGCTGATCGCGGATCGGCCCTCGTCCTTGAACTTCTTGGTCGCGGCGTCCCAACCGACTCCCAGATTGTGGAACGAGCTGTCGGTGAAGTTCTGGCCGAGGTGGCACTGCATGCAGAGCGCTTTGCCGAAGAAGAGATTGCTGCCGTTCTTCACCTGCTCCGACACCGCCTTTTCGTCTCCCTCCTTCCACCGATCCCACGGCGAGTTGCCGCTCATGCACGTGCGCTCGTAATCGGCGATCGCCTTGGCGACGCGCTCCTTGGTGATGTTCTCGTCGCCGAACGCTTGTTTGAAGTAGCCGGAGTAGCTCTTGATCGATTTGAGCGTCGCGAGCATGACCTCGTGGCTGTTGCCCATCTCGAGCGGGTTCGCGATCGGTCCCAGCGCCTGCTCCTCGAGCGACGCTGCGCGGCCGTCCCAGAAGAAGTGCGGGTAGATCGTCCACGCCTGATTGACGAACGACGGCGCCTTGCGTCCGCCCTTCTGACCACGGATGCCCGTCGAGACCGGTGTCGTCTCCGAGAACGCATTCTCGGGCTTGTGGCAGGACGCGCACGCGACGGTGCCGTCGGCCGAGAGCCGCTTGTCGAAGTAGAGCCAGCGACCGAGCCGCACCGTTTCCGGCGTGGGTGGATTCGGTAGCGCCGAGAGCTTCTCGGTGATTCCCAGGGGCTCTGCCGGTAGCGGCTTGATCGGGTTGGCCGCTTCCCAGGCCGGGGTCTCGGCGCGCGCCGACGCCGCCCATGCAAGCGCCATCATCCCCAAAGCCGCGACCTGCGCTGGCTTCGACCAACCTCGACCCGTCCTCATGATCCCGGCTCCTTTCCCGTGGTGCGGGGCGGGCGGACCGTTCCGCGACTTCCCGGCGTGCCGGGGCCCCGAATGCGGAAAACATAGAGCAAGTCGCGCGCCGCAGGCAGTCCTCGGCGCGAGCGGACCGGGATCACCGCCTGAACGCCGGCGGCCGTGTTACGTGCGGCTCAGCTCGTCGGACCAGTCGCCTCGACGACCGCCGGTACGGGGTAACCGTCTGCGTCGTAACCGCTGGCGGGATTCGCTGGATCGGGAGTCGGATGGCTCGGCGAGTACCAGGGCGCGACGAGGCTCGCGTGGCTGATCGTGGAATCGCCCCACAGGTAGCGATCCAGAAAGCGACGCAAGTGGTGCCGCAGGAGACGGTGGTGGTCCAGCAAGCTGGGCTCGATGGGCAGACCCAAGACCTCGACACTGAACTGATCATCGCAAAGGTACGCGTCCGGGAACCCGCGGGGATCGGCGAGACACACGTGGACGTTGCGCGACGGGATGACGTCGTCCTGGCCGTTGTGAACGCGGTAGAGGTAGCGGTCCTTCTCGGGCGAGCTCGGATCGGGGTCGTCGACGGTCATGTAGGCGTAGACTTTCTCCGCCGTCGAGTTGGAATCCGTCAGATCCATCTCGTCGGAGAGCACTGCGACGGGCATCGTCATCTGTCCTCCGATCGCCGTCGGGCCGTCCTTGAGATTCATGGCGTGTGGGCTCGCGGTCGCGCCTGGCGCCACGATGAAAGCGCCGCGCAGCCTCGACCGGAACGGCACCACCGGAAACAGCAGATCGCCGTGGGGAAACGGCAAGGGTCCAGGCGGCGTCGCCGCGAGCGCGGCGCTGGTGATCCCTCCGTCGGATCCGCCTGCAATCGCGAGGCGCCCGAAGTCAGCAGCGAGCAAGCCGGCGAGCGCGGCGCTGTAACGAGCCGTGCCCGGCGTCACGAGATCTTCGACGAACGTTGCGATGGCGATCACGCTCGCCACCCGCTCGATCTCCTCACCCTCGGCCGTGGTGCCCGGCGTGCCAGCGAACGCATCCCGCATCTCGGGAACGAGCACCAGCGCGCCGCGCTCGTGGGTGCCACCCTCGCCAGCCACCGCATGGCTCGCCAGCGCCACGCTCGCGTATTCGATACCGAGCGCCGCATATCCGGTGCCGCCGTGCAGCGCCATGACGACTGGGCGGTGGGTGGAGGCCTCGGGATGGAAGTAGATCCGGGTCCGCAGCAAGCCGTGCGGATCGGGCTCGGCGGGATCCGCATTGGCCACGTCGGTGCGCGCCGTCCAGCGACACGCCTCCGCACCCTCGACCTGCGTCCAGCGACAGTCGGCGAAGAACGGCAGCGGCTCCCCGCCGGGCGGCGTCACGGTCGGCGTGAGCGAACAGCCGCACGCATCCACGCGCGCCGGGACGATGGATGCCACCGCGCTCGCCGTGGTCTGGCCTTGCTCGTCGACGGCCATGACCACGAAGCGATAGTCCCGTTCCGCGAAGTCCGCAGGTGGCGTGGTGACGAAGAGCGTGCGCGGATCGACGTCCAACGCCAGCGTCGCCGACGGCAGCGTCGCGATTCGATCCGCGGCGCTGGCGTCGTCCACGACGGGCTCGCGATCGACGGCGGCGTACACGTGGAACGAGAACGCGGAAGGCGCGTAGGCCTTCTTCCATTCCAGCAGGACGTGTGGCGCGCTGGACGCGTCGTGCCACGCCGAAAGCGCCAGCACCCCCTCGAACGTGGGCGGCGCGCTCTCGGGGCACGCCACGAGCACACCCATCCACATCCATCCCAGACAACGCGCGCGAAACACCCGCGAAGTCGCGAGCGACATGACGCAAGCTCCCTCTCCGCGCCACGCGCCAACCGCCCAGCAGGGCGTCCTCGGGCCCGGGAACAGAGGGAGAGCAAGGAGCGGGCCCGCGGCGCACACGGCGCCAGCTCGTCAGGTGCGTGACGATCGAATCGACGCGATCGTCAGCGTCGCAACATCGTTCTCCGCATCGCCGGGAACCGCACGTTTTGCGGTCGCTTTCTCGAGTCGCGTTTCATGACGCCGGCGCGTGCGGCGAGGCAGCTGCGCTGCGTCCCCCGAGCGCCTACGTCAGCGATCCGACGTGCTCGATCTCCACCGCCAGCGCCCGTTGGCGCTCAGCCAGCACGCGCCAACCCGCGTGCGCGCGTCGTGCACGCGGTGCTCCTCAGGCGGCCTCGCCTCGATCCAGCGTTTCGAGGATCTTCCGCGCCAACGAGGTCGCCGTGTACGGCTTCTGCAGGAACGCGACCTCGGATTGCACGATGCCTCGACGCAGGATCGCGTCGTCCGTGTAGCCGCTGGTGAAGAGCACACGCACCGCGGGCATTCGCCGGCGCGCCGCTTCCGCCAGCTCGCGGCCGTCGAGCCCGGGCATCACGACGTCCGTCACCAGCAGCGCGAAGGTGCGTTCGTCCGCCGCGAGCAACGCCAGCGCCTCATCGCCGTCTCGCGCTCCGTGCACGTCGTAACCCAAGCTAGTCAGGCCGCGCGGCGCTCGGTGACGTCCTCCGCAACTCCGCTCAATCGCGAGACGTCGGGACCTCCATCGTGCCCGGGAAACGCCTGATCACGAATCCAGCGCACCTCGCCGTCGGGACGTACGATCCGGTACTCGAGGTCGTAGCCTTCGCGTGCGCGAGGTCCGAACGCTGCGGAGACGACTCGCGCACGGTCGTCGGCATGGATCGACTCGAGCCACTCGCCCGGCGACTCGAGCAACTGCCGCACGCTTCGGCCCCACACCGCCTCGTACGCGGGTCTCACGTAGATCACCTGCTCGCTCGCGACGTCGGTGAGCCAGAACACCTCGCGGATGCTCTCGGCGAGCTGACGGAAGCGTTCGTCGCTCGCGCTCAGCGCGGCCTCCACGCGGCGGCGGCCGGTGACGTCGCGCCGCTGCGCCGTCACGTCCCGGACGAACGCGAGAATGCTGCCGTCGGCGAGCGGCGCTGCGCGCATCGCGACGGCAATCGACTCCCCGGCGAGGGTATCGAGCGGATACTCGGCGTCGACGACTTCACCCATTGCGAGGCGGGTCAGATCTTCGCTGAGCTTCGGGCGGACTGCGGGTGCTACCAACTCGGCGAGCGGCCGCCCCCGGAGGGCGTCGGCGGCATAGCCTGTCATGCGTAGCGCAGCCGGATTGAAGTCCTCGAGCGCCCCGTCGCGATCGAGCACACACACGGGGTCGGGGGCGTGCTCGACGTAGCAACGGAAGCGCGACTCGCTGGCCGCGAGGGCACGCGTCGCCAGCACGCGATCGGATACGTCGTAGACGATGACGTGCCAGAGCACGCCAC
>CAYVDO010000356.1:0-8533 GCA_964450125.1 uncultured bacterium
CACGGGCGCGTCGCTTTCGCTGGGAGGTGACGGCCGACGAGACGCTGGCTGCGTACGAGGAGTTGGCACCTCGCCGCGGTGCGCCCGTAAGCTGACGCCCGGCGATTTCCGAATGGCGCTCGCCGCGCTCTCCATGCCGGAACCCCACTGCCGATGAAGATCGCCATCACCTACCCGCCGCTCGGTGGCCCGGGCGTGCCGATGCTCACCCAGAACCGTCAGTTCCAGTGGTTCACGCATCCCTCGTACCTGTTCCCGATCGTGCCCGCGCAGGCCGCGACGTTGCTCGCCCACGACGGCCACGACGTGCTGTGGGACGATTCGGTGGCGCAAGGGCTGAGCGCCGCGGAGCACTGGGCACGGCTCGAGCGCGAGGCCCCCGACTGGGTGGTCTGCGAGACCAAGACCCCGGTGGTGAAGCGTCACTGGGCGTGGATCCGTGAGGCCAAGCGGCGCCTGCCGGCGACGAGATTCGTGCTGTTGGGTGATCACGTCACGGCGCTTCCCGAGGAGAGCTTCCGCGAATCGCCGATCGACTTCGCGATCGTGGGCGGCAATTACGACCTCACGCTGCGCGACCTGATGCGGGCGATCGAAAGGGGCACGGATCTCCCCACCAACGTCTACGGACGCGACGGCGACGCCATCGTTCACACCCCGGTGGCCATCGTGCCGGTGAACCTCGACGAGCTCCCGTTCATCGATCGACGGCTCACGGAAGGGTTTCGCTATTCGGAGAAGTGGTGGAAGCGCAAACCCTTCTTCCGGGTGATGGCGGGACGCGATTGCCATTGGGGCGTGTGCACCTTCTGCTCGTGGACCACGCTCTATCCGGCGGACTCGTTCAGCGCCCGCTCGCCCGGGAACGTCCTCGACGAGCTGGAATACCTGATCGCCGAGCACGGCGCGCGCGAGATCTTCGACGACACCGGCACGCTGCCGATCGGCCGCTGGCTGGATCAGTTCAGCGCCGGCATGGTCGAGCGTGGGCTCGCCGATCGGTTGCTCTTCTCGTGCAACATGCGCTTCGACGCGCTCACCGACGCGACCGCCGAGAAGATGGCGCGGGCGGGCTTTCGCAAGCTCAAGCTCGGTCTCGAATCGACGAGCGCCGAGACGCTGCGTCGCTTGCGCAAAGGGACCACGCCCGAGCAGGTGCGCGCCGGCTGCCGGGCCGCCAAGAAGCATGGCCTCGAGATCCACCTCACGATCATGGTGGGCTACCCGTGGGAGACGCGCGAAGACCTCGCGAGCACCTTCGGCGTCGTGGAGGAGCTCTACGGGGAAGGCGCGATCGAGATGCTCCAATCCACGGTCTTGATCCCGTATCCCGGCACGCCGCTCTACCGGCAGGCGGTCGAGCAGGGCTGGCTCCTCTGCGATCCCCAGGACTACGACCACTTCGGCATGCGCGAACCGATCCTGCGCACGGATGGCCTCTCCCCGGAGGAGATCCTCGACTGGTGCCGGCGCTTCTACAGGCTGTCGTTCCGTCCCGAGCACGTGGCGCGGCGATTCCTCGGCATCCGGAGCGCCGAGGACGTGTCGTATCTGGCGCGCGGGGCCTGGGCGATGGCGGGCCACATCCGCGACTTCCTCGGGCGTGCGCGCGGCGGTGCCGCCGAGCCCGCCGCCGTGTGAGCGCGCCTCCCGCAGCTGCCGAGAGGCATCGCGCAGTGGCACCCGCGCGACCGGATGCGCTCGTGCCCGCAGTCAGTCTCTTCGGCTTGCCGGTATCACGCCTCGACACCGCGGCCACCGTCGATCTGCTGTTGCGTGCTGCACATCGCGAGCTGGGTCGCGCCAGGGACGCGCCATTCCTGGCGACTTACCTGAATCCGCACACCGTCAATCAGTCGTGCGAGGAGCGCGGGTTTGCGGACGAGCTGCGGCGTTTCGATCTGCTCTATCCCGATGGGATCGGCTTGGTGTGGGCGGCGCACATCCTGGGTCTCGCGCTCCCCGAGCGCGTCACGGCGAGCGACTTCCTCCCCGACTTCTGCCGCGCGGCGGCAGCGCTCGGACTCCGGCTCTTTCTCCTCGGGGGTGAGCCCGGCGTGTCGACGGAGGCCGCCGAGAAGCTACGCGCGCTCGCTCCCGGCGTGAACATCGTCGGGACCCACGACGGCTACTTCGCGTCGCCGGTCGCGGAGCGCGCGGTGATCGAAGCGGTTCGCGCGCTTGCCGCGGATGCGTGCTTGGTGGGTCTCGGAAGCCCGCGTCAGGAGCGCTGGATCCTCGCCCACGCGGCCGAACTGGGCGCACCGCTCGTGTGGGCCGTCGGGGGTGTCTTCGACTTCTACTCGGGACGCAAACGGCGCGCGCCGCGCTGGATGATGCAACTCGGCGTCGAGTGGGTGCACCGCATGGCGCTCGAGCCCGAGCGCCTGTGGCGGCGCTACTTGATCGGCAACACGCGCTTCGCCGCCCGCGCGGTGCACGAACGCCTGCGCCTTCTTTGAGCGCGCTCTACGGTAGTGGCGCTCAGGCGAGCGCGTGATGCTGGCGTCCGTGGCCCGGGACGCGGTCCCACGACGCGATCGATCGATTCGTGTCTGCTCGATCACCGCCGGTGCATCCACGTAGATCCCACCGCCGAAAGCGTCGCCCGCCCACCGCTTCGTGCTCGCACCGGCCTGCGCAACGTCGTCGAGCACGCGGCAGTCGCCGAGCGCCAGCGATCCGACGCCGAAGCCCAGCATCGCGAGGCCTCCACCGAACGCACTGCAATCGCTGCAGCGAGCGGCGCGGCCCCCGCGCGCCGTGTTCCGCTGGATGGTGCAGCCCGTCGCCAGGAGCGAGGCCTGAAACGTGGCGGCGGACGCCGCTGGTGCTCCGACGAGCGCGAGCACCGCGCCGATCGCGAGCCTCCTCCACGGCGACACTGCCAAGCGCAGGCTCGATCGAGACAACGGCACGACGCAATTGCGCATGCCCCGCTCGAATCATCGCAACGTGCAGCGGGGTCGCGCGACGCGCCCAAGCCACCCGTGTCGCATCTCGAGCCGCGGAAGCCTCGTCGGCTCGAGCGCTCTCGCGCTGGGTCAGGATCGGGGGGCGCGCGAGTGGAGCTTGCGGGGCAGTCGTGCGAGGCCGCGTTCAGGAATGCCGAGCCGTGCGCGCAGCTCGCCGACGGTGCCGGAGACGGTTTCCTCGTACGAGCGGCGGTCGTGGAAGAGCGATCGAGCGCCCGGCGCCGCCGCGCGCCACGCAGCAAGCGTGCGACGCGGCGCGAACAACAGCCCCACGGTGATGATCTGGGTCACGATGCCACGGGTGTAGAGATCGAGCAGCCCGTAGCCACCGCTGGCGAGCTCCCACGCCGACACCTCGGCTTCGCCCACCAAGTCGGTGCCGTAGCCGGTGGCCACGTGGTGCAGGTCGTGACGCATGATCGCCCAGCGATGACGGGGAGGGTTCGGCACCCGAATCGGAAGGCCGAGGAGCGACGCCTCGGTCCAGGGCGCGTCGTACGCTTCGACGGTGAAGCCGTTCTCGGCAAGGTAGGCGTCGCGCCCGGCGATCAAGCTGGCTGCTGCCGCAATCGGTTCGCGGTGCGAGGCATCCGGGTTGGTGGATGGACTCATGGGCGAGCGCTCGAAGCCGAAACGCGCGAGGCGCGCCACCGAGATCGGTCGCGCGCCTCACGGGACTTCCGATTCTTCTACTACGCGTTCAGTCGGCGGTGAAGCTCCAGTTCTGGAACTCCATGCCCAGGATGCCTTCTTCTTCCACGTCTGCGGGCGGGAAGCCGAATCCGGCGATGAGCGGCAGCGAGTTCGAACCGTAGACGCCCGTGTGCTTGTGCTCGCCGTCGATGTAGATCGAGATGCTGTGGCCGTCCCAGTAGATGTCGAAGACGTACCACTTCTGCGATTGCCACGCGTCGTACTGGTAGCAGTCCTCGAGGGGCCACTCGCCGGGAGTGTTGCTGCGCCCGCGAACCTTGCCGTAGTTGCACCAGTAGTTGGTCATCGCGTACTGCGAGGGGATGTACAGGAATCCCTCGCCAGCACCCTTGTAGTAGAAGTTGTTCCCTGAGTAGAGCCAGAAATAGATCAGCAGCGTGCCGGGCGAGTAGCGTGGCTTGAAGTCGTCGACGAAGCCGCGCGCCTCGAAGTGGAAGTGGCCGCTTGCTGCCGACTCGGCGCCGAGCGGGATCTCGAGCCGATCGCCGGGGGCGTTGGTGCGGAAGTAGTGCGTGGGCGGTGGCGGCTCCCCGTCGAGACCGTTCACCATCAGTGTCGGCGCGCCCGCCGTTTCGGGCGCGACGAGATCGGTGCGACCGTCGCCGTTGGCGTCGATCGGTGTGAGTGGCTGATCGTCGCGCGGCGGGGTCACGGCGGTGAACGTGAGGTCTCCGTCGTTGGCCAGCACGCGACCACGGTGGTCGCCACCGACGCCGCTCACGCTCAGGTCCGGCCAGCCGTCCGCGTTGAAGTCCGCGGCCCAGACACTCGAGGCCCAGCCGCTCGGCCACTCGAGGCCTTCGGCAGGGATGGTGGCGAAGCTGCGATCCTGCTGGTTGCGCAACAGGGTCACCGCGCCGCGAGTGAACGCGTCCGTGCGTGACGCTACGAGATCCGGGAAGCCGTCCCGATCGAGGTCCGCGCAGCGCACGGCGACGGTGACGTTGGTGGCCGCCGAGAATGCCCAGGGCGGAAGCGCACCGTCGGGAGCGAGCCGGAAGTTGCCGAAGCCGTCGTTGAGCAAGAGCGCGTCGCGGGCGATGGCGGATCCGTTCCAGCCACCGCCGATCAGATCGACGTCACCGTCACGATCGACGTCGCATGCGGCAGCGGCGGTGAAGCTCACGCTGCCGGAAGTGAGGGCGCTCGGCAGGCGCAGCGGATCGCCGCGGAACGCACCGCTACCGTCGTTGACGTAGAGCGTGGAGACGGCCGTTGGAGCGATCGCGGACTGGAAGAGATCCACGTCGCCATCGCAGTCGAGGTCGCCGCTGGCGGTGGCCTTGGTGACCGAAGTGGTCGCGTTGGGGTCCAACGCCGCCCCGCCTGACTCGACGAGCTTGGCATTGGGTTCGGAGGAGAAGAGCAGGCTCGCGCCACCTTGGTCGGCGTGGCCCTGTTGCCCGACGAAGATGTCGGCGCGGTCGTCGCCGTCGAGGTCTGCGACCTCGGCACTCGACGGCTGATCGATCCGCGAGGCACCGCCGGGAAGTACCGACGCCGTGGCATCCTGGAAGTGCCCGGTGCCGTCGTTCCGGTACACGAACACCGTGCCAGCCGCCTCGTCGCCACCCGCGTTGGAATTGAGGTGCAGCAGGTCGCGGGTGCCGTTGCCATCGAGATCGGCGGCGACCAGGAAGCGCGTGTCGTAGGGGATCGGCGGGATGCCGTCGAAACCGTCGGCGAGGACGCCGAACGACGGTGGCCCCGCGACGGATCCGGGAGACGCAGGCGCTTCGGGAACGGGGCAGGCTGGGTTTGGCTGCTTCATCACCTGTACCGCCACCGAGCCGCTCACACCGGGCGCCGCCGTGGCACTGATCAGCGCATTGCCGATGGCGCCCGAGGTCACCGTGCCGTCGCCAGCGACGCTCGCGACGTTCGCGTCCGAGCTCTGCCAGGTGACAGGCGTGGAGAGGGTGACGCCCTCGGCGTCACGAACCACCGCGCTTGCGACGGCACTCACGCCGCCGTACTCGAGCGACGTCGCCGCCATCGTGACGTTCACCGAGGTGGGCGTGCGCTTCTGGCCGCCGCCATCCCCGCCGCAACCGGCAGCTACGAGGACGAGGGCCAAGGTGCCGAGGCTTCGGCGCCAGGTTGTCTTCATGTTCGCTTCTCCTCGGGATGGGCGCATCCCGCTCGTGCCGCCTTGATTGGCGCTGAGTTTTCCAGGGGAAAAAGATTGGTGGCCGACTTTACACGTGAATATGGGGCATACGGTCGCGTTCGGGCGCGCGGCGGTGGGCGCACGAGCTCGTTCGCGTGCTCACTGGTTCATCGAGTCCAGGAATTCCTTGTTGGACTTGGTCTTCTTGAGCTTGTCGAGAAGGAAGGTCATCGATTCGACCGTGCTCATCGGTTGCAGCACCTTGCGCAAGAGCCAGATGCGTGGCAGCGCGTTCTTGTCGATCAAGAGCTCTTCCTTGCGGGTGCCGGACTTGTTGATGTCGAGCGCGGGGAAGATGCGCTTGTCGGCGAGCCGGCGTTCCAAGCAGATCTCGGCGTTGCCGGTGCCCTTGAACTCCTCGAAGATCACCTCGTCCATGCGGCTGCCGGTGTCGATGAGCGCGGTGGCGATGATCGTGAGGCTGCCGCCCGCTTCCACCTTGCGCGCTGCGCCGAAAAATCGCTTCGGCCGGTGCAGCGCGTTGGCGTCGACGCCGCCCGAGAGGATCTTGCCGCTCGGCGGACAGACCGTGTTGTGCGCGCGCGCCAGCCGTGTGATCGAGTCGAGCAGGATGACCACGTCCTTGCCGTGCTCGACCAGACGCTTGGCTTTCTCGATCACCATGTCCGCCACCTGCACGTGGCGGGTGGCGGGCTCGTCGAAGGTGGAGCCGATCACCTCGCCCTTCACCGAGCGCTTCATGTCGGTGACTTCCTCGGGGCGCTCGTCGATGAGCAAGACCTTGAGCTCGACCTCGGGATGGTTGGCGGCGATGGCGTGGGCCATCGACTGCATGAGCATCGTCTTGCCGGCGCGCGGCGGCGACACGATGAGGGCGCGCTGCCCCTTGCCGATCGGTGTCACCAGATCGAGGATGCGGGTCGAGTAGTCGGTGGCGGTGTATTCGAGCTTGAGCCGCTCGGTGGGATGGAGCGGGATCAGGTTCTCGAAGATGATCTTCTCGCGTGCCTCTTCGGGGTCCTCGTGGTTGATCGAGTCGACCTTGAGCAGCGCGAAATAACGCTCGCCGTCCTTGGGCGGGCGGATCTGACCGGTGATGGTGTCACCGGTCGAGAGATTGAAGCGGCGAATCTGCGAGGGGGATACGTAGATGTCGTCGGGGCCAGGCAGGTAGCTGTAGTCGGGGCTGCGCAGGAAGCCGTAACCGTCGGGCAGAGTCTCGAGCACGCCTTCGGCGTAGATGTGGCCGCTGCGCTGGGCCTGCGCTTGGAGCAACGCGAAGATCAGGTCCTGCTTGCGCAGCCCGCCGGCGTTCTCGACCTCGAGCTCGGTGGCGAGCGTCGCCAGGTCGTGAATCGGGCGTTCTTTCAGATCCTTGAGGTTGAGGTGCATTGCGCCCTCGGTGAGGCGATCGTCCGGGCGGACGTCGCGTCGCGCTGGATGGGAGGAGGTGGGTTCGGATGGAAGCAGCCACGAATCAGCGGCGACGTGAGGTCGCGTGATTCGTCACTTCGGATGAGCGGGGCCGAAACCGGCACCGCGCGTTGCGTGGGCTGATGGACGAATGGGTTTCCGCCGAGCTCTCGTGGTGTGGGACCTGAGATCCGAGGATCGGGCACGTCCGCTCAGGGGACGCGGTGCGCCGTGCGATCGAGCGAAGGACCAGTTGCGAAGGGTGACGAGCGCTGCGTTGCGAGTCGAACGTCTCGTGGACAGATTGACGATGGGGCGCGAAAAGTAGCCGGGCGCGCGGGAACGTGTCAACCGAAGGTGCCGGCAATTCCTCGCGATTCCCGCGGTGTTTCGGGGGCTGGTGAAGGCCTGCGCGACGGCCGTGCCGCTTTGACCAGCTGCGCGTCGCTCGGCTATCGTCGCGGCGTCTCGGGCGGCTGCGACGATGCGTCGCGCGCTCGTTGCGATCGCCTTCGGCTCGGCGGGCCGTGCGCAGCGCGCGCGCGGGCGTCGGTGCGAATGGGGTGTGCCTGGTGAGCGGCGCGCGGCGGTTCGAGGTGGAAGCCGGCGACGAGGGAACGCGGCTGGACGTCTTTCTGACCGCGCGCTTGGGCGGCGTCACGCGCTCGCAGGTTCGAAACTGGCTCGCACTCGGTCGCGTGCACGTGGCGGGTCGCGATCTCAAAGCTGGGCTCGCGCTGCGCATCGGCGACGTGGTCGATGTGGAGGTGGCCGAGGCGGAGCCGAGTGTGCTCGCGCCTGTCGATGCGCCGCTCGACGTGGTCTACGAGGACGCAGCGCTGGCGGTGATCTCGAAGCCCGCGGGGCTCGCGGTGCACCCTGCGCCCGGCTGGGCCGGACCCACGCTGGTGCACGTGTTGCTGGCGCGGCTCGCCGGAATCTCGGATGTGGGAGGAGTCGAACGGCCCGGCATCGTGCACCGACTCGACAAGGACACCACTGGCCTCATGGTGGTCGCGAAGACCGATTTCGCCCACGAGCGCTTGCGCCGCCAGTTCCACGATCGCGAGGTCGAGAAGGTGTACGTGGCGCTCGTGCTCGGCAGGCCCGGCGCCGCCGAGGGGCTGATCGATGCGCCCATCGGCCGTCACCCGACGGATCGCAAGCGCATGTCGAGCAGCGCGCGGCGGGGGCGCGCGGCCCGCACCCGCTGGCGACGCGTGGAAGACCTGGGGCCGGCGGCGCTGCTCGAGGTGCGACTCGAGACCGGTCGCACGCATCAGATTCGCGTGCACTTGAG
>CAYVDO010000357.1:0-8451 GCA_964450125.1 uncultured bacterium
GCGGGTCCGGCTCGAGGCGCGTCAGCAGGGAGGGCACGTGCTCGTCACGGTCGCGGACGACGGGCGCGGTGTCGAATGGGATGCGGTCCGTTCGACGGCGGTGCGGCGCGGCTGGTTGGCCGCGGATGCGCAGCCGACCAACGACGAGCTGGTCGATCTCCTCTGTCGTCCCGGCTTCAGCACGCGGGAGGTCGCCGACGAGGTTTCCGGGCGCGGAGTCGGTCTGGACGTGGTGCGCAGTCAGATCGATGCGCTCCACGGGACCATACGTCTCGACACGGAGCACAACGGGGGCACGCGAGTCACGTTGACCGTGCCGCTCACCATGGCGCGAGTGCGTGCGCTGATCGTTGCCGTGGGGGATCAGAGTTACGCGCTGCCGCTCGATGCCGTCGAGCGCAGTGTCGAGCTCACGCCCGGCGGTGGGCCTCCGGCGGCCGGGCGCTCCGCGGCTACGGATCCCGTGACGTCGCGTGTGGACCTTGCACGGCTGCTCGGGATCGCCGCGCAGTCGCGGGTGGCCGAGACTCGATGGTTGGTGATCCTGGCGCTCGGCAGCGAGCGCGTCGGCGTGGTCGTCGATGCCGTCGAGGGCCAGCAGGACGTACTGGTGCGTGACGTCGGTCCTCTGGTGTCGCGGATGCGTGGCATATCGGGCGCCGCGGAGGTCGGCCAAGGGCGTACGCTGCTGTTGCTCGAACCGACCGTACTGCTGGAAGAGGGGATGCGCGCCGAACGGCCTGGCTCATGACCCTCGTGCCGGAGCTCGCAACCGATGGAGCGCTCTTCGCGGCTCCCCCGCGGCGCGGCGAGGTCGTCGGCATGCAGCGCGAGCTGTTGTTGGTGGAAGCGGGCGGGATCCTGCTGGCGACGGTGCTCACCGACGTCGACGAGGTGGCTCGCCTGCCGGCCGCCGTCACACCGGTGCCCGGTGCGCCGGCGTCCCTGGTCGGCGTGATTCAGTGGCGTGGCCGCGTGGTCCCCCTCGTCGATCTCGATCGTTTCCTCGGCATCGTCGGCGACGAGCCCGTGCGGAGGCGTACGCTCATCCTCGTGCCGTTCGGAGACGCAACGGTGGGAGTCGTCGTCGACAGACTGCTGGGTGCCTGCCGTGTGCCGGAGTCGGCGATCGTCGTAGGGTGCAGCGCCGACGGCCCGGCGGCGGCCCTCGACCACGTCGGGACGCTCGAGCTATCGCCCGAACGGCTCGACGAGACCTCGCACGTGCCGCCGGCGGTGCGCGAGCGCTGCCGCGTCCCGATCGTGCGTCTCGAGAGCACGATCCGCGAGGTCGAGTACGCCATGCCCGAGCGGTTCCCGGGAGCCCGCGGCGAATGACTGCAATGTCGGCTGCGGTCGCCATACATCCGGCCGCGGCCCAGCGATTCCTACTGGTTCGAGTTGGATCGTTCCGCTCTGCGTGGCCCATCGATCAGGTTCGCGAGGTGCGGATGCCAGCACCGCTCGAGCGTGACCCACGGCTACCTGGATTCATCAGCGGCGCGTTGGTCTTACGCCGCCGCTTGGTGCCCGTGGTCGATCTGCGCGCGCGGTGGGGGAGCGAACCGGCCCACGCCGGAACCGGGCGCATCGTACTGACCCGTGTGCTGCCTTTCGTCGTCGGGTTCGTGGTGGACGAGGCGCTACGCGTGGTGCGGGGCGTCGCACGCGCGGCCTCACCGGATCTCACCGTTCCGATCGCCGTCGATCGCCGTGCGGTGCACGGCGCGCTGGTTTCGCCGGACCTCGAGGCGGACGAGGCCTTCGTGCTCACCCCGGGCGACATCCTGGACGGTGACGAGCGCGCGCAGCTCGCTGCGCTCGGCGGCGCGAGCATCGCGTGATCCGGCCCGTCACTCGTCCCGCTCGGTCATTGCATTCGCCCGGACCGCTTCCTATTCTTCGCCGATTCTTCGCGCCCTTCCCCGATTCCGCCAATCGCAACCGCCATGGAACGTGAACGAGAGCGCTATCAGCCCGACGTGATCGAGGCGAAGTGGCAGCAGACCTGGGATCGCGAGCGGGCGTTCCGCGCACGCGAGACCTCCGAGCGCCCCAAGTTCTATTGCCTCGAGATGTTTCCCTATCCGTCGGGCCGCATCCACATGGGCCACGTGCGGAACTACGCGATCGGCGACGTCATCGCGCGCATCCGGCGCATGCGCGGCTACGAAGTTCTGCACCCGATGGGCTGGGATGCGTTCGGGCTGCCCGCCGAGAATGCCGCCATCTCGCGCGGAATCCACCCCGCGCGCTGGACTCGCGACAACATCGACTTCATGCGCGCCCAGCTCAAGCGGCTGGGGTTTTCGTACGACTGGGACCGTGAGCTCGCCACGTGCGATCCCAGCTACTACCGCTGGGAGCAGGAGGTGTTCCTCGATCTCCTCGAGCGTGGCCTCGCGTATCGCAAGCGCGCGATCCTCAACTCGTGCTCGCAATGCGGCACGGTGCTCGCGAACGAGCAGGTCGTGAACGGCATGTGCTGGCGCCACACGGATCTTCCCGTGACTCCGGTCGAGCGCGACGTGTGGTTCTTGCGGATCACCGCGTACGCCGACGCTTTGCTCGAAGGGCTCGATTCGCTCACCGAATGGCCGGAAGCCGTGCGCACGATGCAGCGCGAGTGGATCGGCAAGAGCCACGGGGCGCGCGTCAAGTTTCCCCTCACCGGTCGCGACGGTGAATTCGTGGAAGTCTTCACCACCCGTCCGGACACGCTCTACGGCGTCACGTTCATGAGTCTCGCTCCCGAGCACCCGTTGGCGCGCGAGCTCTCCGATGGGACGCCGCAGGAAGTGGTGGTGCGCGAGTTCATCGAGCGCACGCTGCGCGAGGACAAGCGCCTGCGCGGTGCCGAGGGCACCACGAAGGAAGGTGTTTTCACCGGCGGGTACTGTGAGAACCCGCTCACTGGGGAGCGGGTACCGATCTACGTGACGAACTTCGTGGTTTACGAGTACGGCACCGGCGCCGTGATGGCGGTGCCTGCCCACGATCAACGCGACTTCGAGTTCGCGAAGGTGTACGGGTTGCCGATTCGGGTGGTGATCCAACCCGAAGATGTGGCGTTGGTCGCGGAGCCGCTCGCCGCGGCCTTCGAGGGGCCTGGCACGATGGTGGCTTCGGCGGAGTTCAGCGGGACGCCCAGTGATGCAGGAAAGCGAGCTGTCGCCGCCAAGCTCGAATCGCTCGGGCGTGGCGGTCCCGAGATCACGTTCCGACTGCGTGATTGGGGCATCTCGCGCCAGCGCTATTGGGGCACACCGATCCCCGTCGTGCACTGCGAATCCTGCGGGATCGTGCCCGTTCCCCGTCGAGAGTTGCCGGTCGTTCTTCCCGAGGATCTCGATCTGCTCGAGAACGGCCGGTCGCCTCTGCCCGCGAGCGAACGCTTCTATCGGGTCGCGTGTCCGCGCTGCGGCAAGGCGGCGCGCCGCGAGACCGACACGATGGACACGTTCGTGGAGTCGAGCTGGTATCAGCTCCGGTTCACGAGTCCGGACCTCCGCGACGCGATCTTGGACGATCGCGTCGAGCGCTGGGCACCCGTCGATCAGTACATCGGTGGCATCGAGCACGCCTGCCTGCACCTCATCTACGCGCGCTTTTTCACCCGCGTGCTCGCGGACCTGGGGCGCGTGCGCTTCCACGAGCCATTCACGGGGCTGCTGACGCAGGGCATGGTGCTGAATCGGACCGTCGATCGCGTCACGGGCGACGAGCGCTGGTTCAAGATGAGCAAGTCGCTCGGCAACGTGGTGGATCCGGACGAGATGATTCGCGACTACGGCGCCGATGCCGTTCGGCTCTTCATGCTCTTCACCGCGCCACCGGAGAACGACCTCAAGTGGAGCGACGAGGGCATCCGGGGCGCGAGCCGCTTCGTGATGCGACTGTGGCGTGGAGTGCTGGAAGAGCTGGAAGCACTGCGCGCGGCGATCGCGCCCTCGTCGATCGACGACCTCGAGGGCGCGGATCTCGTGCTCTACCGCAAGGTCCACTGGGCAATCGATCGCGTCACGCGCGACGTAGATTCGCACTACCAGTTCAATACTGCGATCGCCGCGCTTCACGAGCTCGCGAACGTGCTGGCTGAGCCGGGCGCAACCGCTGGCGTTCGCCGTCTCGCTTACCAGACGCTCGTTCAATTGTTGCATCCGTTCGCGCCCCACGTGACCGAGGAGCTCTGGCAACGGCTCGGCGGTACCTCAGGCTTGGTCTTCCAAGCGTGGCCGGTGGCCGACCCCCGGGCGCTCGCTTCCGACGAGGTGCTGCTGGTGGTGCAGGTGAACGGTAAGCTGCGTGGTCGAGTGACCGTGCCGGCAGCGGCTTCGGAGGAAGACGTGCGCGCGGCGGCGCTGGGCGACGCCCGAGTGACGCCATTCCTCGAGGGCAAGACGATCCAGAAGATAGTCGTCGTTCCCGGCCGACTCGTGAACGTGGTGGTGCGATGAGGCCCGCGCGGCACGTCCGCTACGCCGCGTCCCTCGTGGGCTGGCTTCTCGGCGCGAGCGCCTGTGGCTACCAATTCCAGGGGACGGGCAATGCGCTGCCACCCGACGTGACTACGGTGGCGATCCCGATCTTCCGGAACGACAGTGATCTGGAAGGCGTAGAGCTCGACTTCACCGAGGCGCTCATCCAGCAATTCGTTCGCGGTCGCCAGGTGCGCATCGTCGACGACGTCGCAGACGCGAACGCCGTGGTGAAGGGCCTGGTGAGGCGGGTGCGAGTGCGCGCAGTCTCGTTCTCGGAGACCGACGAGGCGCTCGAGGCGCAGATGACCGTGGTGCTCGCCGTCTCGTTGGAGCGCGCGCGCGACGGTAAGGTGCTGTGGGCCGACAATGGTGTGAGTGATCGAGAGGAATTCGCCGTCACTGCGGACGCCGTGGTCACGCGTTCGCCCGAGTTCATCGGCCGCTCGTCGACCTTCAACAACCTCGACGACATCGAAGTCACGCAAGAGGAGTCGGCAGCCGCCGTCGAGCGTCTCTCGCGGCGCATGGCGAAGTCGATCTACTCACGCATGCTCGAAGACTTCTGACGGCTCGCGCCGCCGACCATCGCCGAGTCAGGCGCGTCCCGCACTGTCGCGATTTGAAAATGGTTCGAACGGTGTGCGCTCGAGGCTTGCCCCGGCCAGCAGTTCGGCGGGAACGGGTCAGCAACCAGCGGTGGAGACGGAAACGGCGTCTCGGATCGTCTCCGAGGCGCCGTTTTGGTCTGTCGGGAGCCCCGCGCTGCGCGGCGAGGCGAAGGTTCAGCTCTTGGCTGTGGTTTTCGCTGCCGCTTGGCGAGCGAGCCGGCTCGCGCGGCGTGCGGCATTTCGCGGATGCACGACGCCCTTGCGGGCCGCCCGTGCAAGCTCGCTCTCGGCCGTACGCGCGGCGCTCACTGCAGCGGTGGCGTCGGTTCCTTCCAGGGCTTCCCGGGCCTTCTTCACGAAGGTGCGGACCCGCGCGCGCACCTGCCGGTTGCGTGCCTGCCGCTTGAGACTCTGACGATTGCGCTTGAGGGCTGAAACGTGATCCGCCACGAGGACGCCTCCGAAAAAACACCGCACGAAACGCGGCGCAAAACACCAAGATAAAGCAGACGATGGCGCGCAGTGTCAACCCGAGGCCGCGCTTCAGGGCGCGCTCCGGCGCCATCGGCGCCCGGGCACGCCTCCCGCCGGACGTGCCGTGAGCGAAAACCAGCGCGTGGTGCGTGCCGCGGGGCTGGTTGCCGCGGTGACCCTGCTGAGCCGTTTCCTCGGGATGTTCCGCGACGTGGCAATCGCGCACGCGTTCGGAGCGACCGCTGCGGCGGACGCGTTTTGGGTGGCGCTGCGCATTCCCAACACCCTGCGGCGCTTGCTCGGCGAGGGGACCCTCACCGTGGCGATGGTGCCGGTGCTGCGCGAAGCGCGCAGCCGCGACGGTGATGCCCGCGCGCTCCGCATCGCGCGGATCACGTGGTCGTTCTTCCTGGTGGTGGTGCTCGCGGTGGGGATCGCAGGGACGGTCGCGGCGCCGCTGGTGGTGCGGGTGCTGGCGCTCGGCTTCGTGCGTGATCCAGAGCGGCTCGCACTTGCCACGCAGTTGCTCCACGTCACGTTCCCGTACCTCGTCTTCATCGGGCTCGTGGGGCTCTTGCAGGGCGTGCTCAACGCCTTCGACCGCTTCTTCCTACCTGCCTTCCATCCGATCCTCTACAACCTCGCGCTGCTCACCGGCGCGCTGGTGATGTCGCGATGGTTCGACCCGCCCATCCTGGGGCTCGCGTGGTCCGTGATCCTGGCGGGCGTGCTTCAGCTTGCCGCGCACGGCCCGGTGCTGCGCGCGATCGGGTTCGACGTGCGTCCACGCTTCGAGCGCGGTGTTCCCGAGGTGGGGAAGATCCTGGGTCTGCTCGGACCCGCGACCTTCGGTATCGCGATCTACCAGGCCAACGTGTTCATGGGGACGTTGCTCGCGTCGTGGTTGGTGCCCGGAGCCATCTCGTGGCTCCACTACGCCGATCGCGTGTTTCAGCTTCCGCTCGGGCTCTTCGTGATCGCGCTCAGCACCGCGATGCTGCCCACGCTCTCGTCCCAGGCGCACGAAGGACGAAGCAAGGATCTCCACGACACGACCGAGACGGCCGTGCGCGTGATCCTGTTCCTCACCGTGCCTTCGGCGATCGCGCTGTGGGTGCTCGCGACGCCGATCGTGAGCGTGATCTTCCGCCGCGGGGTGTTCCTGGCCCACGACGTCGTCATGACGGCGCGTGCCCTCGAGCTCTACGCGCTGGGCTTGGTCCCGATCGCCGCGGGCCGCATCCTGACGCAGGTCTTCTACTCGTCGCAGGATCCGCGCGCGCCCGCGCGCATCGCAGCAGTCGCGTTCGCGGTCAACCTGATCGGTAGCCTGGCGCTCATGCCGTTGCTCGGCCACGGCGGGTTGTCGCTCGCGACCTCGATCTCCGCGTGGGCGCAGCTCGTGATCACCTATCGCGTGTTGCGAGGGCGTTGGCTGCGCGACCTCGATTCCCGCGGGCTGGCGCTGGCGTCTTCGCGCATGGTGCTGGCTTGCGTGCCGATGGTGCTGTGGACGCGCTGGATCACCGCCCGTTTCGACTGGCTGGCGCCCGGCTCGGCGCTGGTCGCGCTGACGTGGCTCACGATCGCAGTCGGTGGCGGTCTCGTGCTCTACCTCGCCGCGCAGTCCTTGCTGCGGAGCCCCGAGCTGACGGCGCTGACCGAAGGCGTCCGGCTCAAGCGCGCCGGTGTGACGAGCCCCGAGCGGATTCGCTGGGACTCGCCCACCGACGCCTGAGCCTCGACCTCAGGCGGCGTTGCGCTTGCGGCGTGCGATTCGCCTGCGCACCTCGACGCCGAGAGCCAGCGCAGAGATCGGCGCGATACCCGCGACACTTCCCTGCGTGCAACCGCTCGAAACCTGAACCGTGATCGGCTGATCGAAGAGCGCCTCGAAGAGCGTCGGGTGAAGCGTGAGCTCGTCACGATAGGCCGCCGCCATGGTGATGGTGGTGCGGTTCGGCCCGGAGCACATCATCCCGCCGTAAACCCACTGCAGCTCTTCCCCTTGACCACTCGACGATCCGTTCACCTTGATCGCTGGCGCCGGGTCGCACCACGTCGGCCCACCATTGCCTGTGCAACTCTTGTCGACCTGGAACTTGGTGATCGTGTATCCGGGCGGATTGATGCCCCAGTCTTCGGCAACCATGGCCACGTCCGGGTATCCCGGTTGCGTCGTGGACGGGCCGTCGAACGCCCACGCGCGACACAGCCACAGCGAGTTGCGCGGCGTGTAATGAGTGCCACGCGTCATTCGGTCTTGGTTGTCGTTCTGCTTCTGCACCACCAGGCCGTCGTCGTAGATGTCGTAGTCCGTGCTCCAGGAGCCGTTGCCGAACGGACCGCAGAAGAGCGTGGTCTTGTCGTAAGGATTCACCCCGGGGGTGCCTGCGATGTACTCGCAGAGCAGCAACCGCACCGTGGTCACACTGCCGCCGGGTGACACGATCGCTTGCGCCGGATTGAGCGTCAGGCTCCATTTTCCGGACCAGTCGACCGGGACGGCGCTGGCGATGTTGATCGGGGTGTTGTTGCCTTTGGTGAGCCAAATGCTGAGCTTCTTGTCGGTGGCCGGCTTTGCATAGCCGAACGCGTACGCGAGGGTGTTGCCGGTGCCGTTGCCGACGCCGTCGGTGCTGCCGTTCATGCGGAAGTTCGTGACGTAGGTTGGACCGTTGTAGATCCCGTCGATCACACCGGTCGGCGAGAGATCCGACGGATCCCAGAAGACGCCGGGGGTAGATGACTGCGCCCACGCTCGGCCCGATGGAGCACCGAGCGTCACGCCCAGGACGAGGCTCGCGACGCAGATCGCAGCCAGGCTTCTCATGACATGCCTATCCGCTTAGCTGCGGTAACCGCTATGGGTAGTGTTTGGTTGTTCA
>CAYVDO010000358.1:0-5751 GCA_964450125.1 uncultured bacterium
CTACGCGCGAATCCCGCGCATCGGCGCCGAGCTACTTCGCTTGCGGCTCGGTCGCCGGTGACGTGAGCGGCGACTCGCCTGTCGACGACTGCGACAGGTTGCCGAGCCCTCGGGGGCGAGGCGATCGCAGGCGCTGGCGTCGCGAGGACGGAAGCGCGGGCGAGCTATGCTGCGTGCTCCCTCGCCGCGATCGCCGCATACCGAGCGAATGAACTGGCCGTTTCCGCGGCGCCTGTTGCGCTCCCTGTTGTGGCTCGACGCCGTGGCGCTCAGCGTCTGCTTCGGGCTGGCGTTGCGCTACGGCAGCCTCGCCGCCACCTATCCGTTCGCCTTCTCCGTGTCGTGGTTCCTGAGCCGCCCCGGCGGACGCCAGTGGCGGCGCCAGGTGTTGTCGGTGCTGATCGCGGGTTTGGGGGTGGTGGTCGCCGGCAGTGGGCTCGCGAGCTGGCTCGGTCCGTCGCTCGACAACGCCACCATCGCCTTTCTCGTGATCCACGCGATGACGGGCGCCCACTGGGTGCTGGTCATCCTGCCGCCGCTCGTCCAGCACCTGCGCCGCGGGCTCGCGGCACCGGATCACGCGCAGATCTCCGGCCAGACCGCGCTGGCCGTGGCGCGGCTCTCGTTCTGGCCGGCGATCGTCGGCGGCACGCTGGCCATCGGGCCGCTCTCGCTGCGCACGTGGCATCTGTGGTTTCTGATCCCTGCGCTCGCCGCGATCGCTCTTCATTCGCTGCTGCCGCGCTTGCGCCGCGTGGGATTGGCGGGATGGCTCTGGCCGAGCACGGGGCTCGTGCTCGGCTCGGCAGTGTTCGGCCTGGCGTATTGGCTCAACACTCGGCTCTGGTGGGAGCCGACGCCCCAGGCGAGGTACGCGACGATGCCGCCGCTCGCGGTCGCCCCGGCCGAGCTGACCACGGAAGGTGGTCACACCGTGCCGGAGCCGCTGGTTGGCGATTCCGCGCGCTGCGGCGACTCGGCGTGCCACCCACGGGTGATGGCGCAGTGGCAGCACTCGGCGCATCACCGTGCCGCGAACGCCTTCTACCGCAAGGCGGTCGAGGTCGCCGTCGAGCGACACGGCTGGGAATCGGTGCGGCTCTGTGCGTCCTGCCACGATCCGGTCGCCGTGCTGACCGGCTACTACGCCTCGCCTCCCGCGGTGCTCTTCGGTCCCACCGCCGACGCCGAGGGGGTCTCGTGCCTCGCGTGCCACCGCGCCCAGATCACCCGCGACCACGTGGGCAGCGGCAGTTATCGCTTCGATCCACCGCGCTTCTTCGTCGGTCCACCGATGGAGGGATACAGCGCCCATGCGCTGCGCCCGGATCACATGGCCGACATGCTGGGTGAGTCGCGTTACGCGGACTCGGCGCTCTGCGGGGAATGCCATTCGCTGCGCTTGCACGGCCCGGACGGCCTCGCGTTGTTGGAGCAGGACACGTACGGCGAATGGCGCCGCAGCCCGTTCGGCGACCAAGCCATCGAGCCCGCCTCCACCCAACGCCCGTGCGTGTCGTGCCACATGCCGAAAGTCGAGGACCCAGACCGCCCGGGTCCGCGCGAGGCGAGCCATCGCTTCCTGGGCGGCAACACGCATCTCGCCGCGCTCGCCGGCGACGGCGAGCAGCTCGCTGCGCTGCAGGCGTTCTTGACCAGCGCGGACATCCAGCTCGAGCTCGCAGGTGACGTTTCATCGGCGCCTGACGCCGACGTACGCGCGCTGACGCTCGACGTGGTGCTGCGAAACCGAGGCGTGGGCCACGGTTTCCCCTCGGGTGCGCTCGACCTCAACGACGCGTGGGTGGAGCTCGAGGTGCGCGATGCCGCGGCACGTCCGACGTGGCGCTCGGGCTTCGATGGCGAAGACGGCGAGCGGAGCCCGGGCTCGATCGAGCTCAGGCGGGTGTTCCACGATCGCAACGGCCGCCTGATCCTCGACCACGACCTCCTGGCCGTGGCCGGCGATCTCGAGGATGCGACCGTCCCCGCGGGTGGCACGCTCGAGCGCCACTTCGCGATCCCGATCCCCGCCGATGCGCCTGCGCCCCTCGCAGTCCGCGGCCGTGTGCTCCACCGCGGCATTCACCGGCGCTTCGCCCGCCTCGCGCTCGGCAACGGCGCGCCCGCGCTGCCCGTGACCACGCTCGCCGAGCGGGTGATCTCAGTTGCCGCAGAGGAGGTCGTCCAGCGGGCGGGGGTCGACGACGGAGCCGTCGCCGTCGAGTGATCGCTGTAGCGCCTCGAGAATGCGCGTGACGTCGAGCGCCGCGCGCCGACCCGTGCGCGGCTCGCTGCCGGTGCGGATGCAGGCGAGGAAGTGCTCGCATTCACGTACCAACGGTTCGCCGTCTCTTGCGGAGATCGTGTTGCCTGCTTCGGCGGGGACCTCGGGAACGCTCGCGTCGCGGTTCCAGCGCAGCGTGTGGGCATCGACGATGCGAAGTCGCCGCGCGGGTGGCGCGAGCTCGTCGAGAACCAGCGCCCGTCGCTCGCCGACGATCACCAGGAGCCGGCGCTTCGGCGGATCCACCAGGCTCACGAACACCCACCCGCGGGCACCGTTCGCCCAGTCGAAGCAGAGCCAAGCCGAAGCGCCGGGACGCCCGTGGGCATGGCCGTTGCCGCGGGCGGCCACGCGGGACGGTTCGCCGAAGAGGTGGTGCAGGATCGAGACGTCGTGAGGCGCCAGCGCCCACAGCGCGTTGGTGTGCTGATCCTCGACCGTGAGATTGCTGCGCTGTGAGAAGCAGGCACGGATCTCGCCCAGCGATCCGGATTGGACCGTTGCGGCGATGGCGTCGACGAGTGGGTTGTAGCGGTACGTGAGGCCGAGCATGAGCAGCCGTCCGGCGTGCTCCGCGGCGCGCACCACGCGCTCGGCGTCGCCCATGCTGAGCGCGAGCGGCTTCTCGACGAATACGTGCTTGCCTGCTTCGAGAGCACGGATCGCAACTGCGGCCTGCGCGGGCGCGTGGATCGCCACCAGCAATGCGTCGATGGACGAGTCGGCGAGTGGATCATCCAGGGTGGTGGTGAGGCGCGCCCCGCGGGCGTGCGCCCCGAGGACCTCCAGTCTGCGGGGCTCGCGATCGCACACCCACCCCAGCTCGAATCCAGCCACGCAGCCGAGGCTGCGCACCAGATTCCTGCCCCAGTAGCCAGCGCCGACCACGCCCACGCGAACGGGCGCGAGCGGTGCCGGGCGAGCGGTGTCGAGAGCGGAGGCCACGAACCCGTCGATTCGGGCTAGGCCTGAAGCAAGCGCGAAGCGCTTGCTTCAGGCCTAGCTGATGTTTTCTCGGGGGGCTTTTCAAGCCCCCCGCCCCGCGAAAGGCGCGACTTTCGCGGGGCCCCACCCCTGAGTCGGCTCGCACTGCTCGCCGGCGCGCCGCTGGCGCGTGCCATTTTCGCCATTGGCATACCGCGAGATCTCTCGAAGTGCTTGGTGCAGGGCTCGGCGAAGATGGGGGCCGCCAGTCTACCAGCGGCCACCGTCGTGGAAGCGCTCGCGCTCACAGCGCCGCGCGCAGCGCTTCCACCACGCGATCCTGCTCGGCGTCCGTGAGATCCGGAAAGAGCGGCAATGCGAGTGTGCAATCCGCCAGCGCCTCGGTGACCGGCAATCGGCGCGTGGCGAGCGATCGGTACGCGGGCTCGAGATGCACCGCCATCACCGCGCGACGGCTCTGGATGCCGCGGGCGCGGAGCACCTCGCCGACGCGTGCCACCGAATGGGGCGCCTCGATCCGCACCGCGTAGCTCTGGCGATTGGCCTCGATGCCGGGAGCGAAGCGAAATGGCGCCACGCCCGCTGCATCCGCCAGCAGTGCGTCGTAGCGTGCGGCCACACGTCGGCGGGCAGCGAGCATCGCGTCGAGCCGTTTGAGCTGTGCCAACCCCACGGCGGCCTCGAGGTCGGACATGCGCAGGTTGAATCCGGGAGCGGCGTAGCGCTCGGGCTCGCGCTGGCCGAGGCGCTGGCGCTCGTGGGCGCCGCGGTCGGCACCCTGATCGCGGAACGCACGCGCCGCGGACGCTTCTTCTGCGCAGCCGGTCACCAGCGCGCCGCCTTCGCCCGTGGTCACGACCTTGCGCGGGTGGAAGCTGAGCGCGGCGCCGCCGCGCTCGCCGTCGGCACGTGCGCCCACCGGCCTTCCCCGAACGCGGCTCCCCAGGGCGCAGGCCGCGTCCTCGATCAGCACCGCGCCGCTGCGGGTGGCGAGCGAGCGGAATGCGTCGAGCGGCGCGGGATGCCCGAGCTGATGCACGAGCAGCACCCCCGCGACACTGCCGCATTCGTGGATCGCACGCTCGCAATCGGTGACGTCGAGATTCAGCGAGTCGGCTTCGACCTCCGCGAACACCGGCACGGCTCCTACCGCCACCACGGCGTTCGCGGTTGCGATGTAGGTGAGCGACGGCACCAGCACTCGATCGCCACTGCCGATGCCCGCCACCCGTAGCGCCAATGACAGCGCGGCGGTTCCCGACGACGTGGCGACCACGTGGGGCGCGTCCACGACTCGCGCGAGGGCACGCTCGAACTCCGCCACGCGCGGGCCCTGCGCCAGCCAGCCGGACGCCAACACCTCCGCGACCGCCGTGGCTTCGGTGTCGCCGATGCTGGGCCGTGCCAGCGGCACCGATGCGCTCATGTGCTCGGCGCTCCCGCGAGCGCTGCCAACGCTCGCTCGGCACGGGCTCGAACCCGCCGATCGCGATCGTCACGGGCGATCGCGCGCAGCGTGTCGGTCGCCGTCGCGTCGGCGCCGAGTCGAAGCAGAGCACCGATGGCGTCGCGGCGAATCACGGCGTCGGGGTCCGCCAAGCGTTGGACCAGCAGGGCTTGCACGCGCTGGTGCTCGGCCGTGCTGCGGGGCTCCACGCGGCGCAGCACGCCGAGCGCCACGAGCCGCATCTCGAGGCGAGCGTCCGTGAGCGCCGGTGCGATCGCGTCGAGCACGTCGCCGGTCGCGAGCGCGGCCCCGAGCGCACCGCGGGCGGCGGGCGCCGCCGGAAGCGCCCCGAGCAGGTGCTGGACGAGCGTGGGGCAAGGGGCGCTCGATGCAGGGCCGTTCGTGGCCTGCTCCACGGCGCCGGCCACTACCCGAGCAACCAGATCGAGCACTCGGGCATCGCCGCGCGCGAGCGCGTTCGCCAGCACCGCGCACCCCGCTTGGCCGCTTCTCAGCGCTTCCGCCGCAGCGGCGTGGCGGACGGCGTTGGCCGAGTCGGCGAGGCCGGCGTCGAGGAGCGCAGATCGTCGAGGCTCGCGGGCGGCCCGTGCGGCGGCCACGACGGCGAAGCGGCGCACGTCCTCGTCTGCGTCGTGGGTGAAAGGTTCGAGCGACCTCGAGTCCGGCAGGCTCGGAGCGAGCTCGCGTGCCGACCACGCGGCCCAACGGCGCACCTCGACGCGTTCGTTGGAAAGCGCGCGCAAGAGGAGCGGCGCGGTGCCCACACCGGCCTCCACGGCGCCGGTGAAGAGTCGCTCGAGCGCGCGGCCGTCGAGTGGCGCGAGCGCCAACTCGAGGTCGAACGCGAGCACGGCGTCATGCGCTGCTTCCAACTCGGCGAGCGCTCGTGCGCGAATGTCGGGCTTTTCCCGGCTGACGACTTGCTCGGCGCTCGGCAGCGCTTCGGGACCCATGCGGAGGATCTCGACGGCGGCTGCCCGCCGTACCCGAGGATCGGGATCGACCAACAGCGTGCCGTGGTTCGACGGCGGGCTCGGCACGGTGCACCCGA
>CAYVDO010000358.1:5761-8404 GCA_964450125.1 uncultured bacterium
CGGTGAGCACGTGAGCGATCCGCCAGAACTCGCGAATGCCGAAGTCGCCCCGTTCCAGGAGGCGCAGCGTCATCTTGCAGCGCGCAACGCGCACGGCACGTACGGCAGCCGTGGATGCACCCGAGTGGTGGTCGCCACAGGCTACGCCCTCGCTGGCGCTGGGCGGCGGGTCGGGCTGGGCGATTCTCTCCGCCACGAGGTCCGCGAGATCCCTGGACGCCGCGCGTCGTGCATCGGCGGGGAGGGTGTCGATCGCCGCGACCAGCGGTGCCAGCGCCTCCGGTGCGTCAGCGAGTGAGCGCAGCACCGTGCGTCGCAGCGCTGCGTCCTGGGACGTGAGCGCGTCCACGACGCTTTCGCGCCCGAGTGCTTCGGCAACCGCCCCGCGTCGCGCCAACGATCCCACGGCTCGCGCGGCCGCGATGCGCTCGGCGACGTTCCCGTAGGTCAGGTCCTCTTCCCAAGCACTCTGGTCGCGACCCGCGGACGTGGGCTCGAGCCCGGGCCACGGCCAGCTCGCCACCGCCAGCACCATCGCGGCTCCGAGTCCCGCGACGACCTGCGTTCGTCTCACGAACCAGCCTCGATCGATTTGCGACACTCGTCGGCGCGCCGGACGGCACGTGCCAAGCTTGCCATCCGTGGACCACGAAGGCTTCGTCATGCGCTCGGTTCAGGGCTAGATTCCTGCACCCGCGCCTTCGTGTCCACCGATCCGGACGCTTGCGCAGCTCATCCACCCACACCGACGGCGCGCCGCCCCTCTCACCGCTGACCACGGCCTGGCTCGCGAGTGCGCTCGCGGCGCTCGCCGCGATGACGCTCTCGGCGGCGTGGGAGCCGCCCGACGTCGGCGGCCGCGATCACTTGCTGGTGGCGGGCATGCTCGGTTGCGTCGTCGGCCTCGGATACGCGTGGCTCGTGCGCCGTGTCGGGCGCCACCGCCGCGCCTTCGCCGTCGTCTTCTGGCTGGTCGCCTACGTCGCGAGCCACCTGCTCTTCCCTTCGGCGGGCGCTCTCGACTCGCATCGATTCGGACCGATCCGGCGGCTCTTCGAGTACGCGACGGGGGAGACGGCACCGCGCGTCCTCGCTCACCTCGCGTCCGCTTACGGCCTCTTCCCGCGTACGACCGTGGCCGTCGCGAGCGTGTTGACGCTGGTGTTGGTGGTGATCCCGCGCCGCACTCCTTGGGTGACGCGTGTGGTGCGTCTGACGGTGATCGGCGCGGCGCTCGGCGTCGCCGTATTCTACGTGTTCAAGCTCGGCCCGCCCGCTTCGCGCTGCGCGACGGCTGCGGCCGCGAGCGGGCTGAGGCGCGTGGTCTCCACCGCCGAGCTTCGCGCAGCGACCGGCTTGGCGACGGGGCGTGCGTACGACGTGCAAGTGCTGGGCGAGGACTTGGTGGTGTCCGTGAAGGCGGACGCGCGTTCGTACGGGGCGCTGGTGCTCCTGGATCGCGAGACCGGCACCGTGGAAGATGTGCTGCCGCTCAGGGACCTGTTGCGGCCGTTGCCGTCGCCACCGCTCTTTCCGGAGCGGATGGCCGCGGGCCATGGCGAAGTGCTGGCGTTGGTTCTCGGCTCGGCGAGCGCCGTGGTTCATGCGGCGGTCGAGGGCGGTCGCTTCGTCGAGCCGGGAGTGGTGTTGCTGGATGGGGAACCGAACGCGATCCGTGCCGACCCCGGAAGTGATCGGGTGTGGGTGCTCTACTCGGCGGCGACGGCGAAAGGCGTGCTCGAGCTGCGCGGTCGCCCGCTCGCGCCGTCGCGTCGCAGCACCGACCCGGCACTCGACGTGCCGTTTCAGTACCTCGATGGAACCGCGGACGGTCGCACGCTCTATGCGACCTCGACGGCGGCGCCCGGAGTGCGCGCCATCGACACGGACCTGCTGGTCGAGAATGCCGCCGGATACGGCTCGGCGCTCGTGGGAGTGGGTTTCGATGAGCAAGGGGGCGCGGCCTATGTCGCCGATCCCTTGCGACGGTGGTTGGTGCGCATCGACGGCACCACGCTCGAATCACGCGCCCACGTGACGCTGCCGGGCAGCGGTCTGGCCGACGTCGATCTGGATCCCGCGCTGGGCGTGGTCGCCGTCGGGTCGTACACGGGAACGCTGGCACTCTTCGCGATCCCCGACCTGACGCCGGTCGCCCGTGTCGAGCTCGGCTGGCTGCTTCGCAACGTGGTCGCGGACCGACGTCGTCACGAGGTTCTCGCCGCGAGCGGTTGCGGCGTCTACGCGTGGGACTTGAATGTCGTCCGTCGCCCCCAGTGACCACTCACCCGGCGAGTGACTCGGGGGCGCGGGGGGCCGCGGATACCGCACGTTTCGCGGTGCGGGGGCTTGAAAAGACCTCCGAGACGACGTCAGCTGGCCCAGAGGTGAGCGCGAAGCGCTCAGTCCTGGGCTAGCAGGCCTGCCGAGGCGTGTGGGATTCTCCGAACCGCCGAGCCCTGGAGCGGGTCAGAGCCGCGCGGGCTGCGACGACGTGGCGAGACCCGACATCCCAACTTCGAGTGGCGGAGGCGAGCCACGGAATCGTGCCGAGGGCGAGCCGTTCGGCGCCGTCCCGGGGATGCTGCTGGCGTTGGCGATCGCCTCCGGCAGGTTCTTCTCGATGGTGCCGCCGGCGCCGCC
>CAYVDO010000359.1:0-1931 GCA_964450125.1 uncultured bacterium
GGGACTGGCTCCGACGGTGGTTCAGGAAGTTTTTCACACCATCAAGGCGCTCCACCAGCGAGGCCTGACGATTATTCTGGTGGAGCAGAACGTCGCGGTGTCGCTGCGGCTCGCGCAATCGGCCTACGTGCTGGAAAACGGGCGGATCGCGATGCGGGGGAGCGGGGCCGAACTGCTCGCCGACGACCGGGTGCGTCAGGCTTACCTCGGGCTCTGACAGACCGGCGACACCGTCGCCGACGGGGTGGCGTCGCTGGCGTGGAGTGCTTCACACCACAGGTGCCTGTGGTGCCAAAAAAGTCACGCGCGGAACCTTGGCAAGGGCTGGCACGCCTTCTGCTACTCAAGGACTAGCTTTCGCCTTTTTCCTCCTCCTTTGGGGTGAAAGTGTTTTCGCCCTCGGGCTTGCCCGGGGGCTTTTCTTTTTTGGCCCCATCGAGCGGCGACGCCGAGAATTGTGTCAGCTAGTTTTACAATCGCGAGGTACGTCATCGCGGATTGTTGGTTAAGCGCTTGATTTGAAACGAACACAGAATCCACGTACGGTTATTGCTTGCCCCGAACTTAAATAGGGTCTTGATACCCAGGTGGGGGAGGGAATGGTCGTGCGGCGGCTACTGATTGCAGGGGCCTTGGTTTTCGGGCTCGCCAGTTCGGTGAGCGCGGTCGTCATTTCGGTTCCTGGAACTTCCAACCCCTGGCTAGCCGGTATGCCGAACGGGTCCACTGCATCGCTCGGCGATGTCGCCCCAGCGCAATCGCCGGTTGAAGTGACCGGGCTCTTGTTTGCGCCCGGTGACGCCCTGCGGTTCTCGGCCGTGGGCAGCACGGATCACTGCACGGGCGCCGCCTGTGGTCTCGCGGGGGCGGAAGGGGACGCAATCGAGCCGCCAACGGGCCACGCCACCGGAGCCGAGAACGGGATTGCGAATCTCGTGACGCCAATCGATGCGCTCATTGGCGTATTCCTCGACGCGGCCCAGCCCAGCCTCAGTGCCGCTCCCGGAGGCCTTGATTTCAGCGCCTCGGCGGCACGCGATTTCGCCCTCCTGGCCCCGTTACTGAAGCAGCCGTTCTTCATCGGCGATGGGCTGCGAAATGACGGGGTCACGGTGCAGAGCTTCCTGGTCCCGGCTGGCGCGACGCGCCTGTTCCTGGGCACGATGGACGGGTACGGCTGGTACAGCAACGTCGGGGACCTAAGGGTGACAGTGGAATTGCAGGGCGTTCCCGAGCCCGCGTCGCTCGTCCTTCTTGGACTCGCGCTCGCCGGTGCCGGCTTCTCTCGCCGCCGCAAGCGGCACTAAGCAAAGGAGAAGGAAATGAAGTTTTCCGAATTAGGTAAGTTCGAGACCCGAAATCTGACACTGCGCGTCTGCGCGCTGGCTTTCCTCGCGTTTTTCGCGTGTTCTTCGGCCAACGCCGCGCTCTTGAACGTCCCGCTACCTGCAAATGCCTTCATCACGCTCAATGGATTTGACTGGGCGTGGGGGGCAAGTTGTACCTCTAAATTGGCCGGAGACTGCGACACTCCAGAATTTGCTTTTCAGACGTCACAGGGTTGGAGCATTGCCCAGACCTCGGACATGGCGCTTGCCCCGACAGCACTGGATTTCCTTTTTCCTGGCGCGAACGTGCCGTTCAATGGAACGGATCCGGTAAGCGGTGCGAGATTTGATTTCGTGAATGCCGCATATACCGCTGCCGCGTCCGCTGGTGCTTGCGCGGTTGCGTACTTCACGCTTGGTGATGGCAACAATTCTTGTGACTGGGGAAATGGTGGAGGTCAGAACGTCAACACAACCGGCTGGTTCAATCAAAATGGCGAGGTCGATTTTTTTGCTGAAGTCTTGTTCAAAAGGGCGGTCGGCAACAACCAGGTACCCGAACCCGCCACGCTCGTACTCCTGGGCGTCGCCCTCGCCGGGCTG
>CAYVDO010000359.1:2031-8400 GCA_964450125.1 uncultured bacterium
GGTTTCTCTCGCCGCAAGGTGCACTGAGTAGGACGACGCGCAACAGGACCCCGCCTGCGCGGCGGGGTTTTTGTTTCTGGGGCTGTGAAAGGACGCGAAGCCGATGCCGCCTTGGGATTGGCGCCAGCGAGCGCCGATTCGATGTCGATCCGCTTTACAGTCCCTCTATCCTCACTCGCCGGTTATGAGCTAATGACTTGATAGTTATGCGAGTGGGACTACACGGCGTAATTCTTGCGGCATGGGCAGGTTTAGGGTTTGTCAACGGCCGGCTGCTGGTCTCAGCGAGCCGCCAACACAGGGGGAACGATGAAAATGAAATTCTTGGCGAGGGGCATCGGAGCTGCGGCATGCTTATTCGCACTGGCTACGACAGCCCACGCGACGTTGATCGCAAACGGCAGCTTCGAAGCCAACACCGCCGTAGGCAATGTCTTCAATCCGTCGAACGCTACGTTCAACGGCCTTGTGTCCAACGTGACCGCTTACGGGATCAGGGAAGGCATGGATCTTCAGACCGTTGGGACGCCTTACGGACTGGCACCGATCGACGGGCTCTGGAAGGTCAGCCCCGCCAGCGACGCAGGAGGTACGTCGGAAGAGTTCTCGATGGCGCTGACGGGCCCGCTGACCGCTGGCCAAAGCTATGACTTGAGTTTCTACATCGAACGGCTGATCTCCGGCCCCTTTGATGGCGGCACGGTGGAAATCGGGGTTTCGGCCAGCGCCAACAGTTTCGGCACGGCAATCTTTTCCGCGACCGCACCGGTCTCCGGATGGAGCTTCCAGTCCACGAGCTTTCTTGCACCTATTGCTGGAAGCTTCATCACCGTGCGTCCGACCAACGCAAAGAGCAGCTGGGTGGGTCTCGACAACTTCGTGCTGACGAGCTCCGCGACGTCAGTTCCCGAACCCGCCACGCTCGTACTCCTGGGCGTCGCCCTCGCCGGGCTGGGTTTCTCTCGCCGCAAGGTGCACTGAGTAGGACGACGCGCAACAGGACCCCGCCCGCGCGCGGCGGGGTTTTTGTTTCTGGGGCTGTGAAAGGACGCGAAGCCGATGCCGTCCCGGGAGTTGGCGCTCTGATCGGTCTTTTTCTGTCGGCAGGTTTTACATCCCGCGGCACTAGGCAATCGTCATGCGTCCGAAATGCCATGTGGATCAATGGCATTAGCTGTTCGGCGCGAATCTTGCGCTATCACCTTTCCCCCCGGCTTTGGCACAGTCGTTCAAGGACCTACCAGGAGGTCGGGTGTCAATGACGCGAGAGAACCAGACCAAGGAGAACCAAAGACTGAATACGGAGTGAAACGACATGCGAAACCTTCGGATAAGACGCGCATGGCTGCTATGCATCGCGCTGGGATTACAGGGATTGTGTGCGACGACCGCCCAAGCGGTGGTCGTGATCGGCGAGTACCAGATCAGCTACCTCTACCACTCCCTGGCCAGCAACGCGACTTTCGCCCCCATCAATCCCGTCGAATACAGTACCGGACTATTCAGTGTGCCGGTCGTCGTGCCTCTGGCCACGGGGAATTACCAACTGGAACTCGTCGCGGGCAGCGAATCGGGTAACCCCGTAGATCAGGCGGTCTTTGACGCGGCCGTCGGCCCCGGGGAACTCGACACCTTCTGGTCGAGCTTGGTCACTGTCAACAACCCGGGCGCTCCCAAGTACCAGTCCGGCTTCGATGGCGGGGCCACGAACCCAAGTAACTTCCAGAACACGTGGTTTTATGCGGCGACCTTCTGGGTCGGCACTTCCGAAGTCACCGGCGCGGGGAATCGGTTTTTCGGACTTGGCAACACCACGAATATCGCGGTCGCGGCCGGTGAGCAACTCTGGCTGTTCTGGAACGACAGCTTCACGAAAGACAACCTTGGCGGCTCGACCGTGCGAGTCTCATTGCTGGAGTCTGTCCCCGAACCTGGAACCTACGCGTTGTTACTGGCGGGCTTGGGTTTGCTTGGATTCGCGGCACGTCGCCTCAAGCCGCACTGAGTGGCCGATAGCGCAACGAAACCCCGCCCGCGTGGCGGGGTTTTCGTTTGTGCGGCCGTGGCGCGATCTGTAGCCGACGGGGCCCTGGAGTTGATGGGAAGGCGTTTTCGGGCGACCCTCTGGTCGTCCGCAATATATTCTGCGGACCTCTCGTCTACAGCCGCGCGTGGCTCGTCCCGGCACGCGTTTCCGCACGAGCCTGGCACTCGGTGCAGCGGATTGCGGCCGGATAGGCGTCCAGGCGCCCGAGCGGGATGTCGGTCCCGCAGTCCACGCAGGCACCGTACGTCCCGGCATCGATCCGCGCCCGCGCCGCATTGAGTTCCCGCAGTTCGACCACGTCGCGCTGCACCTCCGCAATGTCGAGCGCGGCGATCAGATCGGCATTGGCGTAGTCGCCACCTTCGATCACCTGGTCGATCGCCGCGCTTCCCGCGACGTCGCGCGCCGCGGCGAGCTTGGCGCGGATGTCCTGCTCGAGCTCGGTGCGGCGGCGCTCGAGCGCGGTGCCGAAACGGGCGAGGGTGGCTTTGTCGAGCATGGAAGTCTCCGGTGGTTCCCTTAGCTCCACGTTAGTCGCGCTGCCGACCTGGCGATTGACCGAGATCAACGGAGCGGCGGCGCCGGGGGAGCGTTGAAGCCCGGCGATTCGCCCTGATATCGTAGGGTGACCCGAGGAAAACGCCAATGGCCCCGCATTCTTTCGATACGACGACCGCGACGTTCGAGCAGGACGTGCTCGAGCGCTCCAAGACCGTACCCGTACTGGTGGATTTTTGGGCCTCCTGGTGTGCGCCGTGCCGCGTGCTGAAGCCGATCCTGGAGAAGCTCGCGGTCGAGTACGACGGGCGGTTCCTGCTCGCAAAGCTGGACACCGACGCGAATCCCGAGATCGCGACCCGGTATGGCGTGCGCGGCATCCCGAACGTGAAGGCCTTTGTCGACGGCGAGCTCGTGGACGAGTTCACCGGCGCGCTGCCCGAATCCGGCGTGCGAGGCTTCATCGACCAGCTCGTACCGTCGGGTGGCGAGAAGCTGCGCCGCGCAGCGGCCGCGGCCCTCGCAGGTGGCGATTCGACCGCCGCGGAAGCGGCGCTGCGCGAAGCGCTCGCGCTCGAGCCCGACAACGCGGCCGCGCATGTCGATCTCGCCGCGCTCCTTCTCGCGCGCGACGACTATGTCGGCGCCGAGGCGCAGCTTGCGTCGGTGCCTGAGGAGCAGCGAGACGACCGTGCGGCCGCGCTCGCGGTCAAGGTCGCGGTGTGGCGGCGGGGGCAGAGCCTGCCCGACCTCGCCACGCTCAAGGCTGCCCTCGATGCCCGTCCCGAGGATCTCGACGCGCGCCTCGGCTACGCGGAGCGCCTGGCGGCGGATGGCCGGTTCCGGGCCGCGCTCGACGAGCTGATCGAGGTCGTGCGCCGCGACCGCGGCGAGTGGCGGGAGCGCGCGCGCAAGACCGTGGTGGCGCTCTTCAGCGTCGCGGCCGACCAGCCCGACCTCGTGGGCGAGTACCGCCGCAAGCTCGCCGGAGCGCTCTACTGACGACCTGACGGATCCCGGGGCGCGGCGGCAACCCTAGCGGGATTGATTGTTTTTAGGGCACAATCGGTCGCAGACGCGATCCTGAACCGACATGCCGCCATCATGGACGCCCCGCTGATCCTGACCCTCGACTCGCACGGGGTCCCGCATCGCTGGGTCAGCTGGCAGCAGGCCTGCTTCTACTACGCGAAAAACCTCGTCGCCTGGACGCTCGGCCAGACCGCGTTCACCGCCTACGGCGGGATCTGCCGCGCGACCGGGGAGCGCTCGAGCATCACCGGCCACTCGATCATCGCGGTCAAGGGCAAGGCGATGGCGATCAAGGGGTTCGCGCAGATTCCGCCCCTGAACAACCGCGAGCTCTTCCGCCGCGACCGTCATCTCTGCGCGTACTGCGGCGGGGAATTCAGCTTCCTGCGCCTCACGCGCGACCACATCCTGCCCCTGTCGCGGGGCGGGCGCGACACCTGGACCAACGTGGTCACCGCGTGCCGGCACTGCAACGGCGTGAAGCGCAACCGCACGCCGAACGAGGCGGGCATCGAGCTCTTCTACGTGCCCTACGTGCCGAACAAGGCCGAGTACCTGATCCTCACCAACCGCCGCATCCTGTCCGATCAGATGGAGTTCCTGCTCCAGCACGTGGCGTCCCACAGCCGCGTGTTCGACCTCGTCCACGCCGACGCGTAGCGCGGGGCGCGCCGCGAGCGGGCGCAATGGCCCAGGACTTCTGGCGCAACTCCGGATTTCACCTGCTCGAGCGCGACGCTTCCGGGCGGCTGCGCGTCACCGACGATTTCCTGCGCGCCTACCTGCTGCGCCCCGAGATCCGGCCGGTGGAGGAGTCCGGGCCCGGCGAGCGCGCGCTGCACGAACGGCTGCTCGAGGCGCCGCGCAGCCCGGTGAGCGCGGCCGACATGGCCGCAATCGAGGACGAGGACACGCGCTTCAACTACCGCGTGCTGCTCGACTTCCGCGCGCGCCTGCTCGAGGCCGATTCGGTCGAGGCCTGCTATCTGGGCATCTTCGCCGGCGAGGTCAAGACGCCGCCGCTCTTCATCGACCAACTCGCCCAGATTCTCCTGCGCAACGTGCTCGAGGGCGTGACCGATCCGCTCGAGGCGCGTGCCGGGGAGCTCTTTTACCGCGAGCAGAAAGCGAGCGTCGACAACGGGCAGATCATGCTGGCGGATCGGGAGATGGTGGGGCTGCACGCGTCCGGCGGCACGTACGGCAGCCTCGGCCGGTTGATCGTCGAGGCGCAGACGCCGATGCGGGCCGTGAACCTCGACGTCCTGGATCGGGACAACGCCCACCTGTACTGGCTGCGCGATCAGCGCCACGACTTCGTCATCAGCGTCAACCATGGCCGCGCGGCGCTCGCGGCGTTCGCGCGGGTGATCGAGCGCTGGATCGGGCATTTCTTCGGCGTGGAGGTGAAGGTCGCCCCGGTGCGGCAGATCGAGGATCCGCGCTGGGCCTGGCACATCGGGCTCGATGCCCAGTCGACCGCGGTGCTGAACGACCTGTGGCGCGGGGAGGAGGTCGAGGCGGGCCGGATGCGACGCCTGCTCGCGCTCTTCCGGCTCGAGTTCGCCGAGCCCGCCGCGATGCGGCAGGACATCGCGGGCCGGCCGGTCTACCTCGCACTCGCGATGGATGAGGAAAACGTCGTGCGGATGAAGCCGCAGAACCTGCTGCTGAATCTCCCGACCGCGACGCGCTCGTGATCGCTCATGAGCGGTGAAACATGATCGGCAACAACAGCGTCGTGCCCGACTACTGGGTGCGCGCCAAGCGCGCGCTGGCGCGGCGCGACCCGGTGATGGCCGGGATCATCCGGGCGCACCCGCGTATCGGGTTGCGCAGCCGCGGCGACCCGTTCCAAACGCTCGCACGCTCGATCGTCGGCCAGCAGATCTCGGTGAAAGCGGCCGACAGCGTGTGGGCGCGCTTCTGCACGGCGGCGCCGACGCTTGCGCCGGCGGAAGTCCTCGCGCTCGGGATCGGGAAGCTGCGCACCTGCGGACTCTCCGGGCGCAAGGCCGAGTACCTCCGCGATCTCGCGCAGCACTTCACCGACGGCACCGTCCACGTCCACCGCTGGCCGAAGATGGACGACGAGGCGGTGATCGCCGAGTTGGTTCGGGTGCGCGGGATTGGACGCTGGACCGCCGAGATGTTCCTCCTGTTCAATCTACTCCGTCCCGACGTGCTCCCGCTCGCCGACCTGGGCCTCCAGCGGGCCGTCGCGAGCCACTACTTCTGCCACGACGATCTCGCGGCACCCGCTGTCGTTCAACAGCTTGCGGAGCAATGGAGGCCCTGGCGCTCGGTCGCCACCTGGTACCTCTGGCGTTCGCTCGACCCCGTGCCGGTCGAGTATTGAGCGTTCGGCGCGTGCAGTAGAATCCCGGTCCCATGGCGACGCCCGCCCTCAAGGCCACCTTCCTCGATTTCGAGCAGCCGATCGCGGAGCTCGAAGCCCGCGTCGACGAGCTGCGCTACGTGCAGGACGATTCGGCGGTGGACATCTCGGAGGAGATCTCGCGGCTGCAGAAGAAGAGCCAGGCGCTGACCAAGGAGATCTACGGGAAGCTCTCGCCGTGGCAGGTCGCGCAGGTGGCCCGGCACCCGCAGCGGCCCTACACGCTCGATTACGTCAACGCTCTCTTCACCGATTTCGAGGAGCTGCACGGCGACCGTGCATTCGCCGACGACGCGTCGATCGTCGGCGGGCTCGCGCGCTTCAACGCGCAGCCGGTGATGGTCATCGGGCACCAGAAGGGGCGCGACACCAAGGAGAAGATCCACCGCAACTT
>CAYVDO010000360.1:0-6022 GCA_964450125.1 uncultured bacterium
CCCGATAGGTCGCCGACGATCGCCAGTAGCCGTAGAGCTTCACGAATCCTCTCCATCGCGTCGCGGCCGCGACACCACGCGTTGCTCGATCGCGCCGAAGATCGAACATCCCTCGTCGTCGAGCATCTCGATGCGCACCGTATCGCCCGGCGCGAGAAATGGCGTGACCGCGCTCCCGTGCTCGAGCACCTCGTACATGCGGCGCTCGACGATGCAGCTGGATCCACGGCTTCGGTCGCGGTTCGACACCGTTCCGGATCCGAGGATCGTCCCCGCACCGAGCCGCCGGGTTCGCGCGGCATGCGCGATCAGCGTCGGAAAGTCGAAGTGCATGTCCTCACCAGCATCGGGACAGCCAAACGGAGCGCCGTTCACGTAGGACCGGAGCGCGCCGTGAAGGCGCGCTCCATCCCACGCACCACCGAGCTCGGTCGGCGTCACGAATACCGGCGCGAATGCGCTCGACGGTTTGCTCTGAAAAAAGCCGAAGCCCTTGGCCAGCTCGCGCGGCACGAGCTGTCTCAACGAGACGTCGTTGACGAGCCCCACCAGCCGGATCCGCTCACCCGCCTGCGCGGGCGTCGCCGCCAATTCCACGTCGTCGACGACGACCACCACCTCGGCCTCGAAATCCAATCCCCATTCGGGATCTTCGATCTCGAGGGGATCGCGCGGACCGAGCAAGGTGTCGGATCCGCCCTGGTAGAGCAGCGGATCGTGCAGAAGCTCGGGTGGCAGAGCCGCTCCGCGCGCCTTGCGCACCAGCTCGACGTGATGAAGGTAGGCACTGCCGTCGACCCATTGGTACGCGCGCGGCAATGGCGCCGCGAGCCGCAAGCCGTCGCAAGGGAACGCGCCGTCACACGCACCAACCTCGAGGTTTCGAGCGATCTCTCCCAGTTGCGGCGCGATCCTCGCCCAGTCGTCGAGAGCGTGTTGCAGCGTAGGCGACACGTCGCGCGGCGCGACCGCGCGCGTGAGGTCGTGCGAGACCACCAGCAACGTACCGTCACGGCCTCCGGCGGCCAGCGTCGCGAGCTTCACCGCCGAACCGGATCGCGCGCACCGTGGCTGCGCCACGAATCGACGTACTCGCGCAGCTCGACTTCTGCGGCCGGCGCACCGACCTCGAGCGCGTCGCGGGCGTCGATCATCATCGCCACCTCGTCGGTGTCGTTCCGCGCGCCCAGTTTCGCCCGCTCCCGAGCCGCAGGATGCGGCCCGTGGGAGAAGCCCGCCGGATGGAAGGTCAGCATTCCGGGATGGACGTCGTCACGGCTGGTGAACGTGCCGCGGTGATAGAAGAGAACCTCGTCGAAGTCTTCGTTCGAATGAAAGAACGGGAGCGGAAGCGCACCGGAGCCCGACTCGATCGGCCGTGGCGCGAACGTGCAGACGATGAAGCGCGACGTCACGAAGGTGGCGTGAACCGACGGAGGTAGGTGCATCCGGTCGCTCGCGATCGGGCGCAGATCCCGCCAGTTGAGGCGCACCGGCGCATGATCACCGTGCCAGCCGACCGCATCGAGGGGATTGAACGGGAAGGTCACCGTGCTGAGCGCACCACGCCGGCGAATCACCACGCGCCATTCGGTTTCGTCCTGCTGGGCACGAAAGGAGTCGTCGAGGTCCGGCACGTCGAGCGCCGCCGGGTCGAAGAAGGCCTGGCGGCCCACGGACCCCCGCTCCGGCAAGCCGTAGGCATCGCCCGTCGCTTCGACGAGCACGATCTCCGTCGCGGGCTCGGGCTCGATACGCCACGTCGTACCCCGGGGCAGCACGACGTAGTCTCCATCGCGAAGTGCGAGATGGCCGAAATCGCAGTAGAGGTCTCCCCCACCCGCGTGCACGAACAGAAGCTCGTCGCCGTCGGCGTTGCGTGCCAGGAAATCCATCGCCCCATCCGGACGCCACCAGCGCAGGCGCAGTGCAGCGCTCGCGAGGATCTCCGGTGCCGCCCACGGCGAGCAGTGAGGAGCGGCGAGCTTCACCAGGTCGAAAGCCCGCGGACGGAGCGGACCTTCCCAGTCCAGCCAATCCGTGGGCGGATGAGCATGAAACATCTGCGTGGCCGGACCGTAGAAGCCATCACGTCCCAGCTCGCGCTCGAAGAGACCTTCGGGGACGTCCGCGTGCGCCTGACGCGACGTGATCCCCTGCCGGCGCATCGCCGGAAACCCGCGTGTCACGAGGCGCTCCGTGGCGCGAGCACGCCGCGCGCCATCTGATCACGCTCCATCGCTTCGAAGAGCGCGCGGAAGTTCCCTTCTCCGAAGCCCTCGTCGCCGCGACGCTCGATGAGCTCGAAGAAGATCGGCCCGATCACCGGTTCGGTGAAAATCTGCAGCAACGAGCGGGGTACCCGCTGAGCTCGGCCGTCGACCAGAACACCGAGCGCGCGCAGCGCCGCCACGTCGAGGCCGTGATTCGGCAACCGGCGATCGAGATCCTCGTAGTAGGCGTCGGGCGTTGCGAGAAACGGCACCCCACGTTCACGAAGCGTACGCACCGTGGCGCAGACGTCGCGTGACGCGAGTGCCACGTGCTGGATCCCCTCGCCGTGATAGGCGGCGAGGTACTCCTGGATCTGAGAGCCCCGCTCGGTGGGCTCGTTGATCGGGATGCGAATCTTGCCGCACGGGCTGACCAGCGCACGACTGCGCAGGCCCGTGCGTTGCCCGCGGATGTCGAAGTAGCGGATCTCGCGAAAGCCGAAGAGCCGTTCGTAGAACTCGGCCCAGCGATTCATGCGCCCCTTGTGCACGTTGTGGGTGAGATGATCCACGTGCGTGATCGCAGTGTCGACGGGCCGCTCGTTCTCGATCGGGACGAAATCGACGTCGTAAATCGTGCGCTCGCCGTAGCGATCGATGAGGTAGATGAGGCTGCCGCCGATGCCGCGAATCGCCGGCAGGTGGAGCTCCATCGGACCGGCGCGGCCGCGCACCGGCTGCGCGCCCAGCGCGACTGCGCGCTCGAACGCCACGCGTGCATCGCGCACGCGAAATGCGATGGCGCAGATCGAAGGCCCGTGCACGCGCGCGAACGCCTGGGCAAAGCTCGACGGCTCGGCGTCGACGATGAAGTTCACGTCGCCTTGGCGATAGAGCGTCACGTCCTTCGAGCGGTGTCGTGCCGCCGGCACCAATCCGAGGGTCCGGAACAGCACATCGAGCGCGGCGGGCTCAGTGGTGGCGTACTCGACGAATTCGAAGCCGTCGGTGCCCATGGGGTTGGCGACGTGGCCGCGGCGTCGGGCGAGGCGCGGTGAAGCGCCGCTAGCAGGGTCCGCTTTCACGCGCCCGTCACGCGTGGGCTTTCGAGGCGCGGACGCGTTCCACCCCTCGGCCGCGTCGTTCACCGCGCCAGCCTGCCTCGCCCAGCGCCAGCGAAGCAGCCAGTCGCTCGACGAGCCCCGATCCAGTATCGACCCGATCCGTTCCAGCGCGGCGCCCGTCGCTTCGGACCGGGCACAGGTCTCGATCGACTCGAGCTCCTCGTGCAATGCCAGCACCATTCGCTCATCGCCGGTCCGCAGACGTCGAGTGGGCACTCGACGATCCCGGAAGCGAGTCGGGGGCCAGAAAACCGGGTCCGCGGGCCCGGCGAACGCCGACGTGACCTTCTCGCCGAGCGGCATCACCCATCGCCGGGTGGGAACCCGGAGCGGCACTGCGCCACGCCGCGCCTCCGCCTCTTCCCAGACCAACGCGACGATGCGTCCATCCGGCGAGCGCACGCTTTCCGTCAGCTTTCCCGTCACGCGCACACCCGAACGGAACGCCAGCACGAGAGAGTCGTGTGCTCCTCCCGGCACGCGATTCCGCAACAACGCTCCCTCGTCGAGCTGCGATGGCGCCGAGCCATCGACGAGGCGACCGAGAGGAAACGAGAACCAGCTCGGGTGGGCACGACGCCCGTGCCCGGCGAGCTCGACCCCGGCGACCGCCAACGCACCAGGGCCGGCGATCTCGAGCCACGCCGGATCGTCCGCGGTTCCGCCGATGCGCATCAGCGTGCCCGTGAGCTGCAACCCCGAGTCGAGCTCGAGAGTCGCGATCTCCTCGCTCGCGAGCGCGGCGGCGAGGGCGGTCGCACCGCCGGCACGCTGCGCCAATCCCGACGCGACTGCGTCGAGCACCGTCAGGAGGTGATCGAAGGACTCGGCGACGAAGAGCTGTGGCTGCGGCCGGGTGATGTCGTACGAAACCTCGGCACACGTGGCGTCGAGCGGTCGCTTCCCGACCTCCGCCGAACGACACGACTCGCTCTCGCCGAGCGACGAGAGCAGACCGGCACCGTAGATGTGGTAGCGCGCGGGCGTGCCGAGGAGCCCGTACTCCACGGTCCACCAGTGAAGGCGCGCGACTCGCGCCGCTTCGCTCGCGCGACTCGTTCGCGCCCGCGCTCGCTGGAACGTGCGCTCGGCTCGCGCTCGATCGAGGTCGGTCGCACGTCGATCTTCCTTGGCCCGTGACAACGCGCGGATCGCCTCGTCGAGCGCCGCTTCGCCGGGCAGCGAGAAGGCGCGCGCACCGACGGTGCCGATCGCTCGCAGGAAGCGACCGTAAGTCGTGTCCATCAAGAAGGGCGCGTGGCCTGCCGCCTCGTGGACGATGTCCGGGGCTGGCGTGTACGCGACGTGCTCGGCGGTGCGTATGTCGCCGGCGATCGGCAGGATCGCGTGCGCCTGGAACTCCTGGAAGGCGCGTGGCGGAAGGAATCCGTCGACGCACACCGCCCCCCAGCCCAGCTCGGACAGGCGCCGGTCGTTGTCGGCGATTCGTGGAACGCGATCGCGCGAGATACCGGTACGCGCGAGACCGACGGAGTAGCCGGGGTGCGCCGCATCCCCCAGACGGGACTCGATGCCTGCGAGGATGTAGCGCCAAACGGCGTGGTCGATCGCGTCGTACGCACCCTCGTCCTGCTCCGCGACGTAGCGGCGTAGATGCGGTGGAATCCGTTCGTGCGTTCCGCGCATGGCGGCACCACGAGACGTCTCGAACGACGACTTCAATGTAACCGTCGCAGTCGGCTACCGCGCACCCCGTGCGCGCGAGACTTGCGTGATCGCGCCGTGCCATGTTTGTGACGTTTCCGTGTCGCACGTTCGCGACTGACGGGGGTCACGAATGCACCTCGGCTCGCGCTTCACCTCGCTCGCTCTTCTCACGTTGGCTGCCACCCTGACGGGCTGCGGCGACGACGGCGACGGCACGGGATTCCCACCCGGCGTACCCAGCGTGGTCTTCGACATCGACGGCACGCTCACACCCACCAACCTCGACGTCTTCGACGCCCGGCCTGACGCGGCCCGCGCCGTCCAGGCCTTCGTCGACAAGGGCTATGCGGTGATCTACGCCACCGCGCGCCCGGCGTTCCTGGAAGACTTCACGCGGAACTGGCTCGCCACCCACGGCTTCCCGAACCTGCCGCTTTACCTGTCCACGTTGGAACAGAGCGGCGACGCTGCGGCTTACAAGACGGAGCTTCTGAGCCGCCTCGAGCGGGACGAGGACCGAGTCTTCGTCTACGCCTACGGTGACTCGAGCACCGACTTCACCGCCTACAACGCGGCGGGAGTGCCGATCCCCGAAACCTGGGCGCTGCAACGAACGAACGAATCGACCTGCCAGCCCGGCGACTATGCGGGCTGCCTGGCTGGGTACACCGAGCATCTCGCCTACATCGAAGCCCAACCGAACGTGCGCTGACGAGGGCTTCGGAAGGGCGACTCAGCGATCCGGCGCGTTGCCGCGCTGCGCAGCACTCCGGAAGAGCCCCGATCGCGGATCCCCTGCATAGCCTGGCGCACCGGCCTCCACGCGCGCCGTCGATCATTCCGCGAGCCGGCAGGCGAGCCGCGAGCGAAGCGAAGCGCCTTGGGGGTGGGTCCCTACGCGGCTTTGCCGCGTAGGGCGGGGGTCTGGAACAGACAAGAGTGTCCGCAACGACCGAAGCCGCGGCGCACCGGCCTCCACGCGCGCCGTCGATCATTCCGCGAGCCGGCAGGCGAGCC
>CAYVDO010000360.1:6122-8310 GCA_964450125.1 uncultured bacterium
TTGGGGGTGGGTCCCTACGCGGCTTTGCCGCGTAGGGCGGGGGTCTGGAACAGACCCCCGCGCAAGCTCAGAGCTCTTCCAGGATGATCGGCTCGAAGCCGAGCTGAATCGTGAGCTGATTGCCGGGAGCCGAGAGCGTCTGCGTGGTCGGCACCGTCTGGCCCGGCGCCGTGATGATCTTGGTGAGCTTGAGGCTCGCTGAACCCACCGCCACCGAGACGGTTTCACCGTTGGGAATCGCCGGATCGCTCGGCACGGGCCCCGTCTCGCTCCACGCCACGTACACGGGGCCGCCGCTCGGCCGATCGAACTTGTACACGCGCGTGAGCTGATTCGCGCTCACCGACAAACGGGTCACCGCGGTCATCGATTGGAGCTTCTCGACCAGTAGCTTGAAGGTCCAGTACTGCGGCTTGTAGGCGTAGCCCGTGGCCTTGGTGCCCAGCAGGTGCGAGTAGCCGAACCACGAGAAGATGAGCTGCTGGTCGAGGCAGGTCGTCAGGAACTGGTAAGCACACGGATCGTTCGAGCCGGTGAACGACACCCGCTCCGCGCCGGCGCCGAAGGCCGTGGCGAAGGTCTTCACCGCGCCGCGCGCGCCCTTGGCGTTGTACCAATTGACGATCGCTGGGGTGTTGTTCGTGAGACCGTCGGCGAGCGCGTCGTAGGTCGCGACGGTCGCGTTCGGGAAATCACCCTCGATCTGATTGCCGCCGATGAACATCGTCCAGCCGGGTAGCGGGGTGTTGCGGGCGAACATGTTCGTCCACATGTCGTCGACGAAGATCGGCTTGGTGGGCGCGTACTGCGTGATGAGCGCCAGCGTCTGGTCGATGGCGCGCCAGCCGTTGTGCGGATGCCACTCGATGTAGTCGCACTTCACACCATCGCCGTCGTCGCCGAGCGCGGTCATCAGCTCGACCAGACCGTCGAAGCCCTCGCGGAACACGGCACCCTTGGGATTGGCACCGTCGAGTCGCGCGGACACGACGCTGCCGGGACCCGGGTTCGGGCTCGGATACTCGGGGAAGTCCGAGTAGAGGTCGAAGATCAATCCGCCGCTGCCAACCAGCTTCGAGAAACCGGTGGGATCGGCCTCGTGGACGGCCTCGTACGTGATCTTGTGGAGCCGGATCAGGTGCGGAATCGAATCGTCCCAAAATCCGTAGCCGAGCGCCTCGGCGTAGTCCCCTGTCCCCTCGGTACCCTCGAACGCCACTTCTTGATCCATGACGTAGTACTGCACCGGCACCGTCAGCCCCGGCATGTCGTCGATGCCGTCGCCGTCGTAGCGCTCGACGACGGCTTTCACGTAGTCCTTCCACGCTTGCTCGTGCGCGGCGTCCGGCGCGCATTCGTCGTTGCCGGGACCATCGACGCAGTCCGGGTTGTCGACCATCGACCACGGAGCCGTGGGGCGCACGTTCCAGACGGTGGAAAAGCCCTTCGCACCGATGGTCTGCACGGCGAGGTCCGACTGACTGAAGTCGTAGGCCGAGGTGGGTGTGGGCTGCATCGTCGCCCAGCCACCACCAATCTCGTTGACGTTGATGCCGCCGCGTACCGGCTGGGTGGCCGTCAGCACCGCGAGCTTGTCGAGGAGTGCCGCGTGCTGGGCGGGCGTCACGGTCGGCCCGAACACTTCCCAGTACTCGAAGCCGAAGCGCCAGTCGGGCGCGGTCGCAATACCGGGCGCGTCGAGGGCGCTCGGCGCACGGGAACGATTCGCGGCTCTGGCACCCGGTGCCTCCACGGCCAGCCACGCGCCGGCTGACACCACCGCCACGGCCAAGCCCGCCATCGTGACGCGCACACCGGCACGCCCTGCTCCCCGCCTCGCCCGCTTCGTCATCGTCTCGTCCCCGTCCGCTGAACCGGAGTCCACTGCCGTGCGTAGAGCATACGCTTCGGCTCACCGAGATCGCACCTGCTCGGCATCGAATACGGTCCGTCGGTTGGACCGGTTCGAAACGCGTTTGGTAGTCTCGACGGAACTTCGCGAGGGGAGCGAGCGATGAAACGAAACCGATCGACGTGGCGGCGCGCGGCCGCGTCCGCCGTTCTGGCGGCGTCGCTGCCTTCGCTGGCGCACGCCACCAATCACTGGTCGAAGCTCACCCCCAACGACGGGCAGCAGTTCGACACCTTCGGCCTCGGCAAGAACGTGCCCATCGCGACCGGCAATCTC
>CAYVDO010000361.1:0-8301 GCA_964450125.1 uncultured bacterium
GCTGATCGGCGGCCAGGTTCATGTCGACGTTCACCGCCACCGGGTTCGGCTGGCTCAGCGTCGTCACGACGCCCACGAACGAGTCGCTGTAGGAAAACACGCCTGTCCAGTTCCAGATGCCACACCCGATCGCGGCACTGAGAGCGAGGGCGGCGACGCCCGCGGCGAGCCGCTTCGATCTGCCGAGCATGGGAGATCCTCCACAAGGCCCGATTTGGCCGACGGGCATCGCCGGCCAGGGGGGCCTATCGAATAGTAGGCGCTCAGGGATTGGAGCGCGCAACTCAGTTTCCGCGGAGCCGGCTCGCGCGCACGCCGGTTCGCATCCGGGGCACGCGGCGGTAGGATCGGGTGAGCGCGGTGCTCGCTGCAGCCGCGCGGGAGGTGGCGCATGGTACGCAAGCAACGTTCGAACGGCCGACGGACGATGGGCGCGGTGGTGGCTGTGGCGGTGGCCCTCGGTGTGACGGCGGCGAGTGCTCAGCCTGGCTCGACCTCGAGCAGACGCGATCCGGCGATGGATCGACTGACGGCGCCGGCGATCGTTCAGCTCGACACGCGGGCGGGACGGGTCACGATCTACGCCGGCGAGCTCGGCCGCTACTACACGATCGTGTCCAAGGACGGTCGCGTGGCGGCGGAGCGGATCTCGGGTGAGGAGCTGGCGGCGAATCATCCGGACGTGGCGGCGACAGTGGATCGCGGCCTGGCGATCCAGATGGCCGATCTGCCCCAGTAACGGCGGGTCGTGCTCGGCGATCGCGGCGGCTCGCGACCGGCGCGGGACGGAAGGTGCGTGCGAAGGCGGCGGCGGCGCGGCTTCTCGTGAAGCCGCGGCGCACCTGCCTACCACGGAACCAACGGGTCTCCCGATCGATCGGGCGCGTGTGAGCATCGGCGTAGTGCGCGCGAGAGGGCGGCTCTCCACGCGAGCGACGCTCGGTGACAAGCTCGCCGTGGGAGGATCGCCATCGTGCCGCAGCCCGAGAATCTGGCGAGCTTGGTATTCCGCTCTCATCCGTGGCACGGCGTCGCGATCGGCGCCGCAGCACCCGAGGTGGTGACCACGTACATCGAGATCGTGCCCACGGACACGGTCAAGTACGAGGTGGACAAGGCCACCGGCATCCTCAAGATCGACCGGCCGCAGAAGTTTTCGAACGTCTGTCCGACGCTCTACGGCTTCGTGCCACAGACGTATTGCGGCGATTCGGTCGGGGCTTACTGCGACCAGCGCACGGGTCGCAGCGGCATCGTCGGGGACGGCGATCCCCTCGACATCTGCGTGCTCACCGAGAAGGCAATCCCGCGTGGCGACATCCTGCTTCAGTCGGTACCGATCGGCGGGCTTCGGATGATCGACAAGAACGAGGCCGACGACAAGATCATCGCCGTGATGCAGAACGACGCGCTCTACGGCGGCTGGCGCGACATCGGTGATTGTCCGCCCGGTTTGGTCGAGCGGCTCCGGCACTACTTTCTGACCTACAAGGACGTGCCTGGTACGAGCGAGCGGCGCGTCGAGATCACCCACGTCTACGATCGCGCCGAGGCGCACGAGGTGATTCGCCGCTCGCGGGCCGACTATCACGCGAAGTTTGGTGACCCCTTGGCCGCGCTGACGGGCGCGGCGACCCGCGGCTGAACGAGAAAGGAACGGAACCTCATGGGATCGAATCGCATCGAGCTCCCGGCCAGCGAAAGCGTGCGCAGTTGGTACAACGTGCTGCCGGATCTGCCGCGGCCGCTCGATCCGCCGCTTCATCCCGGCACGCGCCAGCCGTTGGGTCCCGCCGATCTGACGCCGCTCTTCCCGATGGCGCTCATCGAGCAGGAGATGTCGCCGGTCCGCGAGATCGCGATCCCCGACCCGATCCTCGACGTGCTCTCGATCTGGCGCCCCACGCCGCTGGTGCGAGCGCGCCGTCTCGAGGCGGCGCTCGCGACGCCTGCGCGCATCTACTTCAAGAACGAGTCGGTGAGCCCGGCCGGCTCACACAAGCCCAACACCGCGGTGGCGCAGGCCTACTACAACCAGCAAGAAGGAGTCCGCCGTCTCGCCACCGAAACCGGCGCCGGGCAATGGGGTAGCTCGCTCGCGTTCGCGTGCAGCACCTTCGGCCTCGAATGCACGGTGTACATGGTGAAGGTGAGCTACGAGCAAAAGCCGTATCGCCGCTCGCTCATGCAGGTGTGGGGCGCCGAGGTGTTCGCGAGCCCGACGTCCAGCACCAATTCGGGGCGCGCCGTCCTCGCCGCCGATCCGAATTCGCCGGGCTCGCTCGGCATCGCCATCAGCGAGGCCGTGGAGGACGCCGCCAATCGCGCCGACACCCACTACGCCCTCGGCTCGGTGCTGAATCACGTGTGTCTTCATCAGACCGTGATCGGGCGGGAAGCGAAGAAGCAGCTCGCCCTCGCTGGTGAGCGGCTGCCCGACGTGGTCATCGGCTGCTGCGGCGGCGGCTCCAATTTCGCGGGCATCGCGTTGCCGTTCGTGCCGGATGTGGCGGCCGGCAAGAACGTGCGGCTGATGGCGGTCGAGCCGGCGAGCTGCCCCACACTCACTCGTGGCCCGTACGCGTACGATTTCGGTGACACCGCGGGGATCGTGCCGATCATGAAGATGCATACCCTCGGCCACGGCTTCGTGCCGCCCTCGATCCACGCCGGTGGGCTGCGCTACCACGGCGACTCGCCGATCGTCTCGGCGTTGGTGGAGCAAGGCATCGTGGAGGCGCGCGCTTACGGTCAGGTGGGATGCTTCGAGGCGGCGATGCTCTTCGCACGCACCGAGGGAATCGTGCCGGCACCCGAGACTTCGCACGCCATCAAGGCCGCCGTGGACGAGGCGATCGCGGCCCGGGAAGAAGGGCAGGAGCGCGTGATCCTCTTCAACCTGAGCGGTCACGGGTACTTCGACATGGCTTCGTACGATGCGTTCCTCGCCGGCAAGCTCGTGGACCACGAGCTGCCGCAGTCGTCGATCGACAAGGCGCTCGTCGAGCTGCCCAAGGTGGAGGCCGCGTGAACCGGGCGGCGCAGCGCGCCCAGCGCGCCGACGTGTCCTTCACGTCGAGCGGCGTTCCGATCGCGGCGTGGCACTACCCCGGTGCGGTCGGTGCGCCGTGCGTGATTCTCGCGCACGGCTTCTGCGGCGTGCGCGAGCTCAGGCTCGACGACTACGCCGAGCGTTTCCAACGCGCCGGCTATCACGCGCTGGTTTTCGACTATCGCCACTTCGGTGCCAGCGGCGGCGAGCCGCGCCAGTTGCTCTCGATCGGCCGCGAGCTCGACGATTGGCGCGCGGCGCTCGCCTTCGCGCCCACCCTGCCGGGAGTGGATGCGAAGCGTGTGGCGCTCTGGGGCACCTCGCTCAGCGGCGGCCACGTGCTGACGATCGGTGCCGAGCGGCCCGACCTCGCGGCGGTGATCGCGCAAGTGCCCTTCACCGATGGCTTCGCCAGCTCGCGGACCACGAGCGTGGGCCAGGCGCTACGCCTCACGAGCGTCGCGATTCGCGATTGGCTCGGCGCGATGCTTGGCAAGCCGCCCGTCTACGTGCCGGCGATCGGCAAGCCGGGCACGCTCGCGGCCATGACCACGCCGGATGCCGAGCCCGGCTATCGGGCCATCGTTCCGCCTGGACTCTCGTTCGACGAGCGCGTGGCGGCGCGGGTGTTCCTGGAGGTCGCAGCGTATCGACCCATCACGGGCGCCGCGCGAATCCAGGCGCCACTGCTCGTGCAGGTCGCCGAGCACGATTCGGTGGCACCCGCGTCGGGCGCCCGTGAGGTCGCGAAACGTGCGCCACGCGCGCAGCTCGAGGTCTTTCCGCTCGGGCACTTCGAGATCTACGTCGGGTCGCCGTTCGAGACCGCGATCGCGAGCCAGATCCGCTTCTTGAACGAGGTGCTCGCCCCCGTCGGTGCCGCAGCGTGATCGTCGTTCATCTGCTGGCCGTGGCCCTGTGGGGCGGCGTGGTGGCAGCCGAGGTCGTGCTGGAGCTGGTGGCGCACGGCGCGGCGGAGCGCGCGTTCGTGGCACGCGTGCACTTCTGGATCGACCTCCTGATCGAAGTCCCGCTCTTGATGTTGGTGCTGACGAGTGGCGTGGTGCTGGTGCTGCGCGCCGGCGAGCTCTCCGCGGCGTTGCTCGTGAAGATCGGCTGCGCACTGGTGGCGATCGCGTTCAACGCCGATTGCGTGAGGTGGGTGGTGCGCCGCTTCGTCGCGCGCGCAGACGGCACCGCCGTGGAACGCCTCACCCGCCGCATCCGCTTCAGCATCGCGGGCCTGCCCTTCGGGTTGGTGGCGCTCGTCATCGGTCTCGCACGCCTCGCCGCAGGCTGACGACGATGGACGCAGGCGTCTCGCTGCGTACCGCGACGGTCGAGGACACGGCCGAGGTCGTCGCGCTCTACCGCTCGGCCGCTACCGGTGCCAGTGGCTTGGCGCGCGCCGCCGACGAGATCTCGCCTGCGTACGTCGCAGGTTTCCTGGGGCACGCCCTCGCCGACGGAATCGCGCTGGTGGCGGTGGAGACGCGCGACGGCTCGAGCGCCCCGATCGTGGGCGAGATCCACGCATACCGCTCGCCGCTCGCGGTCTTTGCTCACGTCCTCGGCGAGCTCACGATCGCGGTCCATCCCGCGCATCAAGGGCGCGGTGTGGGGCGCGCGCTCTTCACCGAGCTGCTCCGAATCGTCCGCGACGAACGCCCCGCGATCGAGCGCGTCGAGCTCGTCACCCGCGAGAGCAACGCCCGCGCGATCGCGCTCTACGAGTCGCTCGGCTTTCGCCGCGAAGGCCGCCTCGAACGGCGCATCCGGCGCACCGACGGAGTGCTGGAGGCGGACGTCCCGATGGGCTGGCTGCGCGCGAGGCCGTGAGGACGCGCCGCGTCCGGACTGCAGGCAGTCGCGAAGCCGGGTGATCCGAACGGACGCAAGCTCGCGGGTCGTCGCTCAGCGGGCGACGCTCACGTGCGCCGTTCCCTGGGTGGAAAGCGTCGCGTGCACTGGCGCGAGAAGCGCGCTCGCGTGGGCGTCGAAGACGAGCAGCGTGACGCGCTCGCCGGGGGCGCCAGCGAGATCGACGTCGATGCCATCCGTAGTAGCCCGGATGTCGGTGAAGCGACGGTCCGCCAGCGTCACGAACTTCTCGGCCTCGCCGATCAGCGCCAGACCGTTCTCGAGAATGGGCGCGAGCACCACGTAGTCGAAGTCGAAGGGCTTGCCACGGACCTCGAGAGCGAAGGCGCCTTCGACCACGGTGGCGGTGCCGCGGCGCCAGTCGTAGGCGACCATCGGCTCGCGGATGTCGAGATCGCGCGCCAGATCGACGTCCCAGGCGCGCAGCTCGTCCGGCAGCACGAAGAGATCGTCGATGGGGCGGCCGTAGTCGATGAAGGAGAAGAGGCCGTCGAGGAATCGCCGGACGTCGTCGCCTCGCCAGAGCGCGTAGGCCGCCAGATACGTCCAGCGCCCCAGCCCCGAACGATCCGAGAACGTGCTCACGGTGTAGGGTCGTTGGTGTGGCAGGAACATCGCGTCGATGGGGGTGGCGGGGCGATCGGGCTTGAGCAGCACGCCGTCGGCGCGACAGGTGCGGCGGAGCAACGTCGCATCGGCGGCGCCGATGCCATCGCCGGCGCCCACCATTCCACCGCTCAAAGCACTCACGAGCGCTTCCTGCTCGTTTTGATGCTCGTCGAAGAGCGTGCGCTGGCCGGGCGCGCTCAGGAAGTTGTCCTTGAACGGCCACACGCCGACGGCGGCGGCGAGCATGCTGGTGGTGTGAAACGCGGGCCAGTACATCGTCTTCGGTGCGCCGGCGAGGTAGTCGATGGAGACCCGCGCCGTGGTGACGTTGGGATGGCGCGGTTTGTCGAGGAAGTGGGCGGGGCCGGGCATGCAGAGCTGCACCGTGAGCCCCGCGTCCGCGGCGGCGTTGGCGAGGTTCGCCATCCAGGTCTCGGCGCGGCCGAGCGCTTGGCGCAGCCATGGCACACCCCAGAACTGGGCCATGAGCCAATCTTGCTCGTAGGTGACGGCGCCCCAGCGCGCGGCGTCGGCCATGAATTCGTCGAAGACACCGCGGTCGACCGGGAACGCCATGTCGGGGTCGCCGCCGCCGCGCACGAACTCGTAGCGGCTCGCGTAGTCGTTGGTGGGTGCGAACCAGCGGTTGTGAAGCACCAGCGGCAGCCCGAGACGCTCGCGAAACGCGGTGAGTCCCTCCGGAAACATCCACGGCTGCGGTTGCCAGTTCACCAGTCCGCCGAATGGGCCGGTGGCGCTCGCCTCCTTGAAGTACCACCACGAGTCGAGCTGGAAATAGCCGAACGGGATGCCGCGCTGATCCGCGTCGCGCTTCACTTCGAGCAGCGTGTCCGCTTCGTTTCGACCGGGTGCGGTCGCGTAGTAGTAGACGGCGCCGTTGTCGGTCCAATAACCGAGGCGGCTCAGGCCGAGGTCGGCATAGCGATCCACGGCTGCGCCACCGAGGCGCTCGCGAAGTGCCGCGCCCCAGCGCTCCACCGTCGCGCCGATGCCGCGGCCGCGCACCAGCAGGAACTCGTGGGTGAAGCCGGGTGGGATGACGTCGAGCTCGCCTTCGAGCCCCGAGTGCAACGCGCCGTCGGCGAACCACACCAACGTCTCGAAGGGATGATCGACGGGGGAGAACACCACCACGTCGAGGTCGTCGCTGAACACGATCAGCGGACCGTTGGTGCGAATGGCGCTACGCGTGGGTGGCGCCATCGGTTCCATCGTGAAGGTCAGCACGTGCTGGAAGGGCTGCGGGAGCGCGATCTCCGGGTACTCGTGCGACGGCGTCGTGAAGGCGCCGGTGGCCACGCCCGTGGCCCCCGCGGGCACCGCGCGCCTCACCAGGTGGACGCCAGGCGCGGGGACGACACCGTTCGGGTGGGTCGCGTCCGCACCGCAGCCGGTGCACGCGAGAAGCGCGGCGATCCACAGGGCCATCGACCGGATTCGCCGAGTCGTGCGCATCACACCGTCGGAGTTGGCGCTTCGGCGAGCGATGAGGCAAACATCGCGTGTCCATGAACGACGACGCGGGTTCCGAGCGAGCGTACCGCGACGCGGTGGTGATCAGCGACCTTCACCTCTGGGATCGCGACGAGCCGCGCTACGCGGCTGCGCTCGAGCTGCTTCGCGGGTTGCCCCGCGAGGTCGATCTCTTGGTGGTGCTCGGCGACCTCTTCGACTTCTGGATCGAGGACAACGTGGTCCTGGTGGAGCGGTTCGCCGACGTGATCGCGGCGCTGTCGGCGATCCACGCCCGCGGCGTCGCGGTGCTCTATTGCGAGGGGAATCACGATTTGCACCTCGAATCGCAGTTCCGGCGTGTGGTCGGTCTCGACACGTTCGTCGGTGAGCGGCGTGTGCGGGTATCGTTGCGCGAGGTGAGCCTTTCCCACGGCGACCTCGTCAATCCACACGATCACGGCTACCTGTTCCTGCGCTGGTTACTGCGAACGCGGATCGTGCGCCGGCTGGCGCGCGCGCTCCCCGCGGAGCTGGTGGTCGCGATCGGCGAACGATCGAGCCGCAAGTCGCGTGGTTACACCGCACGGAAGAACGATCCGATCCGTGCTCTCAGCCACGACTATGCCCGCACACGGATTGCCGCCGGCGCGGACGTCGTGGTGATCGGCCACACCCACGAGCCCGAGCGCACTGAGATCGTCGCCCAGAACGGCCGCAAGGGACTCTACGTCAACACCGGCTACTGGCCAGTCGACGGGCGGAAGACGTGGGCGCGCATCAACGCGAGTGGAGTTCACCTCTACGAGCTGGCGGCACCCTGAACGGACGCGTGAGCGCGAGCGGAGTGCATCGATGAAGATCACCGTGTACGGCATTTCCACCTGCGACACGTGTCGCAAGGCGCGCGCTTGGCTCGCCGAGCGTGGGCACGCTCACGACTGGGTAGATCTGCGCGCGACGCCGCCTGCTTCCGGCGAGGTGGGGAAATGGGTGGAGACGCTCACGGTCAAGGCCCTGCGGAATACCAGCGGAGCGTCTTTTCGCGCCCTCGGCCCCGAGAAGGACCGGTGGAGCGAGGCCCAATGGGTGGAAGCGTTCACCAGCGATCCCATGCTGGTGAAACGTCCGGTTCTCGTGATCGACGGCGTTCCGCGTGCGGTTGGCTTCAAGCCGGGCGCGTGGGAACCCTTACTGCGCAGCGTGTGACGGACGTACGGTCGCAGCGCAGCGCCTTGGGGGTGGGCCCCGTGCGCCGGGATAAACCGGCAGAGAGGAGCAGATGG
>CAYVDO010000362.1:0-8255 GCA_964450125.1 uncultured bacterium
GATCTTCACGGGAAAAGGCACAGCCCCGGACATCGCGCTCGCGCTCGGTCTTCTTCAGCAGGCGGGCGAGATCGGACCGAAGGTGTCTGATGTTCAGACTTACTGTGACCGGTTCATCGGGATGGACTGCATCGGGTTCGTAAACAGCTACTTCACGGCAAAGGGCCGGCGAGCGGACGAGCTGAATGATCGGCCGACCATTCCGACCTATCCGGGGTCCAAGCCTGCTTTCACGCGGGCTCTGCAAACGATCCCGGTCTCACCCCGGGACCACGTGATCTGCTACGTCGAGGGGACGTCGACCACGTCGAAGAAGGGAGGAGGAACCCCGATCGACTGGCAACACATCATGGTGATCGATGGGTGGATGACGCCTCCGAGCCAGAGCGCGAACGATCCCGTGGGTGCAAGGGTGCGGTGCGTCCAATCGTCGGCCAGCAACGGCGGCATCTGCACCTCGGACTTCACGATCCTCCGAGCCCCGCCGGCGCCGAATGGACTTCCGACGTGGAGAGTCCAATGCGTCTCGCCAGAAGGCAACGGCGCGCGTGAGAGTCGGGCTTGGGCCGAGGTGTTCCTCGCCCCGTCGTTCTGAGATGTGAAGCGTTGGACGAACCGCAGGCGGCGGTGTCGCCGCGGCTCAGGGCGTTGGTCCACGCTCGCACCGCTCGTCGTCGTCGCTCCGGCGGGTGTCCCACGATCGTCGCGCCGAACTCGATCTCACGTCTTCATTCCGGCCCCCTGAAGAGGCCGCGCCAACTGCTGCGATGGCTCGGTCACTCTGAATGCGAACACATCCTGTACCTGACGTTTCGCACGTTCAGATCCCCGGACGACTTCGCCCTTGGAAGTGTCTGCAAGCGGAGCGCCTCGTCATCCCCGAGCGACTCGCTGGCATACTGATGTCTGCCTAACTGAACCGAGAGGAGTAGCCCCGATGCCGATCACCCTCGATGATGTTTTACGCGTGCTCGAGAGCCCGCAGGCCCGCAGGATCGACTTCTGGCTGGCCGGGTTGCACATCTCTCCGAACGGCTACGCGCGCGTTGCCAAGTGCTTCCGGGAAGGACGGATCGGGATCGACACGAGCTCCGACGAAAACAAGGCGCACTACATCGCGAGGTGGAATGTCCTATTCGTGCCGCCGATCGAGGGGCCTCCGGGCCCGTCGAAGAAGGCGCTCATATTGCATGAGTGTACCCACGCCATGGTGGACCTCATGCACGCCACGGCCGTCGACGCCATGTCGGAAGAGTGCGCGGGCTACATCGCCCAACTCGCGTACATGAAGCTCAGTAGCGGACGCGCTTTCCACTACACAGGAGGAGGCTACATCGGCGAAACGATACGCCTCATCGAAACATTTCGCATCGGTGATGTCGCTGAAGCTCGGCTTCAGTGGGCAGATTTCCAGAATCTACGCAGGCTGATATTTGCGAATCCAGACTACCGCAAAGAAGTCAAAGATATTGAGCGGCTCACGCAGGCCAACGGCATCCCGCCGCTGCCCCGCCCCTCGAGCATCGGGACCCCGCGCATGGACATGCGGTGAGAACGATGAGCTCCACCGCACGGCAAGCTTTCCCCGTAACCGTCTCGCCGCGCTGACGCAGTCCTCTGAAGATGCGCTCGCGCATCCGAGCGCGCGCGGCCATTCGGTCTTCCGCTTCCAGGGCGAGCTTCGCGAGCCCTCCGACGCTCGCTGCCTACGTGATCACGGCGTCGAGTCGGACCACTCCTCGATCGTCCCGGTCTCGAACCCGTCACTGAACACGCGCTGCCGCGTGACGTTGCGCAGGAAGCTCGTCGCTCCGTCGCCGCTTCCCACGAAGCCGTCGACCTGACCATCTCCGTCGATGTCTGCGAAGTGTGGCGCTGCGTGGTTGCCGAACGCGGCAAGCCCAAAGCCGTTGATCGCGGGCGAAGCGAATGCGGGGCTCGTCGCCGATCCATCGTTCCGGAACACGAGCACCTTGCCGGTGGCCTCGCCGACGCACGCATCGAGATCCCCGTCGTCGTCCACGTCGACGAGCGTCGGCTGCGACGAAGCCCCCACGTCTGCGAGGCCGAAGGGGTTCGTCGATGGAGCGGCGAACGCCGGCGTCTTCACCGATCCGGTGTTCTCGAACAAGCGCAGATTGCCATCGCTGCTTCCCACGAGCGCGTCCCGATCGCCGTCACCGTCGAGATCCGCCAGGCAGGGCGAAGCGCCGTTGGGCACGCCAGCCAACCCGAACGGGTTCGCCGACGCGGCGCCGAACGCCGGGGTCACGGCGGAGCCCGTGTTGCCGAAGAACGAGAGACCACCATTCGCGGTACCCACGAACAAATCGAGATCGCCGTCGGCGTCGACATCGACGAGATGCGGGTCGATCGGCCCGCCGTTGAGATGCGTCAGGCCGAACGGATTCGCGACCGGTAGGGCAAACGCCGGGCTCACGATCGTGCCGGTGTTCTCGAGGAACGCGAGATCGCCGTTCGCATCGCCGTAGAGCGCATCCAGGTCGCCGTCACCGTCGAGGTCACCGAGGCCGGGCGTGGCCTCCGAGGGTACGGTGGCCAAGCCGAACGGATTGAGCGACGGCCCCATGAATGCCGGGGACTGCGCGCCGCCGCTCGTGTTTTCCGTGAAGACCGTGTCACCCGAAGCATTCCCGACGAACGCGTCGAGATCGCCGTCGCCGTCGATGTCCGCGAGGGTGCCAGCCGAACCCGCGCCTGCATCCGCGAACCCAAACGGGTTGACCACGGATGCGGCGAAGGCAGGGCTCGTCGCGCTGCTGGTATTCGCGGAATAGCGCACGATGCCGGCGTCGTCCCAGACGAGAGCATCGGCATCGCCGTCCTCGTCCATGTCGGCGAAGCACGGCACGGCGAAGCCGCTCGTCGGCGTGAGTCCGAAGGGATTCGCGGAGGTGGTCGCGAACGCAGGAGCGATGGCCGTGCCGGTATTCACGAAGACGGCGACGTCGCCATCGTACGTGCCGACGAACACATCGAGGTCACCGTCCCCATCGATGTCGACGAAGCTCGGTGCGGCGTAGGTTCCTACCGCTGCGAGCCCGAAGGGGTTCGTGAGCGGCAAGCCGAACGCCGGGCTGGTCACGCTTCCGGTATTGCGGAAGAAGTACGTGTCCCCGGATGCGGCGCCGACGAACGCATCGAAGTCACCGTCGCCGTCGATGTCCGCGAATCGCGGGACGGCCGCCGACGCCACGCCGGTCAGGCCGAGCGGATTCGCCAGCGGTGCGGCAAATGCTGGGCTCGTCAGGCCTCCCGTGTTCTCGAAGAGGCTCACGCCTCCGTAGAACTCACCCACGAACGCGTCGAGGTCCCCGTCGCCGTCGATGTCCGCGAACGCTGGCGCGGCGTACGAACCCACGTCGGTGAGGCCGAAGGGATTCGACGCTCGCAGCTCGAGCGTCGGCAGCGGTCGCGTGCGGGCATTCGCCGGCAGGCACGGCACGATCACGAGCCAGAGCGCGATCAACCACGCCCCTCGCCCGCGGCACTTTCGTGCGTGTTTGCAGCGCGCGCTTCGCTGAGAGAGCGAGGTTTCGACCATCGTGGTACTCCCTGGAGCCGCCGCTCCACCCCTACCGTGGCCGGTCGGGATCTTCGGGCTCGTCGAAAACCACAGGAGTTCGCTGCTGCGATGGCCGTCGAGGCGCGGCGCCTGTCACGATCGGAGAGTGGGCGGATTCACCGAGATCACGCCGACCCATCGCTACCGGGCCGCGGCGCCAGCCATCGACGCTGTCGGCGCGAGGTAGATAGTGCACCGCGGGTTGCGAGAACGTCAAGCGCCTCTCATCGATTCCATGTATCGTCCATGCGCGCGTGCACTCGACTCCCTACCGGGGTGGTGGTCGACGGAGACACGAGCGGGGGCCGTGGCTTTGCCGCGCAATCTGCGTCCGTCGTGATGTAAACGTTTCAGCCACCCGCGGCGCAGCGGAACCCGAGCGTGTTAACCGTGCCCGTGACTCCGCTGGGGATGCGGTACGCGGAACGCAGTGTCGCGCCCGAACCGTCGCCCCACGCGCCTCCCCGAATCGTCCGCTCATCACCGGAAACCGGCCCGGGCGGGTTCGACGGGGGGCTGACGGAGTAATAGGTGGGGCTGTACCAGTCGTTCACCCATTCCCACGCGTTTCCCATCAAGTCGAGCGCACCGTACGGCGAAGCCCCAGCGGGCTTGGTGCCCACGGGGCCGGTGTGAGCGAGACCGCAGCCAAAACCGCCCGCACTCGCGTCGTCGACCACCGCGTAGTCGCAGGTCGCGGTCTCCTCGCCCCACGGACGGGTCCGCGCATCCGTGCCGCGCGCCGCCTTCTCCCACTCCGCTTCCGTCGGCAAGCGCTTCCCGGCCCAGATGCAATACGCCAGCGCTTGGCTCCAGTCGACACAGTTGATGGGGTGGTCGCCCCGCCCCGCGACTCCCGCGTTGCACTTCACGGAAGTCCCCGCCGCAGTACACGAAGCCGCCGTAACGCAGGCGGAATACTGGTCCACGGTCACCTCCGTCCGGTCGATCCAGAAGGCGTCCAGCGTGACGTCGTGGATGGGCAATTCCGCAGAGGAGAAGTCCGAGCCCATCGTGAACTTTCCTGCCGGCACGAAGACCATGTCGGGATCGCACGTCGCCGCGGGATCGCTCGACCCCCACGCGCACACGTCGGCTGACTCGAAGCCGTTCTGAAAGAGGATCACCGCCGCGAGAGCCGCAGGGCTCGACGCGATTCCTCCCGCAACCGCGACGGCAAGCGCGCGCAGCATGACTCGCATGATCGCCTCCTCGCGCTGCCAGCATCGCTCTCAGCGCGGTGTTGCGCGCACGAATGCGCAGGTCCGAGATCGGCTGCCGAATCGAGCGCCAACGGTACGCACGCTCGGCGTGGGCGCGCAAGGGTCTCCGCCTGGGACTGCGCCCGCGACGTGGCCGGCTCGTCAGCGGCGCGCTCCCGACCGGGCGCGGGCACACGAGCCCTGCGCCGCGCCGATGCGCCACGTTGCGCAGCAGCTCCGTCGGCGCGGCGTCCCGTGCGACGACGTGCGGCCACCCTCACTCCTCGCGCCCGCCGTGGAGCACGTGCAACGCGTGGTCGGCGAGCTCGAGGCCGTCGGGCGCGTCGAAAGACCTGACGTGCATGCGTTTGCAGCACGGGCTGGCGCAGTCGCCGCGCTTCGCCGACGGGATCGATCTGCTCGATTCCGCATGGCCGAAGACCCGATCATCCCAGAGCTTCGCGTGTCCATCCCGATACCGCAGCACTCAGCATCGGAGCATGCACGCAGGCTGCCTGTAAGTTGCGCGACCTCGCTGACTCGTGCTATCGGTGAACGCGTAGTCAAAGGCATTTTTTTTTGCCAATCAAACGGCCTGAGAATCCGCGGAGGATGCTTCATGAATTCGAGCCATCAAGCCAGCGGCCATGCACCCCTGCGGCCCGAGGCTCGTACTCGGCGGGCACGACGCCCGCGCCCCGGGCTAAGTGGCAGCAAGCGACTGGCGTCGTTGGCCGTCTTGGCGTTCCTCGTATCCGGCTGTCATACGGTGACGAGCGTCGCCCCCAATCCGGCCGTCGCCGGCTCGCAGGTGAGCATCACCGGGACAGGGTTCGGATCCAATCAGGGCGCGAATCAGGTGATCTACGATAGTGCGCCCGCTGGCATCGTCTCGTGGTCCAACACGCTGATCGTGGCGACGCTGCCTGCGCCCAAGGCAAACGGAACTTATACCCTCTCGGTGATCGTGAGCGGGCACGCGGTGTCCGTGCCACACACCATCCAAAACCCGGTTGGGATGAGCTTCGTCCCCTCGGGCGCATTCCTCATGGGATCCAACGCGTGGCCCGACCAGCAACCCGTGCACACAGTGACCCTCGATGCGTTCTGGATAGACACGAGCGAAGTGACGGTGCTCGACTACGGGACCTGCCTCAGTGCGGGCGCCTGTACAGCCCCGGTCTCGTCCGGCGGCCCGTGCAACTGGGGCGTCGCGGGCCGCGGCCTCCATCCGATCAATTGCGTGCACTGGAACCACGCGGCGAGCTACTGTGCCTGGGCGGGAAAGCGACTCCCGACCGAAGCAGAGTGGGAAAAGGGCGCGCGCGGCACGGATGCTCGAACCTACCCCTGGGGCGAGACTACACCCACGTGCAGCCAGGCGGTGTTCAACGAGGGCAGTGGCCAGGGCTGTGGTCTCGGGAGCACCTGGCCAGTCGGCTCGAAGCCTCTCGGCGACTCGCCGTACGGCCTACACGACATGGCCGGGAATGCATATGAATGGGTCAACGATTGGTACAGTGCGACGTACTACTCGGTGAGCCCCGCCGCGAATCCATCCGGACCGGCCTCAGGCACCGAAAAGGTTCTGCGCGGCGGCTCCTGGCTGTTCGGCGCGGACAACCTTCCGACGACAATTCGGCCCGGCTTCGACCCGTCGCTGTCGGACACGGACATCGGATTCCGTTGCGCTCGCAACGGATAGGCCGGCGCGTCGGTCCGAGCAACTCGTCTCCACACGGCAGCCGAACCCGATTCCGCAGAGAGGCCAGCGCTTCGAGTGATGGTTCAACGGGTATCGCGCGGAGGCTCCGCTGCGGCCGCGTTGGCCACCACGACTCGACACGGCACGAGGCAGCGGGCGGCCCAGCGTCGCCAACGCCGTCGTCCCGGCCGCGCGACCTCGTGGTGGCAGTGGGCTCGCCTCGCTCGAGCGGCACCCCTCGGATCCCGCGCCAGAAGGGCGCGCCCGTAGCTCCGCCGCCACCTCCCACGGGCGTTGCCGGGTTCGCCGGCGCCTGGTTGGCGAAATGCGACGCAGGCAAGCGCGTACCTTTCGCGCCGCCCAGATTCGTCCCGGTGAGCGAAACGGGTCCGAGCCGCAGGTCGCCTGGGTCCGTCAGCGGGCGGGGTTTGCAGCCGGGCTGGCGGGTGCCTCCGCCGGGCGCCGGCTCCGCAGCGTCACGCGTTCGATTCGCCACCGCGCGGGTGTGGCGAGACGTGCGGCGCGACGCCCGGCGTTCACCTCGGCCGCGGTCGCTGCGAGCGGGCTGCTCGTTGCTGGAGCCGTGCCGCTCCGCACCGGCTCGCCCACGAGGATCGAGGGATCGGCGAGCGGCTCCTCGCTCGCGAGCATCACGTAAGTGTCGAGACCGAGTGGCTCGCCGATCGTGAATGCGAGCGACGGAAGCACGAGCTTCTCCGGAGTCGCGCCGCTCGAACCTCCGACGGCAGGACCGCCGACCGTGTTCTCGCCGTTGCCTCGCCACGCCGGCGCAAACGGCCTGCGCGGGATCCTCGATCAGGCGGACCCGCGGTGACGCGGCGAGCGGCGCAAGCCGAGCTCCGGCACGTGCTGGTGGTTTCGGATCGCTGCTTCAGCGGCATGCTGATGCGCGAGGTCCACGACTCGCCCGCGCTCCCGGACGATCGTGAGCCCGCGCTGCGGGAGCTGGCGGGCCGCCGTTCGCGCGCCCTGCTCGCGAGCGGTGCCAACGAACCCGTCCTCGACCGTGGCGGCAGCGGGCATTCGCTCTTCGCGGCGGCGCTGCTGGTCGGGCTCACCACCCGCGACAAGCCGCTCACGGCGGGCGAGCTCCTCGAGGCGGACATCCGACGACGTGTCGCGGGTAGTGCCAAACAGGCTCCGCAGTACCGACCCTTGGTCGCCATCGGTGACGCAGGCGGCGAGCTGGTCTTCGTGCCGCAGACCTCCGCCTTTCCGTGACTCATCCCCGTGTCCTGCACCGCGTCTCAGCGACACGCTGCCGCCGTGACACGAAGCCGGAAACGTCGTGACCACCTCCAGCACAGGCAGTCGTGCGACCGCGCTCGCAAATCTGCCCTGGGATTGCCGACCCGTCAGCTCTCTACCGCGAGGATGGAAAACCAACGAGGGTGACGATGGCGGCACACGCGACGGACCACCAGCTCGGCACGGACTCGAATCGGTGGATCGCTTGCAAGCCTGCCCCACGGGCACCCTTGACGGGATCGGCACCGCCATCCCCGATCTTTCCGCCAAATCGGGGACCGATCCGCCGCGCGCTGCGATGATCGTCGGGGCCGGAGTCGGCCCGCGAGTTCGCGAGACCGGTCACTCGAGCGCCATTTGACAGCGCCTCGAAGCTGTGGGATCAGTAAGTAACAACGCTGAATCAGAGAGTCGACGGACTCTGTGCTGGAGCGAAAGATATGGCGACCACTCACGAGATTACGATTCGTGGAAACACGGTCATGTTTCACGT
>CAYVDO010000363.1:0-4117 GCA_964450125.1 uncultured bacterium
GCCCTCCTGCGTCGCCTGGCGGCGCGCCACCACCGCCACGGCGGCGGCGGCGGCGGCGCCGGCGGCGTGGGCCACTGCCCTCGCCAGGCGCACCCGAGCCACTGCCCTCAGCAGGCGCCCCATCCGAGGTGCCGTCGGCCAGCACGCCTTCTTCGACCTCGACACCTTCACCGCCGTCGAGCGCCTCGGCTGCGAGCTGCGGTTCGCTCTCCGCGGGTGGCGGTGGCGCGACCGGTGCCGGAGCCATGCTCTCGGGTGGCGCAGCCGGCGGAGGCGCGCCGCGCGCTTGCACCTGAGCAGGGCCGCGCCGGCCCTTCGGGAAGCCGCCCTCGGGAATCGGCAGCTCGATCTGCGTGCCGTCGGCGAGTCGCACGCTGATCGAACGTCGCAGCACGTGGTGCGCCCACACCCGCGCTTCGCCTTGCTCGGTGTCGAGAAACGCGCCCACCTTGGGCATCTCGCGCTTCACCGACTCGTAGTGGGCGTTCTCGTAGGCGAGACAGCACTTGAGGCGACCGCAGACACCCATGAGCCGGGTCTCGTTGAGCGAGAAGTCCTGCAGCTTGGCCATCTTCACCGATACGGGATGGAAATCCTCCATCCAGCTCGAGCAGCAGGTCTCCCGCCCGCACACTCCCACCGCGCCGCGATGCTTCACACGGTCGCGCGGGCCGAGTGGCTTGAGCTCGACGTGCGCCTTGAGCTCCGCCGAGAGCTCGGCACCGAGGTCGTTCGGCACGTGCCGCTCCTCGGCGAGATAGAAGATCTCCACGCGGCTGCCGTCGAGCTGGTACGCAGCTTCCACCAGCCGGACGTCGATGCGACGGCGACGGAGCTTCTGCGCGGCGAGCTCGAGCGCCGCTTCGGCGCGTTGCTTGTTGCGTTGCTCGCGCGCCAGGTCTTCGTCCTTCGCCTTCCGCAGCAAACGCTGCAGCGGCACCTTGTTCTTGGGCTCGTGGCTGGGTGCCACCACCCGCGCCAGCGCGTGACCGCGATCGAGCTGCACCACCACGCGATCACCACGCTTCACGTCGAGGTCACCGACCTCCGCGTGGAGGAGCTTGCCCGCGGGAACCAGGCGCACGCCGCAGCTTCCACAGCCGCTGCCGCAGCCGCTCATGACTGCGCTCCCGCACGAGCGCGCCTTGCCGGTCGCTCGGCGAGCCGTTCATCGACGATCGTTCCGATGGCCGCGGCCACGTCCTCGATGGAGCGATCGGCGCGCAGGACGCAAAATCGGCTGGGCTCGGAGCGCGCGAGGCGCTGGAACTCGCGCCGCACCCGGCGATGGAAGCCGACAGCCTCGGCCTCGAAACGCCCCTCGCACGCGCCCGTGGATGCCGCGTTCCGCGATCGCGCGCGAGTGAGCCCGCGCTCGACCGGCACGTCGAGCAAGAGTGTCAGGTCCGGTGCGAGCCCACCCGTCGCCACCTGGTTCAGCGATTCGATGAGCTTGCGGTCGAGCTTTCGCCCGCCGCCCTGATACGCGGTCGTGGAATCGGCGTAGCGATCCGTGAGCACGACGTGACCGGCGGCCAACGCGGGCCGGATCACGTCGCGCACGTGCTGCGCGCGTTGCGCTTCGATGAGCATGAGCTCCGCCATGGCGTCCAATCCTCGGTTGCGCGCATCGAGCAAGAGTCGCCGAATCGGCATCCCCAGCGAGCCACCGCCGGGCTCGCGGGTCTCGGTGACGCGCTGCCCGCGAGCGCGCAGGCGCGCGGCCAGCAAGCGGATCTGCGTCGTCTTGCCGGCGCCTTCACCGCCCTCGAACGAAATGAAGAAGGGGCGGCTGCGCTTCATGGTGTGGCGGGAGAATGGCCCGCCACTGCCGATCGCGCAACTGCACGCCCGGGCATGGCCGGCGTCGGTAGTGGTTCGCTTCGACCGAGAGGCATCGCGCGAGTCGCAAGGGTCCGGAAGTCCGTCGGCGCACACGGCTCGCCCCAGCTCCACGCCGCGGCACCCGAGGCTCGCACTCGTCGCGTGCGGGGCGCGTCGACGCGCGTGCTATAAGCTTTCGGGCGCGAGCGCCCGCTGCGAGCACGGTCATTCGCAGCACGAGACCCAGCCGCCTCGGCACGAATCCCCGCCCCTTCGCGCGCGAGCCGACTCGATGTTGCGCGTTCTGCTTCTCAAGCCACCCCAGTCCCTCGTCAGCAAGATCATCGGACCGCCGCTCGGCGTTCTCCAACTCGCCGCGGTTCTGCGCCAGCGGTTCGGCCGCGAGATCGCGGTGCGGGCCGTGGACATGGATGCGTACGGGCTCGGGCTCGATTGGCTCGGCCGCGAGCTCCGCACCGAGCGTCCGCAAGTGGTGGCCGTTTCGGCGCTCAACGCCGAGGCTCCCAACGCTCGCGCCATCGCCGCCGCCACCAAAGAGCACGACCCGCGCATCGTCACGGTGTTGGGCGGGCCCTATCCCCATCGTCGCTTGGCCGAGGTGCTCGAGGCGTCGCGATTCGATTGGGCGGTCGACGGCGAAGGCGAGCAGGTGTTCCCCGAGGCGCTGTCACGCCATTTCGGCGGCGGCGCGCTCGGAGCCGACCTGCCGGGGCTCGCCTACAAACGCGCCGATGGAACCCTCCACCTGCCGGGCGAAGCCGATACCGTGCGCGACCTCGACGCGCTCCCCTACCCCGCGTGGGACCTGGTGGACTTCGACCATTACGCGCGCCTTCCCAACATCAACAGCATGCTCAAGGGGCGCCGTTACGCCCCGCTTTTCACTTCACGTGGTTGTCCGTACAAGTGCAGTTATTGCCACGACGTGTTCGGCAAGAAGTTCCGTCACCGCAGCGCCGATCACGTGCTGGGCGAGATCGAATGGCTGCACGAGGCGTTCGGAGTCGACGAGTTTCACGTCGTCGACGACATCTTCAATCTTCACCGCCCGCGCCTGAAACGCATCATGTACGGCTCCGCCGAGCGCTGGCCCGGGCGGCTCCACTTCGCCATGCCCGGCGGGATGCGAGCCGACATCCTCGACGGGCCCGTGCTTGACGCCCTCGCCGTGGGCGGAACGTATTCGATGTCGGTCGCCATCGAGACCGCGAGCCCACGCGTGCAGACCCTGGTGGAGAAACACCTCGATCTCGACAAGACGCTGTGGGCCATCGAGCAAGCGGACCGCCGCGGCATGATGGTGCGCGGCTTCTTCATGCTCGGCTTCCCCACGGAGACCCGCGAGGAAATCGCGCGCACCGTGCGGCTCGCGCTCGCGAGCCGCCTCACGTTCGGTTACTTCTTCACACCCTCGCCACAGAAGGGCACGGGACTCTACGAGCTCGCGATGCGTGAGCATCCCGAGGCGCTCGAGGCGCTGCCCGAGACCAGCGACTACCACAACGCCGAATCCTGGTACGAGCGCGCGTACGGCTACCCACTGAGCAAGCTCATCCGCATGAGCTACGTGCGCTTCTACTTTCACCCGCGGCGCATGCTGCGGATCGTGCGCCGCGTGCCCATGCGCTCGCTGCGGAACGGGCTGACCCAGCTCCTGTCGCTGCTCACCAATCGGCCGTACGGGTTCGGCGCGAACGCGAGCGCTCCACCCGCGCCACCCATCTTCGAGCCGGCGCCCGCGTTGTGAATCAGGGGCCGCCCCACGCCTCGAGGCGTGGGGATCGTCCCTGCGCGTGGTTGCGAATCGCCCGCGACGGCGATCAGGCCGCGCGGCCGGGACGAGCGGAGAGCACGGGTACGAAGCGTTTGGTCGCCGGGTCGAGCCGTTCCAACACTCGCGCCGGGACGCCACCCACCACCGTGTAGGGCGGCACGTCGCGGGTGACCACGGCGCCCGCGCCCACCACCGCCATCTCGCCGATGGTGATGCCGCACAGCACGATCGCGCCGGCGCCGATGTAGGCACCGCGCTCGATGGTGACGCCAGCCACCCGCTCGGGGATGGCCATCGGCGAGAGCGGCGGCGCGGCTTCGTGGGAGAGGATCGTGGTGCCCGCACCGATGCTGACGCGCTCGCCGATCGTCACCGGCCCGCGCAGGTCGATCATCACGCGGCTGTTGATGTGGCAATACGGTCCGATCGTGAGATTCCGGAAGCTGCCGATGTCGATGTTCGTGAACTCGACCGGGTAGAGCATCACGCTGAAGTCGA
>CAYVDO010000363.1:4127-8252 GCA_964450125.1 uncultured bacterium
CGCGGATCACGGCCACGCGCATCGGCGAATACGGAATCCAACGCGCCGCCATCTCGAGCGGATTCAGGACGACGTATTTGAGGATCGCTCGCCAGCCGCGCTCGGCGACCTTCGATCGAAGCAGGTGCGAAAAGGACATCGAGCGCGACTCGCGGTGGTGGCGCCGGAAGCCAGCCTGTGCGGCCGGCGATCCCATTGGACGAGCGCGATGCTAGCCCAGCGCTGCGGCACGTCGCAACGAATCCCCGCACAGCGCCGTCGGTCACTCCGACCGAGATGTCCGGTCGAGTCGCGAGGGTCTGGGGGTCCGTCGGCGGGCTCGGCTCGCCCCACCTCGATCCCGTGGAACCGGAGGCGCTTCTCCGCCGCGGCCGCGCGACTGGGCCTCACTCCCCACGAGAGAGACCGGGGTGCGCGGGCGCGGAGCGCCCTGCGACGTAGCCCCGCCCCTCGCGCCCTGGACGGGCTCAGCGCGAGAGTCACCCCGGACACTGCACGCGGGCAGGGTTGGGACGTTCGAGGCGAGGGCGCCGGCGGCGCGATCGGGCGCCTGGATCGCCCCGAGCGCGCTCGCTATGGTTCGCCGCGTGCGCATGATTCGCGGACTCGCGCTCCTCGCCGAGACCGGCCTTTGGCATTGGTTCCCGCTCGCTGCGGCGCTCTTCGGTGGCGGCGGGCTTCTGGTGTTGGTCGCGTTCGTGACCACGCTGGATTTGGCGAGCGTCGTGCTGCTCGATCGCCTCGGTGGCTTTCGCGCGGCGCGTTCCCCGGGCGCGGCGCGCGTCGTCGCTTGGTACGTCGCGGTCCACCGCGTGGTGACTGCGATCAGCCAAGGCCCTGGCCTCTATTCGGCGTTCCACGTGGCGCCCGTCGTCACCGCGGCCGCCGCGATCGCATCCGCGGCATGGCTGCTCTTGCTCGCATCGCATCGTGCTCCTGCCTGGCTCCCTGGACCGACGCGCGCACTCACGCTCTCCATCGCGACTTCGCTGGCGGTGAACGTGAGCGCCTTCGCCGGCTGGATGGGAACCGCGTGCGGAGAGGTCCTGTCGCAGCCGGGAGTGCATCCGTTGGTGCTCTTCGAGCCCGTCGCGGGCCGCCCCGCGGACGATCCGCTTCTCGACCTCGATTGCGAGGTCGCGCGAGTCATCACCGTCGATCCGGCCGATGCAACACTGCTCGTCGCGTGCGGGCCGGAGGTCACCCAGACGCCGCGGCACGCGGTGCTGCGCGTCGACCCGTCTCGACCCGAGGCGCGTCAAGCGCTCGTCGACAAGCCCGCGATCGAGGCGCTGGCGATCCCCGGGAGCGATCTCGTCGCCGTGTCGGTGTTCGGCGGCGACGTGCTGCGCTTCGTGGATCGGACCAGCTTCGCGCGGCGCGGCGAGATCCCGATGCGACGGCCGCTGGGGCTCGCGTGGGACGAGCGCGCACAGCGGCTGCTGGTCGGTCACGAGGGCGAACCGGGCTGCGTGGCGGCGGTCGATCCCTTCACCTTCACACGCCAGGACGGCCACGTGGCCATGCCGTCGCCCAGCGCCGCCGAGCTGCGCACCGTCTACCCCGATTCGCAAAAGAGCCAAGCCTGCCTGCCCGACAACTGCTCGCCCTCACACATCGTGCCGCTGCCGGATGCGGGCGTGGTGATGGTCGGCAACTCGTCGGCCACGTGTACGTGGCAGGCGATGTCCTACGACGGGCTCGAGCGGGTGTACGCCGCCGAGTGGCTCTTCCCCGCACGCGACGTCGTGCGCTCACCGAGCGGCGACGAGGTGTGGGTCGCCATCTCCTTCCCCGGAAAGCTCGCGGTGCTGAGCGCCAAGACCCTCGCGCTGCGCCGTGAGATCCCCATCGGCTACGGGGCGTGGTGGTTCGACTGGCTCGACGACGGCGACGTGGTGGTCGGCGACTACGTGACCGGCGAACTGCGCCGGATCGACTCGGCTTCGGGACGAGTGCGCGCTCACGCGCACGTGGGAAGCAAGGTGCGCGAGGTGCTCTTCGATCGCACCCGAAAATCCGTGGTGGCGGCTTCGCGCTGCGGAATCTACACGTTCGATCCGGCGATCGCGCTTCGACCAACCGACTGAAGGATCTCGCACCATTCGGCGCGAATCATAGGTCGGGGCGGCCGCGAGGCCTCCCGCAAGCGCCCTGCGTCCGGGAGCGGGCTCTCGCCCGCCCCTGCTCTCGGCGGTTGGGTGGATGCCGATCGTGAATGCTCATTCCTCATCGGCGCCGAGCCCCCGGTCACGAGCCAGCGCTCGTTCCCGGAGCCTGTACCAGTGGGCGATCGCGCCGTCGGCGTGAACCAGCACGTTGGTCTGGGCGCCGCTCCCCCGCGGCTCGGTGGCGAGCATCACCTCGAGGTCGGCGGGATAGATCAGAAGTTTCTCGGCCCACATGAGCAGCCAGGAGTAGAGCCGCCCGAGCAACGGCGACAGATCGGGACGCGGATAGAAGCGCAGATGCAGCCACACGTGCTCGGCGTCGATCGGAGCGCACACCACCAGCACCGGCACCTGCACGTCTGAGAGCATCACACTCGGGAACGCCAGGCGCGTACGGAACTGCTGCGACTTCCGACCACCGTTCGGATCGGCGGGATCGGGGCGCAACGTCGCTTGGACGCGGATCTCGGCGCCGACGACCTCGGCGCGGTACGGATCGAGGCGGCGGCCGATGCCGAGTGCGAAGTGTCGATGAAGCACGGGGAAGTGGTGCAGATCGAGGATGGCCTCCATCATCCGCTCCAGCGACAAGCGCCAGGTGTAGCTGGTGGTGGAGCTGCCCGCTGTGCTCGTGGGGAGTCCCTCGAACCACGGCGGATCAGGCAACGAGTCGGCGGTGGCCCCCCACCACAACCACACGAGGCCGTGGGCCTCGCGAATCGCGAGCGGCTGCGTGTCGAGCCGCCGGGAGATCTCGGCGTCGCGACCTTCGCACGGTGTACGCACACAGCGCCCGCTCGCGTCCCACAGGAAGCCGTGGAACGGACATTCGAGGGCACCCTCCACCACGCGCCCCGCACCGAGATCCGCGCCGCGGTGGGGACACGTTGCGGGAAACGCGACCGCTCGCCCGGCGGCATCGCGCCAGAGCGCCAGCGCCTGGCCGAAGCGCGTGATGCGACGCGGCCGCGAACCGAGCGAGCGCGAATCGAGGATCGGGTACCAATGACCCGACGGCCAGGCGTGCTCGGCCGTGTCCACCGCTCACCTCACGCGGGCGCACCCACCACGCGGAAGCCGAGCCGCTTCAAGGGGTGGACCTTCTTGATCGCCAGGCTGAGCGACACCAATCCTTCGACGACGTACGCGTTGGCGAGGGGGCCGGCGTCGAACGCGCGAAAGCCCGCTTTCTCCACCAGGGCGCGCGTCGCCTCCTTGGCCGCGGCGTCGTCACCGCACACCAACACGTCGCCCTCGTAGGGGATCTTGAACTCGCGCGCCACGAAAGACGGCACGGTTTGGAAAGCGGCCACCACCTTCACTCCGTCGCCAAGCTGACGCTGGGCCTGCTCGGTGGCCGAGCCCTCGGGCGGCAAGATCGCGACGTGCAAACGCGCCGGATCCACGGGATTCACGGCGGTGATGAAGAGCTTGCCTTGCACGGCGTCTTTCACGTCCGCGAGCGTCCCCGCTTGCGCTTCGTACGGCACCGCGAGCACCACCGCGTCGGCCTGAGCAGCGGCGTCGCGGTTGGCAGCGCCGTGCACCGTCGCGCCGCTCTTCTCGGTTGCTTCCGTTGCCGCGGCGGCCGCCTTCTCGGCAGCCCGCGAACCGATGGTCACGTGCTCGCCTGCGCGTGCCCAGCGCATCGCCAAGCCGAATCCGATCTTCCCCGTCCCGCCCAGCACCGCGATCTTCATTCGCTCGCTCCTCGATGTGCCGCTCGTCACCCCACGCCGGCCGGATGGCCGCGGGGCTCGTGTTGCGGCGCTTGGGGTTGGCACATTTTCCACGCCTCCGCAATGGACGCCCCGCGCGGGCCGTGCGCTGCTTTCGCGTGCAATCGGTTCGAGGCGTGAGGGGCTGGGGGCACGTCGAAGGGCGCTCCGCGGCTGCGCACCCCGGTCATGCTCGTGGGCAGTGAGCCCCATTCGCGCAGCCGCGGCGCAGGCGA
>CAYVDO010000364.1:0-8230 GCA_964450125.1 uncultured bacterium
ACCCGGATCACTCGCCGCTGGTGCGCTGCTCGGCACCCTGCTCGCATGCCCGGTCGTGAGCGAGGCGAACTTGCTCACCGTCGATGCCTTCGGGGACGACTACGACCAGGGCTCGAACGGCAATTGCACCTTGCGCGAGGCCGTGATCGCCGCGAATCAGGACGCGCCCGTGGACGCGTGCGCGGCCGGCGCCGGGGCCGACGTGATCGACCTGCCCGCAGGCACGTACGTGCTTTCGATCGCCGGGACCGGAGAGAACGCCGGGTTCACCGGGGACCTGGACGTCTACGCCGACCTGACGATCCGGGGCGCAGGCGCCGGCGCAACCGTCATCGACGCGGCGTACATCGATCGCGCATTCGACATCGGCGCACCGGCCACCCGCCTCGAGTCGCTCACGGTGATGCACGGGACGATCGCCAGCCCGGGAGAGTTTGGCGGCGCCATTCGCCACGCCGCCGGGTCGCTCGAGCTCGACGGCGTGGAACTGACCCTCTCCGGCTCCATGCCGGGATCGATCTTCCCGACGCGCGTGACGGAACGCGGCGGCGGGCTCTACGTGGGACCGTCGGCCGTCGCCCATCTGCGCGCGACGCGGATCACACGCAATCGAGCGAGCGGTGGAGGCGCTGGCGCCGACGTCGAGGTCGGAGGATCGCTCACCATCGACAGAACGAGCGTCTCCGCCAACTACGATGAGAACAACACCGGTGGCGTTTACGTGCTCGGCGCGTTTCATGCCGTCAACTCGTCGATCAACGAGAACACCGGCTTGGTGAATTGCTTCTCGTGGACCCCGAACGCGTGCTTTGTGAGCTATCCCTCACGCTTGCGCACCAGCTCCATCACCGTCGCGTGGAACGGGACCGCCACGCTCGAGCACGTGACGATCGTCGGTGGCCAGGGACGCGAAGCGGTTCAGGTGCTGACACCGGCATCGCTGCAGTCGCGCGCGAGCATCGTCAATGGTAGCTGTGCCGGTACCGGGACGATCCAGAGTCTCGGGCACAACATCGCGTCCTCCGTCTCGTGCCCGTTCGGGCTCCCCACCGACTCGGTGGGAACGGCGGCGGCGCTCGTCTCGCTAGGCGATGCGTTGTGGGCGCCGGCTCCAGGGAGCTCCGCACTCGACGCCGCGGGGACGGAAGGTTGCCCCGCGACGGACCAGCTCGGCACGGCGCGCCCGCAAGGGGCAGCGTGCGACGTGGGTGCGATCGAGGTGGTGCCACCGGTGTGCACCGACGGCGACTCCGACGGCTTCTTCGCCGAAGGTGGAGCTTGCGGCGCGGGCGATTGCAACGACTCCAACGCCTCGATCTACCCTGGCGCCACGGAGCTGTGCAACGGCATCGATGAGGATTGCGACCTCGAAACCGATGAGCTCTTCATCGACCTCGGGGAGACGTGTAGCGCCGGCATTGGAGCGTGTGAGCAAGCCGGAGTCCGCATATGCAGTGCGAACGGTCTGGGCACCGAATGCAATGCCACACCCGGCTCACCCGGCTCGGAAGGTCCATACGGTGACCCGAGCTGTGCGAACGAGGCCGACGACGACTGCGACAGCGTCACGGATGCCGACGATCCAGGGTGCGCACTCGCCTGCACGGATGGCGACGGAGACGGCTTTTCGCTCGAGGGTGGCGACTGTGGCGAGATCGACTGCGACGATGGCAACCCGAACGTGAACCCCGGCGCAACCGAGATCCCGGCAAACGGCCTGGACGACGACTGCAATCCGGCCACTCCTCCCGCGAGCGGGTGCTTGCCGCAGCCACAAAGCGCGGTGGCGGCCTCCACGACACGGACCGGCGACGAATCGTGGTCGCTTCCCGTCGACCTCGGTCTGGTCGCGGGTCTCGCACTGCTGCTGCGGCGGCGAAGCGGATCGCGCTCCCGATGAATCGCGGGGTTCGAAGCTTCAACCGGTACCGCCGGCATTCCCCCGTTTTCAGAGTGCACGTCGTCGCCGCAACTCAGTTCACGCCTTCGGCGCGCAGGCTCTCTTCCACGAGATCGAAGATGGCCAGCGCACCGTCGGCCAACGCAATGCGCACAATCTTCTCGTGTGGCTCCGGCGCGGGGCCGTCGTCCGCGCTTCGCAGCGGTCGATCCAGGTCTTCGGGTGGCGGTCCGCTGCCCATGACCGTGAGGTAAGGCTCGCCTGGCATCACGCATTGCAGCTCGGTGAGCGGCAGCGTGACGTTCCAGACCACGCGCCCGCCCGGTCCGGCGACGCGAGCAATCGCAAGCCGACCGGCTTCACCCAGGGTCTCGTGGTGCAGCACCAGCACGCTGTCTGGAGCTCGGTACCAAAGCGCCTGTTCGGATCGCATCGACGCGCCGAGCAGTCCGGCCTGCAAGAACGACGGCGCGTCGGTGAGCGGCTGGTAGTCGCTGTACCGCGGGCGTGTGCCCCAGTTGTTGGGCAGCTCCGGTGGCCAGTCGGGGGGCGCGGCCGAGACCTGCGTGACGCGGGCGCTCCACAGCCGGTACGCCCGCGGTGCCACGCTCAGTGGCTGAGGCAGGTGTGTGGACTCGAGGATGTGGAGAGCGAGCGCCGACATCTCTTCCGGCCGGCGGCCGCTCAGGGTGGGCTGGCGCTGCAACTCCGCCGCTTCCGCATCCGTCAGCACGCCCAGCCAGCGGTCGCCGATCGGCAGGCCGCGAATCTGGAATCGACTGGTCTGCCGCCGCTCGGCGGGCACCTGAATGCGGGCGGGGTCGCGCGGCGGCGTATCGCGCGGGGCGGCAGCGAAGTCGACGCCGTCGATGCGCCACTGGGTGGCGTCGTCGAGCGTGATCTGCAAGCCATGCGCACCGAACGCGAGGTACCCGGCGTCGGGCACACGCTTGCCGGCGAGCCTCGGGTTGGCGGTATCGATGCGCTCGCCGTCGGACAGCGTCGAGCCGTCGGCGAGCGATAGCGCGAGCGGCCCGCGCAGGTTGATCCACAGGGTGCCACCATCGACGCCCAGCATCTCGATCTGGCGCAGGTCGAGGCGTTCGAGAGCCCGATTCTCGAACGTGCGCAAGCGCCTCTTCCACGCCACGGTCGCGGTCGCGGGATCGAGCGCTCGGAGGTCGACGTGCAACAGGTGGCGCCGTCGATCGTGGCCTCCGGATCGAAGCTTCGCTTCCAGGACCGACTCGGATTGAAGGGTCAACACGTAGACACGATCGGCGCCGCCCTGCGCAGTGCGCAACAGCGGACCTTGCACGCGTGCAGGCTCGAGATCGCGAATCTGGCCTGTGAGCAGCGCTTCGCGCAGCCTCGCTCCTCCGCCGAGCTGCACGATCGTCAGCGCGGCGAGACCGAGCAACGACAGCGCAAGACCGATCCGGATGACGTTGCTTGCGATCAACGAGCGTCTGGATCGATCCGATTCGCCCGCGGGCCACATGGGAACGGGACTATGAACGGTTGCAGGCTTGCCGGCCAAGCCTTTGCAGCGGACGCGCTTCGGCGCCGAGCCCACGACTCGCGGCCCGAGGGTCCGCGTGCGCCGGATCCGGGATTGCGGACGATCCGGTGATCTCCTCCTCGCGCGCTCACGCCGCCGTGCCGACGCACGAAGCAAACGCCTCACGCAGCGTGCTCTCATCGAGGCTGCCAGCCGCGCCGATGACGACGATCTGCGAGCGCCGCCGGCGCTGGCCCCACTCCGCCTGCGGCAACAGGCTGACGCGCCTTCCAACGACCTGGAGCACGGACGGTCGATCAGGATCGTCCGATGTGTAGATCACGCCCTTGGCACGATAGACGTTGCCCGGGAGCATTCGAGCAAGCTCGCGCAAGGCCGCCGACGACATCGGCTGATCCGTCTCGAAGCTCCAGGTGCTGAAGACGTTGGTGTGCTCGTGGGCGTGGGCGTGGTGCTCGTCGTGACAGCTCGGATCGGCGCAAACGCCATCGCTCAGGCTCTGCGGTTCGGGGCCACCGCGTGCGGGATCGAAGCGTCCCACGGCCAGCAAGATCTCGAGCGGCACGTCGCAATGGGTGGACTCGACGATTCGGATCCGGGGGAAGCTTCGTTCGAGCCACTCGCGAACGTTCGCGGTCTCGTCGGGGCCTGCGAGATCGATCTTGTTGAGGATCAACAGGTCCGAGAAACCAATCTGATTGAGCTTCAGCATCATCAGCTCGCGCCTGCGGCGGTGAGCGAAGAGCTGGTCGGCGTCCAGGACACACGTGACGCTGTCCAACCGGATCCGATCCTCGAGCTTCGAATCGAGGAACGTCGTCACGAGGCCTGCAGGATCCGAGACTCCGCTCGCCTCGAGCAGGATGTACTCGGGAGCTTCGGGACGCTCGAGCACTGCTTCCACGGTCTGAACCAAGTCGTCGCGGATCGTGCAGCAGACACAGCCGTTCGCCAGGCTCACCACGTCGTCCTGGACACCGATCACCAGCTCGGCATCGATGTTGATGGCGCCGAAATCGTTGACCAGCACCGCCACGCGCAGGCCGTGGTCACCGTTCAGGATGCGATTGAGGAGTGTCGTCTTCCCCGCACCCAAGAAACCAGTGAGGATCGTGATGGGAACGGTGCTGCGGGTGGCTGTGTCCATGTCGGCGGTTTCTCGGAGCGAGCTCGCTCGAATCCGTCACGATCGGGCTGCGTAGGGAGATGGCGGAAATGCGTGACGTAGGTCGAGGCTCAGTGTGTACGCGGATTGCGGCCGGATCCACGCCCACGGTCGGCGCAACGGCGAACGGCCGGCCGCTCCTTCCGCTCGCGAATCGTTCCTACGTGCGAAACATCGGTTTCGGTCGCGACCGGTATGCGGCCGAAGGCGCGTCCCCATTCTGGCGCAACCGGGGCCATACCGGCGGCCGCCGTACCGCGATCGCCTCGTTGGGCGTGCCGACGACCAGATCGTCGATGGTATCGCCGTCGAGATCACCGGCCAACAGCGCCGAGCCGAAACCGCCGCCGGATTCCGGAACCACGAAGCTCGGCATGTCGAGCTGCGAGGTCTTTTCTGCGAGCGACCAACACACGCACGTGTCGATGTACTTTCGGATCGTCACGTTCCCGGCCGCCACCGGGCTGGCGTCGTAGATCACGAGCGCGTCTGGCGCACCGCTCGCCAGCTCGTCCCCGCCGTCACCACCGAAATCACCCACGGCGATGGCCGCGCCGAACCGGCCGGATCCGCCGGGGTTGATCGCATGATCCACGTCGAACGCGCGCCCGCTCGCCGTGCCACGAAAGAGCATCACCTGCCCCTCATGCGACCACCTCACGGGAGCGCCGATCGCCGGGTCGAGACCTCCACCACCGTCGAGGCTCCGATGCCGGTCGTGCTGCCGGATGCCGCCCCCGCGGTCACCGCGTACTGCTTCAGCAGCAGGTTTCCGACCACCCAGACTCGCACGTGCGGCGCAGAAGCAGCGGCCATTCCGGCGCCGAGAAGACACACGCAATGCCACTTCGACCCCGCTCGGCGAGGCATGCAGGACCTCCTCGGTCGTGGAGAACGAGAGAGACTCGATACACCGCACCGCTGACGGACGAGCGCGTCGAAAAGCGAGAGGGCTACCTCCGAGGGGCGCGACTCCTCTCGACCAGCATCACTGGCATGGGCGAAGTGCTGCCACGTCGGGCAAGCAGGATCTGCGGCAGCGTGATCCCGGATCCCGAGCCTGCGGGTGGATTGGCTCGAGCGGATCGCGGCGGTTCCCCCTCAAGGCTCGGCGGCTGTTTGCCGATGCGTCGAACCAGGAGGACGCAAGCCCATGAACTGTTGGGAGTTCAAGAAGTGCGGACGCGAGGCAGGCGGCACGAAGGCGAAGGAACTAGGTGTCTGCCCGGCCTATCCGAACCACGGCCAGCACTGCGCGCGTATCGCAGGCACCCTTTATGGCGGACAGGTCCAGGGAATCTTCGCGACCAAGCTCGCCAACTGCATGCAGTGCGCTTTCTATCAAAGCCCGAGCTACGATCGATCCTGGCGCCCGCACTGATCCCGAGCGGGCCGTCACCCGCCCCTTGCGGACCTGCAACGAGGGCCGCCGCCCCTCCCCACGCGCCCTCAGAACAACGGCTGCTGCGGGTCCGCCTCGACGGCTCGCAGCACCTCGGCCGAGTCGTAACGCGGCGAGTTCACGAGCTTGGAAACGGCGTGCCACTCCAGCGCCCCGGCGTAGGGTTGCGCCAGCGCGAGGGCGTCTTCCTTGCTCACACCAGCGGTGTCGAGCCATCGCAGCGCGGCGGGCTGCGGCAGAATCACCGGCATGCGATCGTGCAGCCACGCGAGGTCGGGACGCGGCTCACAGGTGAGGATCGCGAACGAATCGAGCGGCTCTGCAGCCACCGGCGAACGCCACGTATCCCACAGGCCTGCCATGAGAAGCGGTGCCCCACCCGGAGCGTGGATGCAAAATGGAACCTTGTGGGTGCGGCGATCGTTCCACTCGAAGAAGCCGTCAGTGAGCACGATGCAACGCCGGCGCCCAATCAGATTGCGGAACGCGGGCTTCTCGGTCACCGTCTCCGACCGTGCGTTGATCATCTTGGCGCCGATCGACGGATCCCGCGCCCAACTCGGAACGAGACCCCAGCGGGCCATTCGTGCCTGGCGACCGCCTTCGCCCGCCACGACCACGAGCGAGGTCTGCGTCGGGAACACGCTGAAACGCGGCCGCGGCGCCTCGACTCCGAGCCAGCTCGCCGCGACCGCGGCAATGGCTTCTTCAGGCTTCGCGAGGCTGATCCGGCCACACATGCTCTGCGAGTATCGCCGCCCGCGCATGCGTCCGCCACCCTCACGCGGCTCGCGAATGCGCTCGCAGGATCGCCCACGACCCTCGCGATCGTTCGCCTGCCCAGGTTGGTGACCACGGCACGATTCCGTTGCATGCGCTCGTGAACGCCGCCAGCGGCCGGGCGAGCAGCGAAGCCGATCCGAGAAGAGAACGTTCGCAGTCCCGAAGCGATTGCTTTACATTCTGCGTCCGACCGGATTTGCTTTGCTTTTCACCGAAAGGAGAATCCATGCCCACGAACGACCTCGCCAAGCAAGCAGATGCCGTACGCGCCGATCTCGCCCACCTCGAGTCCGACCTGAAGGCGCTGCTCAGCTCCGTCGGAGGTTCCATCGGCCACGCCATCAGCGCGCGGGTCTCGGAGCCGCTCAAGGCGATCTCCGGACACATCGAGCCTCTTCTCGCGTTGCTCGGCGCGCACGCCCCAGCATCCGCTCCCACGAAGCGAGGCCCGGGCCGACCCAAGAAGGAAGAAGCACCGGCACCCGAGGCTCCCGCTGCCCGCAAAACGCGGCGCGGCGGACGGGGCCGCAAGGCAAACCTGACGGCCGACAAGATCAAGGAAGCACTGGATCAGACCGGTGGAAACCGCGCAGCCGCCGGCAAGCTACTGAAAGTGAGCGCGCCCACCTTTTACAAGTATCTGACCGCTTTCGGCCTCGGTGAGGTCAAGAAGAAGGGCGGCGCCGCCGGCAAGAAGCGCGCGGCGCGCTGAGCGTCGAGCTTCCTCGCACAGGGCCCCGATGCGCCGCGGGTCACACGGACCCGCGGCGCATTTGCGCTCGTCGCCGTCCGAGCTCCCTGCCAGCCGGCGGGGCTCACCCGGCAACGCGGGCCCGATGCGCGCGGCCACGCCGCGCGCAACCCAGCTGGAACGGCACGATCGCCGCGGGCTACGCATCGCCTGCGGCCTCCACCAGGCGCAGGCGGATTCTTCGCTTGAAAACCAATCGTGCCCCGATGGTACGATCGTTCGTCTCACCTCATCGCCGTGCGCATGGGTGCCGGACGCTCGGTCCCGTGAAAGGAGCCGCCTGATGCCGACGGAGTCGAGGAAGGTACGCCCCGTGCGTCGCCTGCTGTTCGCGCTGGCTGGCTTGACCCTGGTATTCACGGCAGCGTCCGGGGCCGGCGCGACACTCACACCCCAGTCCACGATCACCGCGAACGATGGCGCCAGTGACGACCGATTCGGTGCATCGGTATCGCTGAGCGGCGACCTGCTGCTCGTGGGCTCCGTTCGCGACGACGACAAAGGCACCGATTCGGGGTCGGCCTATCTCTACACGCGGAACGGCGCGAGCTGGACGCTCACCCAGAAGCTGACCGCCAGCGACGGCGCTGCCGGGGACCACTTCGGCGTATCGGTCGCGATCCAGGGCTACACGCTGGTGGTCGGCTCCTACAACGACGACGACTTCGGCGCAGATTCGGGCGCCGCTTACGTGTTCCAGTGGAACG
>CAYVDO010000365.1:0-8221 GCA_964450125.1 uncultured bacterium
CCTCGGTGCCGAGTTGGGCGAGGACGCGACCATCGCCGTCCCGGATCAGCGAAAGACCGTCGAATTCCCAAGGCACGCGCATCCACGGGACCAGCGGCAGCCTCGTCGTCGCGCGGCTTGCGGTCTTGTTCACGAACACCACGGGAACGCCGAAGGTGGTTGCATACGCGAGCGACACGGTCGCGGTCCGCTCGCGCAGATTGTCGCGGATCCAGCGTCCTAGGATCGGCAGCGGAGGCCGCGGCGACGGCGCCGAGTGCGGCATGATCAGGAGGTCGGGGCGGTCGCGCGTCATCGCCTGCAGGAACCAGCAGGTCTGGTTGTCGTTGCAGATCCCGACGCCGATTCGGCCCAGCTCGGTGTCGACGATCTTGGAGGACTCTCGATCGGGGGTGAAGTACCAGCCCTCGAAGAACGGCAGCGACCCCTTGCGCACGCGCCCCGCGGGTTTCCCGGAAGGTGTCATGAGCGTGAACGTGTTGAAGAAGTCGCTGCCGTCCGTCTCCAGGTAGCCGGCGCCGAGGTGAATCCCGAGGCGCGTCGCCAGCTCACGTAGCCAGCTCTCGGTTGGCCCATCCTGCCGCTCTGCCGCGTCCCAGATCGATTCCTCGAACACGTAGCCCGGAGCCAGAAACTCGGGGCACACGGCGAGCCCGGCGCCGCGCCGTGCAGCTTCCTCGACGTGAGCGGTCGCATTGGCGAGGTTCTCGCTGACCGCGCCGTTTCGGCTGCGCACCTGAATCGCCGCGACCGTCACGGCCACTCGGCTTCGCCCTTTCGCCCGCGCTTCCGATCCCACGCCGCACCCCGCACCGGCGATCGCGATCTCTCAACCCGTCGTGGCCGACGATTGAATCACGATCCGCGGCTTCGTGCATTGCTCCACAGGGAGCGCCACCGGGAGCGCTCAGCGCGCGCCGAGCTTCACCGCGACCTTGGGAAAGGACCTCAAGAGCTTCGCATCCATGGTCACGAGCGCCGTTTCGAGCCGGATCGCCAGCGCCACGAACTCGCAGTCGTATGCCGAGCACTCGCTCTGTCGCACGAGATCGAGAACGTGCCGAGAGTCGATCTCGTACTCCCGACCCGCGAGCAGGCTCTCGGCCTCCGTCTGAAGACCGCAGGCCTGCTCGAACGTCAACGCCCGGCGCCGTAGATACGCGGCGAGCAGATTGCGGAACTCACTACGCCAGAGAAGCGGCGCCGCCCACTCTGGATCGCGAGACATGAGCGTCTCGGCTCGCGTGGTGTGCTCGCAGGGCAGGTAGAGATAGGCGAGCACGTTGGTGTCCACGACGATCACGGGCGGCCCTCGCGCTTGAGCGCGTCGATGTCGCGCGCCCGGAACTTCCCACGCGGCAGCGCACCGCGAAGCGTTCGGGCGCGGGCCAGCCGCTCGGTCGGCGTCAGCCGGTGAGGTAGGAGCACGGACTCCAAGCAAACGATCGCCTCGCCGTTCAGGCTACGCCGGTGTGCGCTCGCCAGTGCCTTGAGGCGCTCGTAGAGCTCGTCGGGGATGTTCTTGAGGGTCAGCGTCGTGGGCATGTCGCCTCCAACCGATTCACAACCATTATGGTTCCATGCACGCGCGCGTCAACCGCGCGATGCTGCGCGGAACGTCCAGTCACAGGGCGCACTTTGGAAGATCCGAGGACGCGGCTGGAATCGCGTGGGCCCTCGGGGACATCGCTCGCGCCAAGGGGATGTCACAGGTGCCGCGCTCGAGCGGGCTCAGTCGCGAGAGCCTCTACAAGTCGCTCAGTGAGCAGGGCAACCCGAGCCTCGCCACCGTGCTCAAGGTCGCCAAGGCCCTCGGCCTGCGCCTGCACGCGGAGGCGGCGTAGCACGCCGCTCACCGACTCGCTGTCGTCGTTCGCCCGGAGGACCCGGCTCACGCCGCGCTGATCCTCGCTTGCAGCCTCGAGTCCACTGCGAACGCGCGCCCCACCAGTCGCCGGATCGATCCTGCGCTGCTCGAGCGGCATCGCTAGCGTGTGTCTGGGCCGTCAGGGTAGGGTCGCCGCCATGCGGGGCGGGTCCGGCGCGCTTGGATCGTCTTTGCACTCCCGATCGTCGGGCTGTGTGGCCCGGCATCGTCCCGCGCAGCAGTCGACGCCACCGCCCACTACCTGAACGTCTCGCCGCAGCTCGAGATCCTGGAGGATCCCTCGCGGCAGCTCACGATCGCCGACGTGGTTGCGCAGCCGCTTGCGCAGGCTTTTCGCCCGTCCACCCATTCAATCGGTCCCAACCTCGGATTCTCGACGAGTGCGCTGTGGGCACGCTTCTCGGTCGTGAACCCGGGCCCCGCGGAGGTGGAACGGTGGATTGCCGTGGACCGGGTCGAGGTCGAGCGCCTCGAGCTCTACGTCGATGGGCAGCTCACTCGTGCAGTGGGACTCGCCACGCCTCAGGCGGAGCGAGACCTCACCCGCCGATGGCCGGCGTTCCGGATCGTGGTGCCCGCGCACGGCGAGCTGCGCATTCACCTGCGCGCGACGTCCCAGGCGGAGCTGCAGCTTCCGGTCGGGCTGTGGGCGCCCCGTGAGCTCGCGGCTTTCGACCTGCACGTCACGCTGCTGGTCGGGTTGGCTCACGGCGTTCTCATCGCTCTCGCGCTCTACAACGGGTTCCTCTACGCGTTCCTTCGCGAGCGCGCACACCTCTACTACTCGCTGGGCGTACTCTCGGCGATGGGCTGGATCGCCTGCATGGACGGCACCGCGTCCTTGCTGCTGCCCGCCCAGTGGGTCGCCAGCCACGTCCAGAACGTCGTGTGCGGCATGGTCGCCGGTGTGTTCCTCACGCTCTTCCCGAGGCGCTTGCTCAGTCTGCGCGAGATGCATCCCCGCCTGGACCGGATGCTGCTCGTGGGGATCGCTGCCGTCTTGGTCATCGACACGGCCTGGCTGGTGGGGCTGTGCAGCTACTACACGCTGAACGTCCTCTCGATTCCCGTGTTCGTGCTGATCATCGGGGGATTCGTGGCGGGGGGTGTGCTGCGCATGCGGGCGGGCTTCGCGCCGGCCCGGTATTTCGTCGCTGCGTGGTCGTTCTTCTTCGCGTTCTCGGCCGTCGCCGTGCTGTTCAACGAGGGCGTCGTGTTGGTGGTCGGCCCGCTGCTGCTGCCCAATCTGGGGCACGTCGTGGAGGCGATCCTGAACTCGCTCGCGCTCGCGAACGCCGCCAAGCGCCGCAACGACGAGGTCGTCCACCTCAACGCGCAGCTCTCCGAGGCGCTCGACCGGATCGAGCTGCTCAACCGGGCCAAGGAGCACCTCGCGAAGTTCGTTCCCGCGACCGTTCGGAAGATCGTGGACTCCTCGCCGGAGTCTCCGAATCTTGGGGCAGTGGACCGTGATGCCACGATCCTGTTTCTCGACATCGGCGGCTACACCAAGCTCACCGAAGCACTGGACCGGGATCGGGTGAGCTTTCTCGTCGAGAAGTACTTCTCGGCGTTCATCGATGACATTTACCGGAACGAGGGCGACATCAACGAGACCGCGGGGGACGGTCTGATGATCATCTTCCAGAGCGACGGTTCGCCGGGGCACGCCCACAAGGCGGTTCGCGCAGCGGTGGCGATCAAGGCGAAGACCGCGGCCATCAACGATGAGCTCCTCGAGTTCGGACCGATCGACGTCAACATCGGCATCAACAGCGGCCCGGTCACGCTCGGCTCGCGAAAGATCGAGGGCCTGACCGGCGCCCGATGGACCTACACCGCTACGGGCCTCGTCACGAACGTCGCGGCGCGAATCGGTTCCCACGCGGTGAAAGGCCAAGTGCTGGTCGGTCCGGAGACGGCCGAGCGGGTACGCGGCGAGTTCGTGCTGCGCGATTGCGGGCTGGGCCAGTTCAAGAACGTCTCGAAGCCCGTGCCCGTGTTCGAAGTCGTGTGAGCGCGAGCGAACGCGAGCCGGCTTGGGGGTGGGGACCGGAAAAAGTCGCTTTTTTCGGGTCGGGGGTCTGGAACAGACCCCCGAGGAAGCATCAAGCTGGGAGCCTCTCGGCGTGCGAAGCACATCTTCCGACAGGCTCCTACAGCCGCTCGAGAAACTCCCTGGCGGAGACGATTCGGACCTGCCGGAATGTGCCGACCTTCAGCAATGCCTTGTCGCCGGATACGACGAATTCGGCGCCCGCTGCGACGGCCGCGCCCAGGAACTTGTCGTCGTCCGCGTCGGTGCAGATGGGTCTCGCGAAGGCCACGGGGCGCACCTTCTCGGCGCCGACGGCTACGAGCTTCAGGATGCGGTTGACGTCGACCTCAGGTTTGCCGCTGGCCAGCTCCAGGAGAACCTCGCGGTACTCGTCGAAGATCTCCTCGGAGATCACCCAGCGAAAGCGCCCAGCCATCCACGCCTGCAGGACCTGATGGGGCGTGCCCGCCCAGAACACGCCGGACGCGAGGATGTTCGTGTCCAGGACGGCCTTGCGCATTACCCTCGCCGACGAACCTTCCGGATGGCCGCGTGGACGCTGGCGCGCCTCATCCCTGCTTCCTTGGCGGCCTGGCGTGCGACGGTGAGCAGCCCTTCGAGCTCCTCCAGCCTGGGCGGCGTGATCGACTTGAGGATGACGGTGTCGCCCCGGCCGATGACCACGAATTGGTCGCCTTCCTTCAGGCGCAGGCGGTTGCGGACGGTCTCCGGGATCACGACTTGCCCCTTCGACGAGAGCTTGGTAGTGGCGTAGGAAGCCAAGGTTCGATCCTCCAATCTTACTGGTAAGCCTAGCAGGTATCCTGCTGCGTCGAACCCGACGAGGTCTCCGTTGCTGGTGGGTGCCAGCCACGCCGAAAACGATCAGGTGATCGCGGAGTGTCGGCGGCGCGTGGCGCGCAGGGCCTCGGCGCTGAGCACTCCACGGCTCGCTCGCGCCTCATCCCGCTTCCGGTCGCCGGCGAACGATCGCCGGTTTCATGTGGGGGTTCGTCGTGTCCGCGAGGGGTGCCCGCCGGCTCGGTATTCCCCCCGACAGTGGCACTCATGCCGCGGCGTCGGCTTCCGCGACGCGCCAGCCCTTCGCGCCGCTGCACAGCGCTACGCGGATCGGCCCCACGTCGTCCGCCGGGTACTCCGCCACCGGCTCCCCCAGCTTCGCCATGAGGCGCGGCAACCGCTCCGAGGGTTTCCCCATCCGGAGCACGACGTTCGGCAGACCGGCCCCCGTGTAGGCGTAGCTCTCGCGCCGCGTGCGCGTGCGCGCTCCACACGGGAGACACCTCACGGGCTACACCCTCCACGCGGTCACGACACGGAGCCGCGCCTCGCTTCGGAACGCGATCACCACCACGAGCCCGGCGTTCGCACCCGGTAGCGCAACGTCCCCCCGATCAGGTGCGGCGCCTTGCGGCCGGTCTGCGACCGACTCGGGCCCGCCGGGTGGGCCTCGACGTGCGCTCGGAGGGGGCCGGCACGCCCCGCCGCTGGATCAGCCGCCAACTGCGCAGCGCACGCCGATGCCGGACTGCCAAACGTCGGGCATGACGCCGCCGCGCGCCGCCGAGTGCAGGAAGTACTCGAAGGCAAAGCCCTCGTAATAGGCACCGCCGCGCGTGACCTTGAAGGTGCCGCTCTTCGGGCCGACGGGATCGACCGGGGGGCTGTTGGCGTAGTAGTTCTCCTTGTACCAGTCGCTCACCCACTGCGTCACGTTTCCCGCCATGTCGAGCGCGCCGTAAGGTGAGGCGCCCGCCGGCTTCGAGCCCACCGGCCACATGGTTCCGGTGCCGCAGCCCACCGGCTCATCCGGATACACGTCGTTGAACACGGCGTACTCGCAAGTCGGCGTCTCTTCCCCCCACGGATACGTTCGCGCATCGGTGCCACGCGCCGCCTTCTCCCACTCGGCTTCGGTGGGCAGGCGCATCCCCGCCCACGCGCAGTAAGCCTTCGACTTGCTCCAGTCGACGCAGTTGATCGGGTGGTTGCCCCGCCCCGGGGCGCCCCAGTTGCACTGCAAGAACCCACCAGGGTAGCTGCCGTTGGGCACCGTGCAGCCACCCGCCGCGACGCATGCGGCGTAAGCATTCACGGTCACTGCGGTGCGGTTGATCCAGTAGGCACTGAGGTAGACCGTATGCATCGGCTTCTCGTCCGGGTAGTCGCTGGTGCTCGACCCCATCGAGAAGTTTCCCGCCGGCACGAACACCCTATCCGGGTCACACGTCACCGCTGGCTCGGTCGCCCGCCATGCGCACGTATCGGCCGACTCGAAGCCGTTCCGGTAGAGGATCACGGCGGCGGAAGCGGGGCGCACGATCATCACCGCGAGTGCCGCGACGAGCATCGAGAAGAGCGAGCGATTCGGCGTCGACGGCATGTGGCCTCCCTGACGGCGGGCAACGAGATTCTACTCCACGTGCGTAGACGTAGTGCTTCGCGAACTCCGCCTCCGCGAATCGCCACAGCGACCGTTCCCCGATCCCGCACATCGCCACCGCGGCCGCGATCGTGGGCTCGGCGAGAAGTGCGGCGGTCGCTTGCTCAGCCTTCTGACGCCACTTCGCGCTTCTGACGGCCATAACCGGCCATCTCCGGCGGCGGCGTCGACGAGGGCCTCTCGGCCACGTCGAGCTGGACGAGGGATCCCGAAACCGTGCTCACACGGTGCGATCGTCTCATTGCGGGTCCCGACTTCGTCGATGGTTCCGCATCCTGGGGAGTGTTGAGGCGTCTCGGTGCGCGGTTCAAATCCCCCTCTCTCCGCTGGAAAATCAGCTAGGAATGTTTCGCGAAGTGGCTTCGCGACACACTCCGCGATCATCTGCTACGCGCGCAAACGATGGGACGACGGGCGGCGTTCCTGGTCCGCCGCGCTGTTGCGGACCGGCAGGAGCCGGTCCCTCCGACGAGTGGTTCAATCGTTGGTCGATGCTTTCGCCTCGATCATTCATGAAGCCTTCGCCGGATCCGCCGCGCCCGGGGTGGACGTTACTGAACACAAACCTTGATCCGCACGGAACAAATATCGCCCGCCGGATTGACCGTGAGCGCGATGCGGTCGTACGATTTTCGGAAGGTACAGTGCTCCTGGTCACAGACCAACCATCCGCCTACGGCAGCTCGGGCGGCGAGGCGGGTGCTCGTTGGTGGAACGACGATCGTGCGCCGGGGGTGCGGCTCGGGAGCGCGGGGCTCGAACCCGGGCGTGGCTGATGCTCCCGGCATCGATCGTGTTCCTCTGGGGATTGGGTGGAGGCGAGGATATCGCTCGGTGGGACGCCGGCCGGGAGAACGAATCGAGGCCGTGCACCGACGGTGACGGCGACGCGAACGAGCTGGATGCAGGTGAGGGCGTCTCGGCGCGCCGCGGGCGGCGCCGGGACGACCTGAGCGCTTCGGCCACTCCACACACGACTCCGTCACGACTTCGAATCGGGCCGAACGGCAGCCACGCCGCCGCGGTTCTGGCCTGCTTCCCCGCGCTCGCCCCGATCGGTGGGATTCTCGCGTTGCGGCTGCGAGCGCGTGGCATCACCCCGCGCTGCCGATCGCTGGTCTCCATCGGCACCATCGGCGCCACCGCCCCGCCTGCGCGCCCGGCAGTCGACCCTCCCGCCGATCTACCGCGCGCCGTCGTTTCGCGCGCTCGCGTCTGCCCACATCCAGCGCCAATCCGGCATGGGCCCCGAAGGGCGCCCCGTGCCGGCCAGTCGTCCGCGCGCCGTCTGAGGTGCCCCGACCTGGCTGGCGGAACCCCGCGCCTTCGGCGTTCCGGCCGGTCCAGCGCCGACCGAAGCAGCGACGCCCTCTACCCTCGAGGACTGGAGGGACGCGCTCCGTCGCGTCCGACGAATGGTCGATCGCTGCATCGCCGATTCGGTCGATGCTGGCATCGCATCGGATGGCGGCCGGGCAGGAGCCCGGCCCTCCCAACATCAACCGGCCGGCTGGAGTGGCACGCTCCGTCGTGCCCAGAACCCAAAACGGCGCTCACGGGGCGCGGTCCCTGGGTGACCGGCCCTCCAGCCGATGGAGCCGCCCGTGCTTCGTCGGGTCCGTGCCTCGCATCCCTCGTCATCCGTCGCTCTCGTTTCACCTCGCGCGGCTTTGGCGCGTGGACCGTTCGTTTCGCCACCACCCCCTGGAGGTCCTGATGGATCGCTCGCATTCGCTGCGTCCTCGCTCGCTGGTGCTCGTCATCGCCGTCGGGCTCCTGGCCCTGGTCACCGGGAGCTGCATGCCGAGCGCCGCGCCGCCCCCGGACCGAC
>CAYVDO010000366.1:0-8220 GCA_964450125.1 uncultured bacterium
GCACGCGCCAGAGGCGCGCCGACGAGCGTAGCGAGTCGACTCGGGGGTGGGGCCCTTTGAGCACCGCGTTTTTCGTGGGGCGGGGGTCTGGTTGAGACCCCCGAGGAAGCATCGGCAGGCTCGAAAAACTCGCGACTGCGAGTTTTTCAGCAGCCTGTTAGAGGACGCGACGGAGCGCGTCCCTCCAGTCCCGTCAACACGCGACGAGCGTGCCGCGGCCCCCCACAACCTGGGGGTCACGCGGCCTCCCGACAGCCCAGCACGCGTAGTCGCTCGCGCGCTCACCCGAGCTTGGTGCCGCACTTGGAGCAGAACGCGGCGTCGGGAGCTACGTTGGCCTTGCAGCTCGGACACGACTTCTGCTGCGGCGAGCCGCACCAACGGCAAAACGGCGATCCAGTCTCGATTCCCTTGCCGCAAGCGATGCACGCCACCAGCACGGCCGCCGCTTCCGCGGCGGACGCGGCGCCAGCAGCTCCGGTCATCCCGCCCATGGCACCGGTCATCACGTTGCCGAACGCCGCGCCTGCGGCGAGCCCGGCGCCGATTCCGGCGAGCCCACCCGGGTTCTGCGCCGCATCGGGAATCGAGCGCGCGGTCTGGTACTTCGCATAGTCGGCGAAGTTGCCGATGATGCCCATCGACTGCCGCTCGTTGAGCGTCTTCTGGAGCGCATCCGGCAACGTCACGCTCGAGACCACGAACGAATCGAGCGCCACCCCCAACGCCCCGAAGCTCGGTTCGAGCTGCTTCTGGATTGCCTGCGCCAGCACCACCTGATTCGCGGCCATGTCCAGGAACGGCACGTTGGACTGCGCGAAGAACTGCGCAGCGCCAGCGATGATCTGCGGCACGAGCTGCGCCGCGAGGTCCTCGGTCTTGTAGATCTCCCGGGTGCCGGAGACCTTCGAGTAAAACAGCGCGGGATCTGCCATGTGGTAGGCGAAGACACCGAACATGCGGATCTGCACCGACCCGAACTCCTTGTCACGGATGGTGATCGGTTGGGGCGTACCCCAGGTCTGCCCGAGCTTCTGGCGAAGCGAGAAGAAATAGACCTCGGCCTTGAACGGGCTCGTGAACGCGTACGACCAGCTCCTGAGCGTGGTCAGGATCGGCAGGTTGGCGGTGTTGAGCACGTGGCGGCCGGAGGTGAACTGATCTGCAGGCTTGCCCTGCTCGATGAAGATCGCGTGCTGTGATTCGCGAACGGTGAGCTGCGCTCCGTTCTTGATCTCGTTGTCGGCGACCGGAAAGCGGTAGACGAGGATGTCGTCGGACGGCTCCGTCCACTCGATGACCTCGATGAATTCTTTGCGAATGGCGTTCAAGAGACCCATGGTTCCTCCCGAGCGCGCGAGATTGTTCTCTTCGCAGAGGCCGGCACGCTCAGCGCGACGAGCCGACGGCGGCGAATGGTACCCGGTTCCACCCCCTCCACAAAGCCCGTTTCGCGCGCGCATCCCGAGTCTGCTAGCTTCGCGCGCGAACCAAGCCCCGCGATGCCGCGTCGCCGTGAAGATCGACTACCGAATCGACGAGCACGACCGGCTCGTCTACGTGGGCGGCGACTGGATGTCGTTCGCGCTCGCCAACCACGGCCACGCGCTGATTCCCGAGCGCATGCTCGGTCGATCGATCTGGAGCTTCATCGCCGGTGACGAGATCACCGAGCTCTACCGGCAGCTCTTCGACCGGCTCCGTCGCAGCGGCGGCACGGCGAAGTTCTCTTGCCGATGCGATGCGCCGCACGAACGCCGTCGCATCGACATGCTCATCCGCAGCCACACCGGTGGCGTGCTGAGCGTGGAGACCATCACGCGCGAGGTCGTCGAGCGCCCGCGGCTCTCGGTCCCCGACGTCGAGAGCCCACGCGCGCAGGATCTCGTCCGCATCTGTGCGTGGTGTGTGCGGGTCTACGATGGCGTGACTGCCTGGATCGACATCGAGCAAGCAGCAAGCGTGCTCGAGCTCTTTCAGCGCGACCTCCCGCTGCGGGTCACGCACGGGGTATGCCCGGAGTGCCTCGCGATGATCGAAGCAGAGTACGCCGCGTGAACCGCGCTCGCGCGGGCGAGACGACCACCATGGCAGCCACGGTTCGAGGCGAGGTTCATCCAGCGTTCGAGCGCATCGCGCGCGTGCTCGAGCGCCAGGTCCGTCGCCACGGCGGTGGAATGGCGATCTGTGTCTACCACCGAGGCAAGCCAGTGGTGGACGCGTGGGCGGGTGTGAAGGACGAGGCGGGCACTCCGTGGGAGCGCGACACCACGGCGATGTCGTTCTCGACCACCAAGGGCGTCACGGCGACGTTACTCCACGTGATGGTGGATCGAGGGCTCGTCGACTACGACGATCCCGTGTCGAAGTACTGGCCCGAGTTCGGGCAGGCACGCAAGGCGGCGATCACCGTCCGCCAGCTCCTCTGCCACGAGGCGGGCCTGCATCACATTCGCCGCATGGTGGACCACGGCCGCCGCATGCTCGACTGGGAGCACATGGTGGGGGCGCTCGCCGAGGCCGAGCCCTCGTTCGTTCCCGGAAGCCAGAGCGCCTATCACGGGCTCACGTTCGGCTGGCTGATCGGCGAGATCGTGCAACGCGTCGCCGGGCGTCCGTTCGCGGAGCTCTTGCGCAGCGAGCTGGCCGCGCCGCTGGAGCTCGAGGGGCTGTGGATCGGCGCCCCGGCCGAGGCGCAGGAGCGAGCAGCGCGTCTCATCGTGCCACCGCTCGGCCTCGGCGATCACTTCGGCACCGCGCGTCCTTACGCGAAAGCCGTCGCGCAGATCTGCCGCACGTTGCGCATCCCGTTCGATCCGCGCTTCCTGGCCGACGCGCTCATGCCGCGCGACGTGATGCGCACCTTCTGGCATCCCGAGATCCTCACGCCGCCGATCCCCTCGGCCAACGGCCTCTTCACCGCACGCGACCTCGCGCGCCTCTACGCGACGCTCGGTGCCGGCGGCCGCCTCGATGGCGTGCCGTTGCTGTCACCCACCACACTCGCCCGCGCGACCCAGGTCCAGAGCCGGCGTATCGACCGGGTCGTGCCGGTAGCGATGCACTGGCGCCTCGGCTACCACCGAGCGTTCACCGGCCGCGGCTCGCCGCGCAACGCCTTCGGCCACTACGGCTTCGGCGGCTCGGGCGCGTGGGCCGACCCCACCCGTCAGCTCGCCGTGGCCATGGTGAACAACCGCGTCGCAGGCAGCCCCTTCGGCGATCTACGGATGCTCGCCATCGGCGCCGCAGCGATCGCCGGCGCCGAACGCCTGGCGCGCTGAGCCCCGCCGCTCGGCGCCGGCCTCACCGCGGCCCCTTTCGGTCACCGCGGCGGTCCGCCGTGAATCTGCGCGTACGGGCCGAGCCGAGCGTGGAGCTCGAAGGCGTACGCGATGGCGGTGCCCGCGTGTAATGCGATAGCGAGCTGCGCGATCCAGAGCGGAACCTCGGCGAGCCGGCGATGAGACCGGAACCGGACGCAGAGCGCCGTGATCACGACCGCACCGCCCACCAACAGCGGCCATTGAACGTCGAGCCACACGGCCGTGGCGTGGAAGAACACCGCCGGAAACACCAACCGGATCGGAATCCCCTCGAAGAGTCCCTCGAACGAGCGATCCAATCGCGGCACCAAGCTGACGGCGAGGAGCAGCGCGAGCCACATGTAGGTGAGTCGCAACGTCGTCGGATGAAACACCCATGCCTCGTCGCGCTCCACGCGCGTGAGGACGAACCAAGGCAGCACGAAGCCGAGCACCGTGAGCCCGCCCACGTAGGCGCCCAGGCGGATGACGACTTGCGTGACGTCCCGCGACGTGGCGGCGATCCACAACGCGTCGCAGATCGCGTCCATGCCTGGGGCTCGCGCGCCCGCGGCGCTCACCCGGGCGAGAGGGTCCATCCTGATCGCGGCTCCGCTCGGTTGCAACCAGGCACGCCGAGCCAGGAGTCGTCGAGCGGGCGACTCGCGCCGTCGACGCTCACCGGCGCGAGTCGCGAACCGGACGAACGCGACGAATCAGCCCGCGTCGGGCTTTGGCAGGCTGCTGAAAAAGGGCACGCGCCTTGAGGCGCGCCGACGAGCGTAGCGAGTCGGCTTGGGGGTGGGGCCCTTTGAGCACCGCGCTTTTCGTGGGGCGGGGGTCTGTTGAGACCCCCGAGGAAGCATCGACAGGCTCGAAAAACTCGCCGCGGCGAGTTTTCGCGCCTGTTAGCCGCTCTTCTTGGTGCGCTTGCCGTTGGGCTTGTCGGCAGCGGATGTCGCCGCCGAAGTCGCGCCTGCGGGCTTGGGCGGCTCGACCTTGTTGTCGCCGTGGAAGGTCCGCCCTTCCTTCGCCATCTCGACGAGCAACGCAGCGGGCTGGAAGCGCGCGCCGTGCTGATCACGCAAGCGCTCGAGCTTCTTCACCACTTCGGCGACACCCATCGAGTCCACGAGGCGGAACGGACCGCCGCGGAACGGCGGGAAGCCCAGGCCGAAGATCGCTCCCACGTCGCCGTCGCGGGCGCTGCGCAGGATCCCCTCCTGGAAGCAAAGCGCCGCTTCGTTCACGAACTGGAGCGCGCAGCGCTCGGCGATCTCGTTCGCGGGCATCTGCTTTCCGGGGGTGACGCCGAGCAGCGCATAGACTGCGGTGTCCACTTCCTTCTTGCCCTTCTTCTTCCCGTCGTAAACGTAGAAGCCCCGCTTGTTCTTGCGGCCGTAGCGCTGGTCGGCGACCAGCTTCTCGATCCCCGGCGGGGGCGCCATGCGCTCACCGAACGCGGCGTGCACGATGTGCCCGACCTTCTCGGCCACGTCGATGCCGACCTCGTCGAGAAGCGTGATCGGGCCCACCGGAAAGCCCCACTTCACGAGTGCCGTGTCGAGCGCCTCCACCGCGACGCCCTCGGCCAGCAAATACGCCGCCTCGTTCATGTACGGGCCGAGGATGCGCGAGGTGTAGAAGCCCACCCCGTCGTTCACCACGATGACGGTCTTTCCCTGCTTCTTGCCGAGCTCGACGCACGTGGCGGTGACCCACGGCGCCGTGGCCTTGGTGTTGATGATCTCGAGCAGCGGCATCTTCTCGACCGGCGAGAAGTAATGCATGCCGATCACGTTCTCGGGGCGCTTGGCGCCCTCGGCGATCTGCGTGATGGGCAGCGACGAGGTGTTGGACGCGAAGATCACGTCTTCGTTGCCCACCGCTTCGACGTCGGCGAGCACGCGGCGCTTGAGGCCCAGATCCTCGAAGACGGCCTCGATCACCACATCCACGTCCTGAAAGCCGCTCATGTCCGTGGTGGTGGTCACGCGATGGATCAACAGATCGCGATCCATCGGCGAGAGCCGCTTCCTGCGCACGCGACCGTCGAGGATGCCGCGCACGTACGCGAGCCCCTTGCCCAAGCCCGCGTCGTCCTTGTCCTTGAGGCGCACCGGCACGCCGACGTTGTTGATGGTGACGTAGGTGATCCCCGCCCCCATGAGGCCGGCGCCGAGCATGCCGACCTTCGCGACTTTCTTCGGCTTCACGCTGGGATCGTCGACGCCCGTGTCCTTCTTGAGCGCGGTCTGGGCGAAGAAGATCGAGATGAGCTGCTTCGCAACCGGGCTCACCACCAGCTCACCGAAGGCACGGGCTTCCGCGTCGAGCCCGGCGGCCAGCCCCTTTTCGACGCCGACGCGGACCACGTCGAGGATCTTTTCTTGCGCCGGGTAATTGCCTTGGGTCTGGCCGAGGACCTTCTTGCGTGCCTGATCGAAGAGGACGCGACGTCCCAGCGCATTCTCCTCGAGCGCCAGCTCGCGTAGCCGCTCGCTCGAGAGACCCGTCTTGGGCTTCCCCTTCGACGCAGCACCCGGCCCCTTCGCAGCCAGCGCCAGCGCGTACTTCATCGCCACGTCGATCAAGAGCGGCGCGGGCACCACCTCGTCGACGAGGCCCATCTTCTTCGCCGATTTGGCGCTCACCTGCTTGCCGGTGAGCAGCATGTCCAGGGCGGCAGCGACGCCGATGAGCGGGTGGAGGCGCTGCGTGCCGCCGCCGCCCGGCAGCAAGCCGAGCTGACATTCGGGCAGGCCCAGCTTGGTCTTGGAATCGTCGCTCGCGACACGGCCATGGCAGGGCAGCGTGATCTCGAGGCCACCGCCCAGCGCCACTCCGTGGATCGCCGCCACGATGGGCTTGGGGAACTTCGCCATGCGCTCCTGCATCTGCTGGGAGAGCCGCGAGAGATTTTCGGCGTCCTTGGCGGTCTTGCAGGCGTTCAGCATGTCGATGTTGGCGCCGGCGACGAAACTGTCGGGCTTGCCCGACGCGAACACCACGGCCTTCACGTCGGCATCTTTCTCGACCTTGCCGAACGCCCACTCGAAGTCCTGGGCGATGTCGCCCTTGAGCGTGTTCATCGCCTCCGCGGGATCGTCGAACCACACGATCGCGCAGCCGTTCGAGCGCTTCTCGACGCCCAGGACGCCCTGCTTCTCGATCTCGCTCATCGCATCCCCCGGGCGAGCCGTCATCCCGCCTCGCCGCTGTTTTCTTCGGGGGTTTTTTCAAGCCCCCCGCCCCGCCAAGAGCGCGGTCTCGGCGGGGCCCCACCCCCAAGCCGTCTCGTTTCACTCACCGCCTCGCCGCTGGCGAGGGCATGTTCGACTGCGCCTGAAGACCAAGGTCGGCCGGGTTTCGCTCACCCCGCTCACGCCGCTTCCAGCACGATTGCCGCGCCGAGGCCGCCGGCAGCGCACGCCGCGACGAGCGCCAGCTCGCCACCGCGCCGCTTGAGCTCGCGCAGCGTCTGGGTGATCTGACGCGCGCCGGTGGCCGCGAACGGATGGCCGATGGAGAGCGAGCCGCCCAGCACGTTGAACTTGTCCCAGTCGATCGTGCCGATCTTCGCGCTGCGGTCGAGATTCTTCGCCGCCCATGCGTCGGACTCGAACGCCTGCGTGTTGGAGAGGATCTGCGCAGCGAACGCCTCGTGCATGTCCACGAGATCCATGTCGGCCAGCGTGCAACCAGCCCGATCGAGCGCCTTGGGCGTCGCGTACGACGGCCCCATCAGCATCTGCCCCGCGGGATCGAGGGCGGCGAACGCCCACGAGCGGATGTAGCCGAGCGGCTCGTAACCGAGCGCCTTGGCCTTGTCGGCGCGCATCACCAGCAAGGCACTCGCGCCGTCGGTGAGCGGCGAGCTGTTGGCGGCGGTGATCGTGCCGTTCTTGCGATCGAAGACCGGCTTGAGCTTCGCGTAGGACTCGAGTGTCGAGTCCTTGCGCACGTTGTTGTCCTCGGTGGCCGCGACCGCGTACTTGGGCGGCACCAGCACGTGCATGACCTCGTCGGCGAACTTGCCCTCGGCCCAGGCCTTGGCGGCGAGCGTGTGGCTGCGATGCGCGAACTGGTCCTGGGCTTCGCGCGAGATGCCGTTCTCGCGCGCCATCTTCTCGGCGCTCTCGCCCATGGTGAGCCCGGTCGAGGGCTCGGTCGGCGACGGCGGCACCGGCACCAGATCCTTGGGGCGGATCCGGCGAAACGCCTTGAGGCGAGCGCCCATGGTCTTGGCCTTGCTCGCTTCCAAGAGCGCCTCGGTCAGGTTCTTCGAGATCGTGATGGGCACGTCCGAGCTCGAATCCGCGCCGCCCGAGATGCCGCAGTCGATCACGCCCGCGAGGATCGACTCGGCGACGTTCACCGTGGACTGGTAGCTGGTGGCGCAGGCGCGCGACACGCTGTAAGCCTCGACGTCGCGCGGCATGCCGATGCCGAGCACGATCTCGCGGGCGATGTTCGGCGCCGACACCGACGGCACCACCTGCCCGTAGACGAGCTGCTGCACCTCCTTGGCCGGAAACGCTGTGCGCGCCAGCAGCTCCGCCACCACGTCGCGCCCGAGGTCGAGCGCGGACATCGTCTTGTAAAGCGTCGCCTGGCGCGCGAACGGCGTGCGCAAGCCCGCCACGATCGCCACCCGGTTGCCGTCCTTCTTGCCGTTCGCCTTTGCCATCGCTGGCCTCCAGCCGGGCGACACGGACCCCACGTGCCGGTCGCGCGGATTCGATCGGATCCGCCAACCTAGGCAACCATGACGCACCGTGGCAAGACGCGAATGGCTTGGAATCTGCGAGATTTCGCGTTCTCGGCGAATCGGTGTGGCTCGCTTGCGAAGGGCGCTAGCCCGATCCATTCATGAACGCGGCGTCCAGACACCAGGAATCACCCCGTTGACACC
>CAYVDO010000367.1:0-8208 GCA_964450125.1 uncultured bacterium
TGATCGCGGCGCGGCGGCTCTTCGCGCGACGTACCGCTGGCTCAGGCGCACGCCGCTCGTGCGCCTCGGCGCCACGCGCTGGCGCAGCCGCAACCACGAATCCGTCGCGGGCGGCGGCGAGCACCCAGGTGGGGCGCACGAGAGGCGTGAGCGCGAGACCGAGCTGCCGGAGCGCGGGCTTGCGCGGGCGGTAGCCCTCGGTCATGGGGATGCGGGTGGGGAAGAGCACGTAGTGCGGCAGCGCGCTGCTCGACACCCGGCGCGCGAGGTGCCGGTGGAACGTCTCGGGTGTGAGCAGGGCACCGGGCTTCACCGTGATCGCGAGAGCCAGCTCTTCGACGTCGCGTTCGCGACCGCCGTGGGTGCGTACACCGTACGCCACAGCGAGCGCCACCTCGTCGAGCTCGAGAGCGGCGTCCTCGATGGCACGCGAGTAGACCGGGCCACCGGGCGTGATCACCGTGTCGGCGACGTTGTCGGCCACCCAGTAGTCGCCGTCGCCGTCCTTGCGCATCAGATCGCCGGTCACGAACCAACGATCGTCCACCGCGAGCACGTCACGGGCGATGCGGCGCTCGGTGTCGCGATCGGTGGTGTAGCCGTCGAAGCTCAGGCCTTTCTTGTGGGCGTCCAGGCGCGCCAGCAGCATGCCCACCTCGCCCTTGCGTGCCTTCAGCGCGCGGCCGTCGCGGTTTCGCGCCAAGGCGCGGCGCTCGAAGTCCCAGCGCACCAGCGCCAGCTCGCTGGTGCCCGGCAACGGCTTGCCCACCGAACCCACCTTCTTCGGGTCGTCGTTGGCGAGCAGGCAGTTCCCTTCGGTGGAGGCGTAGAACTCGAGGACGCGTGCAGGCGCGAAGCGCTTCTCGAGCTCGCGCCAGGGCCGGACGCGAAGGCCGCTTCCGGCGAAGAGCCTGAGCGGGTGCTGGTGGTCGGCAGGCTCGGGCGGTGCGTCGAGAAGTGCCCCGCACATCTCGCCTGCGTAAAACGCGACACTCGCCCCGTAGCGGCGCACCTCGTCCCAGAACATCGCAGGCTGGAACCCGGGTGCCAGCGCCAACCGTGCGCCGCCGATCAGTGCCCCGCCGATGGCGGCCAGCATGCCGGCGGCGTGGTGCGGCGGCAGGCAACAATAGACGGTGTCCTGCGACGTGAGCTTCGCCGCCGCAGCGGCGCCGAGCGCCGAGGCCGCCCAGCGGCGATTGGTGATCCGCGCAGCGCGCAACTCGCCTTCGCGGCGCCCGGCGGTGAAGAGCACCATCGCGAGATCGTCGGCTCTACCTGGGTTGGGGCGGTACCACGGCGGCAACACCACTTTCGCGGGGTCGACGGCCTCCAGGTTCACCACTGCGCGCGGCAATCGTTTGGCGCCACCTGGGCCACCGCCGAGCACCAGCACGTCGCCGTGGCGAAACGCGGCGCGCGCAGTCGACGCGTGCTCGGGGTCGGTGACCACCACGTCGCAGCCGGCGAGGGCGATGGCGTGGGCCAGCGCCGCGCCTTCCAGCGCCGGCGGCAAGAGCACGCTCGCTGCGCCGAGCCGGCTCACGGCACCCACGATGGTGAGGAAGCTCGGCCGCACGTGCATGAGCACGCCCACGCGTTGGCCCATGCGCAAGCCGCGGTGAATGAGGCCGCGCACGACGTTGTCGACCCGTTCCTCCGCCTGCGCGTACGTGAAGGCGCGGCCTTCCCAGAGGAAGAACGTCTTCTCCGGGATGGCCCGTGCTTGTTCCGCGAGGCCGCGCGCCAGGCTGAGCCGCGAGTCGTCCTCGATGGCGCTCATGCGTGCCAGCCGCGGCGCCTGCCAGCGCAGGTTGTCGACCAGGTCACCGACGGTCTTCGACACGTCGCCGAATGCGTTCCAGAGCTTGTCGATGCTCTCGGTGGTGGCGTCGTACACGTTCTCGGCGAGGGTGGCCTTCGCCGCGCGGCCACCGCGCGTGGGGCGCTTGCCGAGGAGTCGCCGCGCGGTCTCGCGCGCTCCCGCGGGCCCGCCCTCGAGCATCGCCGGGATGGCGCCGATCCCCTCGCGCCAGCGCACCCATTCGATGACCGTCGGCCACGCGAGCTTCATCGCCGTCGAGCCCACCACCAGCCCGAAATGCCCCGCGGGAAGCGGCACCTCGAAGCTCTCGGCGTGAGGCGTGGCCTTGGCCACGGCGCGCACGCCCGCGGGCAACGCGATGTCGTCGCGCTCGCCCACGAAGTAGAGGATCGGGCAGGTGATGTCGGCGAGGGTCACGGTGCGACCGTCGATCACGAAGCCGCCCTTGAGCATGCGATTGAGCACCACGAACTCGTCGACGAACTTCCTGAGCGCGGGGCCGGGCCAAGCCACGAACCCGTCGCCGGCCAGAAAGCGCCGCTTGCTCTCGTCGCGCGCCAGCGCCTCGCGGTCGTGGAGCTTGCCCAGAAGCTGGATGCGCTGGTTCACCTCCTTGCGCAGGCTGAAGAGCTTGAAGCCAGTGCTCGTCAGGAAGCCAGGCAGGCCGTCGATCTGCTCGAGTGTGGTCTCGAGCGCGCCTCGGGCGGCGGCGGTGACGCGCGCGGCCACGTCCTTCGAGAGTCCGGGCATGGTGCGGTGCACGTCTACCGGAGAGCCGAAAGCGATCACGGACGCGAGGCCCCGGGCACGACGGTACGCGGCGGTCTGATACGCGAACATGCCGCCTTGCGAGTAGCCGGAAAGGTGCACGCCACGGCCGGTGACGGTGCCCACGTGATCGATTGCGCTCGACACGGCCCGCACGTGATCGTCGAGGGTGCGCTCCATGCCGCCCCGTTGATGCTCAGGCGCACCGAAGTCGATGAGCCACACGTCCAGGCCCGCGGCGCCGAGCGCCGCGACGGCGCTGAGCTCGGGCGAGATGTCGTAGACCTCGGAGGCCACCATGAGCGGTGGGATGAGCAGGATCGGTGGGCGTTGGGGCTTGGTACCCCCGGCGGCGCTGCCGTAGTGGCGCAATCGGAAGATCGGATCCTCGAGCGCCACCTCGAAGGGCGCCGCGTACGGCGCCCCGAGCCGACCTTCGCGCAGGATGGTGAACGCGTTCCGGCCGGCGAGGCGCAGGCGCTCGAGGGCGCTGTCGGGGGTGGCGGAGGAGCGCGAGCGCCGGCTGGCGCGACGCGGACTTCGCGAAGATCGAGCTTGGGCCATGGAACCTCCCGCGTGCGGGATCCGCCGCGTGCTCGGGTTCAGGCGATCGCCTAGGACGTGCGAGCGGCGGGCTTGCACGTCATCCCATACAATCTCGGCGCTCAGGAGGGAATACGCGCATGGCCGAACCGGTGAAGATCGTCGGGAACTACCTCTCACCCTACGTGCGCAAGGTGCTCGCGTGCCTGCACGTGAAGGGGATCGCATACAGCATCGACCCGATCGTCCCGTTCTACGGTGACGATGCGTTCACCGAGCTGAGCCCGCTCCGGCGCATCCCGGTGCTGATCGACGATCGCGTGACGCTCACGGACTCGTCGGTGATCTGCCAGTACCTCGAGGACCGCTACCCCGAGCCGGCGCTCTATCCCGCGGACGTGGCCGATCGCGCCCGCGCGCGCTGGCTCGAGGAGTTCGCGGACACGCGCATGGGCGACGTCTTCATCTGGCGCCTCTACAACGAGCTCGTGATTCGGCGCTTCGTGTGGAACCAGCCCGTCGACCAAGCGCTGGTCGATCGGACCCTCACCGAGGACCTGCCGGAGGTTCTCGACTATCTGGAGCGGTGCGCGCCGGGCGAGGGCTACCTCTTCGGCGCGCTCTCGATCGCGGACGTGAGCACCGCCAGCTTCTTTCGCAACGCCACGTTCGCGCGCGTGAGCGTCGACGCCGCGCGCTGGCCGCGCACCGTCGCGTGGGTGGAGCGTGTGCTCGCCGAGGATTGCTTTCAGCGACTGGTGCCGTTCGAGAAGCTCTCGGCGAAGACGCCCATCCCCAGCCAACGCGAGGCGCTCGCCGCCGCGGGTGCACCCATCACGCCCGAGACCCACTTCACGGACACGCCGCGCAAAGGGCCGATGTCCGTGTGACGTGCTCACCGGCGCGCGCCGGGCGTGAATGCAGGCAGAAGGGCCGTCGGTCCCTCGACGGCCCTCGTTCTCGACCGAGCTTCGCTCGCGTCAGTGACGATGAACCCACTCGTTCGACGCGCGCCGCGCCGCGGCGGCGCGCGACTCGGGGAGCACCCAGCGATCGATGAGCGCGCCCTCGGCTGGCGCCTGCGTCGCTTGCGCGGGGCTGCCCGGTCCGGGACCGGCGGGAATCCATCCCGCGGGGATGTTCCCGAACACACGCCGCGGCGGTTGCATCGGCGGCCGGCGCGGATCATTCTCGGCGGTGGTGCCGGCGTCGTACGCGAGCGCAGCGAGCGAGAGCCCACCCTTGCCGTGCTCGGTGTGGCAGGTGCGGCAGAACGCATTCGCCGACGAGTCCGGCCGCGGCAAGCTGGCGACCAGCGGACCTTCCGGAAAATGGATGGCACGACGCAGCGAGCGCGTGCCCGCGGGCAGGTTCGCGAGATTCGCGGCGTAATCGCGCGAGTAGTCGTGGAAGCACGCGAACCGACCACCGGCGGCTTCACCGGCTGCCGCGGCCACCGCGTCGTGTGCCCACGCGGGATATGCGGCGTCTTCGGCACCCGGCTGCGCTCCACCGTCGAGCGCCACGAGCGTTCCCTCGGCGTGGTTGCACGCCACCTCGAGATCCGGTGCGTGGGCGAAGATCTCGAGCTCGTCGATCCAGCCGCGGTATCCCGCAGCGTCGCCGTCGTCGGCGCCGATCGCGAGATCGCCCTCGGTCACCGCGAAGAGTGGACCGGCTGCGGCGTATCGATCGAGCGCGAAGCCGTCGTGGAAGAGCGAGACCTCGCGGTTGCCCTCGCGAAGCCGCCACGCGAGGTGGATCCAGCCCGCTTCGCTCGGCGGTAGCACGACCGTATGCAGCAGCGATCCGTCGGCGAGGTAGTCCACCGCGGCGCGGCCGCGCATGCGGATGCTGGTGCCGTCGGGGAAGCGGGCCAGCACGCGTGGCTCGGAATCGCTCGCACGCGGATCGACGAACACGCCCACGTACCAGTCGCTGGCGAGCACGTCCTTCGTTTGCGCCGGTACGTCGTAGTGGATCGGATTCTGCCCCGAGAGCCAGAAGCCTTTGCCCTTGATGCCGCCGGACGCGACCGGTTCCACGCGACCCGTGCCGGCAGCCACGCGGCCGTACGCGGGCACGTTCCAGCCCAGCGAGGTGGCGGCGTTTTGGATGTGGATCTCGTCTGCCGCGTCCGGAAAGAGCAGCACGTTGAAGTCGGGGAGGCGGGTGGGAACGATCGGCCAGCGAAGCTGCCCGTTCCAGTAATGCGGCACACCGATCGTGGCACCGGCGGCATCGCGGTATTGGGTGATGGAAGCCTGCATGTTGGAAAGCAGGAACGCGTTGGGGTCGACGTAGTCGTCGAAGGCGATCTCGTCGGTGCCGACGCCGGTACCCATCAGCCACACCACATCGCGGGGTGTGATCGGCGTGGCCTCGTGGTCGTGGTTGGGCAGGTTCTGGAGCGAGTCGAGGATGTTGGCGTTCCCCGAATAGCCCGCAGGCGGCGGCCCGCCCTCGCGAGCACCGGCGCGCCCGCCGCCCACGTGAACACTCACGTCCGCGCCGCTCGCATCGCGATAGAGATCCACCAGGTAGTGCATGGTCGGTGAGATCCCGACGGCCCAGTCGACGTTGTTGATGAGCCCGTCGAGGTGCACGAGCTTGCCGTGGGTCCAGAGCCCGGCCACCAGATAGCCACGGTCCCAGTCGATCGGCTCGGGGTAGCTCTCGCAGCCGTCGATCAGGCAGCGCCGCGGATAGAGCGTCGGCGATTGCTCGGATACCCGACCCGGAACGCCAGTCATGAACACGTTGGTGCCTTCGCGATCCACCCACGGGTAGCTGCCGCCCATGTCTTCGCCATCGGGGATGGGCTGCCCCTCGCTGTCGCGGAACGGGTACGCGGCGAGGCCGTAGCGCCCGATCATCTCGGGGTCGAAGGGCGCGTGCGACATGGGATGAAACGTGGTCCAGCCGGTCACGTCGCAGGGCGCCGCGCCTTCCGGCAGCACCGCGTAGCCGAGATCGTAGTAGCGGATCTTGGTTTCGCCGGTCGTGGGGTTCGTCCACGCCCGCGGCGCACCGCCGAAGCGGCCGGTGAGCAACCGCCCGTCGCGGGTGATGGCGGCCTCGGTCCAGTCGTTGGTGAGCGCGAGCGTGCCGCCGCGCACGGACTCGCCCAGCTCCACCCGCGTGATGTGCGCACCCGCGGTTTTCGGCTCGGCCACCTGGACGGTCGCGGGCGTTCCCCAAAATTGGGTGACCAAGCCCACCGCGGTGGTGCTAGCGATGGTGATGTCGTAGCAGTCGTCGTGGCTGTCACTGCCGCAGGGGTACGGATTGGGACGCTCGCCGGGCTGCGCGAACTCCTCGGTGGGATCGCAGATCGCCGCGTGACCGATCGCCGTCACGCTCGGGTCGTAGTTGACGGGGAGCGGCACCCGCACGGGATCCGTGCTGGCGAGGATTTGCGTGCCCGCGGGGCCGGTCAGGATCGGCTCGCCGAGCTTCTCGGGGACGAAGAGGTAGAACGAAAGGTCGCGTGGCCCGCCCTGGACGCGCAGCGCCACGCGACCGTCCATCGTGGTGCGGTGGCCGGGAACCTGTGGCTGGGCGAACTGGCCATCCAAGCCGATCCGCGCCACGTCGCGCGCGATCGCCGGCGGCTCGGGGCGCTCACCGGTCGTGCAGCCGTGGAGGGCGAACGCGGCGAGTGCGAGGACGCGGAACGATCGACGGCGAGTCATGGGGGCTCTCCGGGACGAGGCTCGACGGACGTGGAGCGGGGCGGGGCGTTGGGCGATCGGTATCGACGTCCTTCATACGGGGACGCGCGTCTCGTCCGCAAGCCGGGCTCGGGCTGGGTGCGCGTTCGTGGCTCACACGCTAGAACGATGGCGGCGCAGTCGCGGCCGGAGGGAGGGTAAGCCGTGCACCACTGGATCGTCGTCACGAGCGCTCTGGTGATCTCGTTGCTCGCGGTCGATTCGGTGGGAGGCGCGGACCTCGAAGAGCCGACGCCCAGAGCCGAGCTTGCGATTCCCGACGCCGCGCGGCCGGGTCCCGAGTTCGACGTGGAGCGCGCCACCGCGGCGTATCTCGCGACACTCTCGGCAGCGGATCGCGCTCGTTCGGATTCGTATTTCGAGGGCGGCTACTGGCTCCAGCTCTGGGGCTTTCTTTATGGCCTGGGTCTGGTGGCGCTGTTGCTCGAGACGCGGCTCTCGGCGCGGTTCCGCGACTGGGGCGAGCGGCTCACGCGCCGCCCGTTCGCACAGGCGATGGTCTATGGCGCGTGCGTGCTCGTCGCCGGTTCCGTGCTCACGTTGCCGTGGAGCGTGTGGGTCGACTTCGTTCGCGAGCACCGATACGGGCTTTCCAGGCTGTCGTTCGGCTCGTGGCTCGGCGAGCAGGCGAAGGGACTCGGGCTCAGCGTGCTCATGGGCGCACCGGCGATCGCCGCGGTGCAGGCGGTGATTCGTCGTCGGCGTGGCCGGTGGGCGTTGCCGTCCACGGTGATGTCCATCGGATTCATGGCCCTCGGGGCGTTGGTGACGCCGGTCTTCCTGGCGCCGGTCTTCAACGACTACCGATCCCTTCGCCCAGGGCCGGTACGCGATGCGATCGTGTCGCTGGCGCGTGCCAACGGCGTCGCCGCCGAGGACGTGTCCTGGTTCGACGCCTCCAAGCAGACCACGCGCATCAGCGCCAACGTGAGCGGGCTCTTCGGCACCACGCGTGTGAGCCTGAACGACAACCTCCTGCGCGAGACGTCGCTACCCGAGATCGAATCGGTTCTCGCCCACGAGCTCGGACATGCGGTGCTTCACCACGTGTGGATGTTCTTGATCGAGATGGGCTTGGTGCTGGGTGCCGGCTTCGCAGTCGTGGAGCGCGCGCAAGGATCGGCGCTCGATCGCTGGCGCGAGCGTTGGAACGTGCGCGGCGCCGGTGATGCGGCGGGGCTGCCGCTGGTGTTCGCGCTGATCTCGGTGTGGTTTTTCGTGATGACCCCGGTCACCAACTCGATCGTCCGCGTCCAAGAGATGGAGGCCGACCTCTTCGGCCTCAACGCCGCGCGCGAGCCGCACGCGTTCGCCTCCATCTCCATGCGTCTCGCGAGC
>CAYVDO010000368.1:0-8201 GCA_964450125.1 uncultured bacterium
GGCGTCTGCACGGCCATGGCCCGCAGGATGGGTCGCCAGCGCCCCGCCGGGCAACCCCTCGAACCGGGGGCTCACCGCAAGTGGGATCACTGCACCGAAGATCCGCATCCGTTACCTCCGACCGGTCCGAGAGGAACGCACACGGATGCTGGATGCGACTCAGGCGCGGACGGTTCACTCACGACGCGCACGACCCGCCCGCGGGGAGCGGCCACACCTGCCACGTCTGGGTCACGCTCGCTTCTCGGTGCGTGCACTGGATGAAGGGACTGCCGCCATCGTCGTATGTCACGTCGTAGACCGCGCGCACGCGTCCCAACGAGTCGGCCAACTCCGAGAGCCGGCGCTCGAGAAGCTCCTCGGTGATCTCGATCCTGGGTGCGGCAACATCAGGCGAGCCCGCGCGCCGTGTCACGTGCGTCACGTTTCTGGCCCTCGTGTGTCGAATCTGAACGGGCTGATTCTGAAGCACCAACCCGGGCTCACACTCCCTCGCCCGCCGCCAACGGGCGCGGCTCGGAAATCACGAGGTTTTTTCGCACGAGCGATCCCGCGAAGGGGCACCGACTGGATGGCACCCCGATTGCGATGGTTCGAGGGTACTTCGCGAAACCCTCTCCCCAGGGTCGCGCCGACTGCGCGAGACCGGCCTCCGAGCCCCGCTGCAAAGCGAGGCTCGCGAGGTCGGTCCTTTCTTGCGCTGCGGCCACGCGGTGGCCTTGCGCGCCCGTGAGGGGCCGTGCGAAACCCGCTCGCGACATGGCGGGCGCGATACGAAATCCCGAGTCCCTGGCAGCGAATCCGGGCCGGTGCAGCCCGTGACGTGGGCGATGGCTGATCGCTCCCGTCGCGCACGGTTCGCCTGGCTCGCCCTCGCGACGCTGTTCGTGTCGGATTGCGGATCGAACTCGCCCCGCGGAGCAGCGGTGTGCACAGACGCCGCCGCGTGCAGCCTCGCCGAGGCTGCGTTGGCCGCGGGAATTCGCGTGGGCGTCGCTGCCGCGCCGGGCGATCCCGCCGTCGAATCCCTCGTGACACGCGAATTCAGCGCGCTCAGCCTCGAGAACGAGCTGCTCTGGGAACACGTCCATCCCGCGCGTGACCGCTGGGACTTCGACGCCGCTGATCGCACCCTCGCCTTCGCAACGGTGCACCACCTCGAAACCACCGCCACGCATTTCGTGTGGGATCAGGCGGTGCCCATCAGCACCAATCCCGACTGGGTGGACGCGATCACCGATCCCGACGAGCTCCGCACGGTGATGCGCGAGCACATGCGTACCCTCGGTCAGCGCTACGGCAAGCAGGTGACGCGCTGGAACGTCGTCAACGAGCCGCATCGCTACTTCGACGACGTCCTCTATCCCAACCACTTCTACCGCGTGCTCGGTCCCGACTACATCGCGGAGGCGTTCCGGATCGCCGCCGACGAGGCGCCGCGTTCGCAGCGCTGGCTCAACGAGATCCTCACCGAGTACGAGCCCAAGAAGGCGGATGCCTTGGTGCGGCTGGCGCGCGATCTCGTCGAGCGCGGAGTGCCCATCGACGGCGTGAGCCTCCAGGGCCACCTCTTCGTCGGCGACGCCGATTGGGAGGTGGTGCGAGACACGCTGGCGCGACTTACCGAGCTGGGACTCGCCACCGCCTTCTCGGAGGTGGACGTTCCAGTGCTGCCGTTCTCGCCCGAGCGTCTGCAGATCCAGGCCGACCGCACCGTTCGGCTGCTCGATGCGTGCCTCGCCACGCCGGGCTGCGACTCGATCACCTGGTGGGGGATCGACGATTCCGTCTCGTGGCTGAACTGGTTTCTCGCGCCAGGGCTCTCGCCGCTGCTCTTCGACGAATCACTCGCTCCCAAGCCCGCCTACTTCGCTGCCAAAGAGCGGCTGCTTCGCGGCCGTGCGCTCACCGGTTCTCGGTGATGTCGGTGAGGCGGGACTTCTGGCCGGGCATGGCGGCGAGGACCCGATTGCGTCCCGAACGCTTCGCCTCGTAGAGCCATTCGTCGGCGCTCTTGAGCAGCTCTTCGGCGTTCGACGCGTCTTCCGGGAAGGTGGCGACGCCGCCGCTCAGTGTGACGGCGCCGCGCGGCTGGCGGTCGGCGTGTGGGAAGGGATGCTTCTCGACGAAGCGCCGGAAGCGATCGGCCATGAACTCGGCCACGTCCTTGGGCGTGCGCCGGAAGAGCACCACGAACTCCTCGCCGCCGTAGCGGGCCGACACGTCCACGGCGCGCGGGAAGTTCTTCTTGACCAGCATCGCCATCTCGGACAGCACCGCGTCGCCCGCGGGATGGCCGTTGGTGTCGTTGTAGTGCTTGAACCAGTCGATGTCGAAGAGGAAGAGCGAGAGCTGCTTGCCGGTGTCGCGTGCCTCGTCGACCTCGCGCGCCAGGTTGTCGAGGAAGTAGCGCTTGTTCTTGAGCCCCGTGAGCGAGTCGGACTCGGCGCGCTCCTCGAGCTGGCGGGTCAGCGCTGCCTGCTTGAGCGCCGTACCCGCCACCACCCCCAGGCTGGCGAGGAGGCTCTTCGTTCCCGGAGTGAGGCCGGGCTCGACTCCGCCCATCGCCACCACGCCGAGCACCTCGCGTTCCCAGACGATGGGTGCCGCCACGTCGAGCCCTTCGTCGCACGGGCGAACGGGCCGGCGCTGGCGATCGTTGAGGGCGAAGAGCCCGCGGGCGGCGTCGCGGCTCACCACCACGGCACCCATCGCCGCTCGCCCCACCAATCCAACACCGGGCTCGACGTCGAACGTGCGACGCCGATCGTGCTCGTAGCCCTTGAGCGCCCGCGGCTCAACGGGGCTCGTGCGTTGACCACGCAGCAACACGATGATTCGCCGCGGCTGGAAGAGCGTGTCCACCGCCTCCAGCAGCAGATCCGGGATGTCGCGTTCGGGCAGACGGCGCGAGAAGCCCCGCAGCACCTCGGGCAGACGATGCACGCGCTCCACCAGGTGGTTGTACGCGGATCGCGCAGCACCACCGTGGTCGCTGGCGCTCCGGGAAGGTGGCTCGAACTCCATGGCTTCGCGGCGTCGACCTTCCCGGGAGAACATTCCCGCCCGGCTGTGCCAAGAGAATCGCATCGACACGGGTCCGCGCGCTAGAGCGGCGCAACTGCGTCGGTCGTGGCCACCACGCGGCGGGGGGCCACGCTCCCTCGATCAGGCGCTCCACGACCCCCGTGCTCGAGGTGGCTCAGCGTGCACCGAAGCGCAGCTTCTCGGCTGCGAACGAGAGCCCCGAACGTCGAGGAGCGGCAGCGTTCTTCCGTTCTTCCCGTTCCTTCTCCTTCCGCGACTCGAAGAGCCGGATCTCGCGCATCGCTTCGTGGCATTTGGGATCGATCTTGAGCGCCTCGCGGTAGTAACCGAGCGCCTTGGCGACGTCGCCACGCGCCTTCCAGTAATGGCCGATGCCGATTCGGTAGCTGGCGTTGTTGGGCTGGAGCTCGATCGCCTTGCGCAACCCGACTTCGACGGCGTGGCGATTCGCCGAGTTGTCGAGACCACGCGCCCGTTGCAGCGACTGGGCGAGCAGGAAGTGGTACTCGGCCTCGGTACCGTGCAGCGCGATGGCGCGCTGGAAGTGCTGGATCGCCGATTCGAAATTCGCTTGCTTGAAGGCGAGCCGGCCCTTCTCGTGGTCGATCATCGCCTCGATGATCGCGCTCGCTTCCAGCTTCTTCTTCTCGCGCTCGGGGTCGGCGAGCTTCTTCAGGTATTCCTGGCGTTTCTCTTCGGAACGCAGGTCCTGGAACGCCTGGTTCACCCGCGACGCCAGCTCGCGCACCTTGGCCAGCTCGTCGTCCTTCATGACCGCGAGAAAGCGATCGGGGTGGTACTGCTTCGCGAGCTTGAAGTAGGCCGATTTGATCTCGTCGAGGGGCGAGTCCTTCTTCACGCCCAAGAGGTCGAACCAGTTCTTCTTCATGAGCTCGGCGTGCTGGGCGAGGATCTCGGCGCGCGCCGCTTCCATCGCTTCAGGCCCCTTGGACGCCTCGGGTGCCGTAGGCGCAGCGACAGCCACTGCAGCTGCCGGCGCAGCAGTTTCGGGCGCCGTGGATGCGGCCGGCGCGACGATCGGCGCAGCCGGATGGAGCGGCGGCACGGCGATCGATGCCGGTGCCGCGCGCGGAGCAGCGGCGGGTAAGGGTGGCGCCACGGCAGCAGCCGGCACGACTGGCTTCGCCGGATGAAGCGGCGGCGGCACGATCGGCTTCGCCTCGGCTGGCACCGCCAGGCGAGGTGGCGTGCTCTGCGATTGGGGAGCGGGCTTCGCGGGCGCGGTCGCGATCTCCGCCATCGGCGCCGGGCGCACCTGCGGATCCGTGCTCACGTGCGGCGGGATCTCCGCCGGCGAGGGCTTCCGCGGTGCTTCCACGCGATCGGTCGGTGCCTCGCGGAAACGCGACTCGCGTTCCTTGTCGTCGGCCTTCACCGACGCATTGCTCGCCACCGGGGGTAAGCCCGCAGCACGAGCCCCAGTCTGCGGCGCCGACGCCGGTGGCGGTGCAGACTGCACCGGTGCAGCGGCGATGGGTGGGGGCACCGGCGGTGGCGACGCGGGCGACGCCTCGGGCGCTGCACCATTCGCCAGCCTGATGTTGCTCGGTGCCTGGTTTCGATCCACGATCACCAGGGCCGCGCAGCTCGGACACTTGAACTGGAAGCGCTGATGGTGGATGCCATCCAGGTTCAGATTGAACGCTGCTTGGCACGATCCACAGGTGATTCGCATGACTCGTCGCCCCGCCCTCGACCACGCTTCCGAATGGATGGAAGCCTCGGGTCACGGGGAAAGCAGTTTCCATACCGAGCGTGCTGGGCTCACGCCACGCCGACGATGCGGACGATCCGTGACATTCCGAATGAACTCGGCCGTTTGCCAAAGCACGCTGGAAAGACGGTCGGACGCGACGTACCTCCGCACGCCGACCACGTGACGGTGTGTCACGTGCCTGACGCTCAGGGTGCAAGCCCCGGGAGAGAGAGATGATCGAGAACGTGTCGAGCTTCGCCCGTGCCGCCGACGTGGTGATCGATCTGCTTCGCGAGATGCTGGACGAGCTTCGCGGCATGCGGATCGAGGTCACGCAGACGCTGGGATCGATCAAGAGCGACCTCGCCGTGCTGCAGACCGAGCTCGACCGCGTGGGGAAAGCACTCGCTCCGCCACCCGACGCACCCACGCCGCCGCGCCCTGCACAGCCCGCCACCCACCGACCGGCTTCGCGCCACCCCGCTCGCGGCCCGAGCCGCCGCCGCTGAGTCCCGCGAGACGCGGTCTCCACGCTCGTCGTCGTACTCTCCGCGAGCCGGTAGGCGAGCCGCGAGTGAAGCGAAGCGCCTCGGGGGTGGGACCCTACGCGGCTTCGCCGCGACGGGCGGTCGTGGGTCAGTTTCGTGCCGAGCCCTTTGCAGGCGCGCGGGGCTGGGGGCACGTCGAAGGGTGCTCCGCGGCCACGCACCGTGAGTCGCACTCGTGGGCGGTGAGCCCCAAACGCGTGGCCGCGGCGCAGGCGAGCCTCCGGTTCCACGGAGTCGAGCGAGGGCGAGCCGTGCCCGCCGACGAGTCCCCAGACCCTCGCGACTGCACCGGCGATGACCGGCAAACCCACCCACTACCCGTGGGGCGGAGGGCTGGAACAGCCCACGATCGAGCACCCCGACGGTCGACCCGCGCACCGGACTCCACGCCTGACATCTAACTCTCCGCGAGCCGGTAGGCGAGCCGCGAGTGAAGCGAAGCGCCTCGGGGGTGGGACCCTACGCGGCTTCGCCGCGTAGGGCGGGGGGCTTGAAAAGCCCCCCGCAGAAAACTTGACTCGAAATAGAACACGTTCTACATCGGTCGCTCTCCCCACATCGGAGCGTCGTCCATGTCGAACTCGAGCTACGACTACATCGTGATCGGCGCTGGCTCGGCCGGCTGTGTGATCGCCAACCGCCTCAGCGAGGATCCCAAAGCGCGCATCCTCGTGATCGAGGCCGGCGGCAGCGACAAGTCCTTCCTGTTCCGGCGCCCAGGCGCCTTGGCGATCGTCTACGAAAGCCCGCAGCTCAAGGCGATGAGCGACTGGGGCTACAAGACCGCGCCCCAGAAAGCCATGGACAACCGCGTCATGCCGTGGACCCGCGGCAAGGTGCTGGGGGGCTGCAGCTCGGTGAACGGCATGCTCTACATCCGCGGCCATCGCGCCAACTACGACGAGTGGCGCGACTGGGGCAATCCTGGCTGGGGTTACGACGACGTGCTCCCGTACTTCAAGAAGTCGGAAGGCTTCGAGAAGGGCGAGAGCAAATATCACGGAGGACGCGGCCCGTTGGGCGTGACCAGCCAGGAAGACCAGTCGGTGGTCACCCTCGCGTTCAACCGCGCGATGGCTGGTGCCTGCGGCGTGCCGGTGATCGACGACTTCAACGGCGAGCAGCAGGAAGGTGCCTGCTCGTACCACCAGACGTGCGCCAACCGAAAGCGAATCAGCACGGCGGTCGCGTTCCTCTATCCGGCGATGGAGCGCGGCAACGTCGAGGTCGCCGAGAAGGCGCTCGTCCACAAGATCGTGATCGAGAACGGCCGCGCCACCGGTGTCGTGTACTCGCGAAACGGCGCCCTGGTGACGGCGCGCGCGGGTGCCGAGGTCATTCTCTCGGGCGGCGCGATCGGCTCGCCGCAGATCCTCATGCTTTCGGGTGTGGGCCCCGCGGATCACCTGCGCGCGCTCGGCATCGGCGTCGCTGCGGACGTGCCGGGTGTGGGCCAGAACCTGCACGACCACCTGATGGTGCCAGTCCGTTACGAGACCACCGCCGCCTCCGGCCACACCAGCACCGCCGTCCACTACCTGGGCGGCATGCTGCGCGACTTCCTCTTCAACGCCGGCTGGTTTGGCAAGACGTTCCTCGAAGGCGGAGCGTTCGTGAAGACCCGTGCCGAGGAGCCGGTCCCCGATCTTCAGTTCTTCGGATTGCCGTGGGCGTATCCGGAACCGAACGACGACGGGCCCAAGAAGGGCGTGATCTCGAAGAATCCGAGCTTCACCGTCCTCGCCGGCATGATCTATCCCAAGAGCCGCGGCGAGGTGCGCCTCACCAGCACCGACCCCAACGCGGCGCCACTCATCGACCCTCGCTACCTGGAACACGAGGACGACATGCGCGTGATGCTGCGCGGCCTCGAGATCGCGCGCCAGGTGGGCGGCCAGGATCCCTTCAAGCAGTACGTGATCGCGGAGCGTACGCCCGGAGCGAGCTGCTCGAGCGCCGACCAGCTCCGCGCCCACATCCGGCTCTTCGCCAAGACGATCTATCACCCGGTGGGCACCTGCAAGATGGGAAACGATGCACACTCGGTGGTGGATCACACGCTGCGTGTTCGCGGCGTGGCCGGCCTGCGCGTGGCCGACGCATCGATCATGCCCAAGATCGTGGGCGGCAACACCAACGCGCCCTCGATCATGATCGGCGAGAAGTGCGCGGACCTCATCAAAAACGCATGATCAAGCGCCGGGATTGCCGACATCGGAAGCCAGGACACACGCCACATCGTCCTCGGCACGAACCGTAGGGGCGGCCGCGAGGCCGCCCGCGAGTGCCAGCCATCGCCCGCGTTCAGCGCGGCGACTCGCGCCCCGAAGCGAGGGAGACCGAGATGAAAACCTCCGCCAAGCGCGCCGCCGCCGAGCCGGCGCTCGAACCCGGCCAGTACCGAGTCGCCAACCGCGTCGTGAGCCTGCCCGTGTGGGTGCGCGACGCGAGCGTCGTGTTCGCGAGCTTCCTGGTGCCCACGCGCGCGGCCAAGGCGGTGATCGGCAACCCGCGGGTGGAGCTTGCGGAGGTCTTTCCCGGCCGAGCCATGGCGAGCATCGCGGCGATCGAGTACCGCGAGAACGATCTCGGCCAGTACCACGAGCTGGCGATCGCGTTCGTGGTCCGCATGGGTGGCGGGCGCGCCCTGCCCTTCATCGGCATGACCGTCGACTCGATCCGCGGCAACATCGGCACCTACATCCACCGCTTGCCCGTCACCACCGAGTTCTCGTGCGAGGCCGGCCGCACCATCTGGGGCCTGCCCAAGACCGTCGAGAAGATCTCGATCCGCGAGGAAAACGGCACGCGCATCGCCACGCTGACCTCGGGCGACGACCACGTGCTCACCCTGAAGGTCAAAGGCGGCGGCAAGCGCACCTTTCAGG
>CAYVDO010000369.1:0-8198 GCA_964450125.1 uncultured bacterium
TCGCCGATCCTCGCCTTCGGCGAGGCGAGGAGTGTGTCGGGAACGAATTTCCCGACACCCTCCTCGGCGGCGTTCGCTTCGGCGGCGACATCCCGCTCCCACGTGGCGCGGATCGCGTCCGCCAGCGCCGCGGCATCCGCGAACACGCCGCCACCGGGTCCGTCGGTCCCCACGAAATCCGTGTCGCAGAAATCGCAGCGCGCACCGGCACGATCCGCCTCGCGCCCCGACCACAAATTGCAGCCGGCGAAACGGCAGAAGACCGCGGCGCGTCCCGTGTGCGCGCCTTCGCCCTGATGGGTGAAGTAGATCTCCTTGACCGAGAACGGCTTGGTCATCGTGGATCCGCGATGCCGGTTCGACTGCGCCGCCGCTTCGGGAGTCGATTCCCGAAGCGGCGCCACCCCGCCCTTCGCGCTCACTCGCTGGTGACCGAGATCCCGTCCACCAGCAAGGCGGGCGCGCGGATGGCACCGTCGGCGATCGCGCTCGAGTCGCTCACCGCCAGGATCGCCCGCAGTGCTTCGAAGAAATTGCCGGCGATCATGGTCTCACGCACCGGGCGGCGCTCGCCGTCCGGCATGCAAAGGTGGCTCGACTTCGCGATCCCGGAGAAGTCGCCACTCGACGGGGTCACGTTGCCGCTGAAGCGGTGCACCGCGAGGATCGGCGCCGTGCCACGCGCGATCTCGGCTGCAGGCGTGAAGCCGGGCTCGACCACCGCCGCGTGCAAGCTCAGCCGCGAGTGCCCGGTGAGCGGCCGGCCGCGCCGCTTCGCCGAGTACGCGTTCTCGATGTGGGTGACCAGACGCCCTGCGCGCACGAGATCCGTGGGTAGAGTCGGCACTCCCTCGTCGTCGAACGGAGTGGCGCCTGCGAGCAAGAGATCGCTGGGGTCGTCGCGGACGGTGAGCAGCGGGCTAGCGATCGCGGTATCCCGGCGATCGTCGCCGAACGACGACTTGCCGTAGATCACCGAGAGCCCGGAGAGATGGAACTCGAGCGGCTCGAGCAAGAGCTCACCCACGGCGCGCGGCGTGAGCAGCACGGCGCCCCTGTAGGTGACTCCCTTGTCGGCTCCGAACGTGGAAACCACGTTCGCCGCGAGGCGCGCGCCGTCGGCCACGATCCGTTCATCCGTACCCGCGAGCGCGAACGCACCGCCGCTTTCGTAGTCGAAGCTCGTGACCTCGTCGCCGTCGACGCCCTCGACCAGCGCCGTCCAGCCGACGTGCGTCCAGGAGTCGGATGCGCGAATGCCGTAGCTGTTGGCGATGAAGATCTCACCCGTCTCCCACGACACCGAGCCGCTCTCGACGGAGATGCGCCGATCCGCCTTGAGAGCCTCGAGGTAATGCGACGCCAAACGCTGCAATCCGGCGGCGTCGAGTGCTGCCAGCGCCGGATCGAAGCGGCGCGTGCTGGGCCGGAACGGGCGCGCCGCCGGCATCGTGAGGTGCTCGTCGGGCGGCGAGAACTTCGCGAGATCGAGCGCCGCCTGTACGGCTTCGCGAAGGTCGGCATCGCTCACCGAGTTGGTCTGAACCGCGCCCAGACGCTGGTGCTTGTGAAGCCGGATCGAGAAGCGCGTCTCGGCGCCGGCGCTCGCCAGGTGCAGCGCACCTCGCTCGAAGCTCACGCGCCGCTCCGACTCGCGCTCGGCGCGCACCTGCACTTCGTCCGCGCCCGCCGCGTGGGCGAGCTCGAGAACGCGCTCCGCGGTGGCGCCGAGATCGGACTGGCTCATCGTCATCCCTGAACGCCGCCGAGCATGAGCTTGCACCGCAGGTACGGCCCACCGGCATCGACCTTCGCGAGCTGGCCCTTGCCGCAATGACCCGAGCCCAGATCCCACCGGAACTCGGAGCTCACGGCGTCGACGCTGGAGAGCACCTCGAACGCGAGCCCGGAGAGCGTGACTTCGCGGTGCAAACGGCCGAGCTTGCCGTTCTTGATCTCCCACGCCTCGCCTGCGCCGAACATGAATTCACCGGTGGAATCCGCCTGGCCCGAGTTGGGGTTGTCGAGCAAGAAGCCGTCTTCGGTGGAAGCGATCATCTCTTCCAGGCTGGTGTGGCCCGGCTCGATGTAGGTGTTGCGCATGCGGATGAGCGGCTCGTCCGCGTACTCCCAGGCGCGGCCGTTGCCGGTGGGCGCCACGCCGAAGTGAGCGGCACTCTCGCGATTGTGGAGATACGAGACCAAGGTGCCGTCGCGGATGATCTCCACGCGCCGTGCCGGCACTCCTTCGTCGTCGAAGGGAAGCGTGCCGCCGGCGCCGCCAGCGTGCTCGGAAGCGCCCGAGTCGCAGAGCGTCACCAGCTCCGAGGCGACGCGCTGGCCGAGCTTGCCGTTGGCCACCGAGCCCGCGAGCACCAGATCCGCCTCGACGGTATGACCGATGGCCTCGTGAGTGAGCAGCCCCACGATCGAGGGCGCCAAGATCACGGTCTTCACCCCGCCATGGACGTGTGGCGCCCCCAAGAGCTCCACGGCCCGCGCCGCGGTGCGCTCGGTGATGTTCTGGGCGTTGGCGTGATCGAAGAGACAGCGCCATCCGCCCGTGACTCCCACCGAGTTGTTGCACACCACCTGGCTACCGTCCTTCTCGGCGAACGCGCGCACCGAGAGCTCCGGACGGACCAACCGGTACGACGCAGCAGCGCCGTCGGTGGTGACGATCACCTTCTCCTCGAAGATCTCCGAGTAGCGCGTGGCTGCGGTGTGGATCCGATTCGAAGCCGCGAGCGTGGCGCGCTCCAGGTCCACCGTGCGGGTCAGCTTGTCGCCGAGGGGCATGTAGAAGAGCTCCTCGAACCCCTCGCCCACGAAATCCGTGCGCGCCAGCTCCGCGTGTGGCAGCGCCGGAATCCGGCGCGCGCCGGCCTGCGCCAGCTCGCGGGCCGCGGCGATCGCCTGCGCCGCGGCTGCGCGGAGGGCCGGGAGCTCGAGCGCGGAGGTCGACGCGAACCCCCACACGCCATCCACCAGTGCCCGCACTCCCACGCCGGCGCGGGTTCGATGCGCCGCATCCTCGACTCGCCCCTTCTGCACCGAAAACGAATTGTGCACGCGGCGGTGGTAGCGCAGCTCCAGGAAAGCTGCGCTCTCGGCCGCTACGGTCTGCAATAGGTCTTTCATGTCGCCTACTTCGGCGCGAGGTCGATCGGCTGATCCGGGACCGCGCCGCGCGTTGCAAGATACCCGACCCGTGCGCGGCACGGCCAAAAATTGCGGTTCAACTGCGGCAGGTTGCGGCCACGCGGCGTCGGCGCGAGCGAGTCACGCGGCGCGAGCTGATCCGGCGGTGCGTGCAGAGTGAGGTCCAGCACAACGACGCCTCGAGGACAGCGGCGCGCTGGCGATCCGTCTGAGCATGGCGTTTCTGCTGCCGAGCGGTCGCAAGATCACGGCCCCGAGGATCCTGCGCCAGATCACCGGCTGACGAAACAATCTCGCGGCACGCGCGTGCAACGCGCGGGCAGCGCGTCCCACCAATCGAGCCGAGCATGGACGCTCGGTCTACCGCTCACACGAAGGTCACGCGTTTGCGCCACACGTCGCCGAAGCGCACGTGGTTCTCCATCAGCATCTGCATCTCGAGCGTGAGCGTCTGGCCGCGCAGCTCGGCAGGCGGATTCACGGTGACGGGGAAGACCACGCGCGTGCCTCGCATCAGCAGGCTCTGCGGCGGTAGCTCGATGCGGCCGCTCAGGCGCGCGGGATTCTCTGGATCGGCGGCGTCGTTCCGTCCGAGACGGATGGCGGCGAGCGGGCTCCACGCGAAGCTGCCGGCGTTCTCGACGGTGATCGTGAACGTGTGCTTCCTGCCGGCGGTGAGCTTCACACCGTCCGGGCCGAGGGTGTCTGCGACGACCCGCGCGGCGAGCGGCACGGGGGCGTCCGGATCCCCCAGCTCCGCCCGGATGGCGTCGAGCAGCTCGAACTCGTAGAGACCGTTTCGCGAGCCGTCCGGGTCTGGGTCACTGCGTCGGTGGAACTTGGTAGCCACCGACGGCGCCTTGCCGGTGGGCTCGATGGTCGTGCCCTCGTGCCATTCGTTGAAGGTGGTCACGAAGAAATGGCCGTCCACGACGTCCGGCTCGAGGGCGCGTACCTCGCGCAGCACCTCGCGAAACTCGTCCCGGCTCTCGAGGAATGCGTAGCGCCTCGGGGGAAACGCCTCGCCACATTTCTCGTGCATCTGGAATTGCGGCGCGGCCGAGGGGAGGATGTCGATCGACACTCCCGCCTCCGCGGCCTTCTGACGCACGTACGCGAAATTCGCGCGCTTCACCTCGATCTGGCTGCGCGGGTCGCGCGAGGTGAAGGGGGCCGAGTAACCGCTGACGGCGTCGAAGGGTGGCGTGCCATCGGGTAGCGGCGCGAGAAAGGCCGCGAGATCGGCGCCGTGGGCGTCCTCGGGCCAGCGCACCCAGCCCAGGTCGGCCACGAAGTACGGCTCGCGAGGGTGATGATCGCGGGCGTACCTGCGTACCGACGCCATGCGCTCACGCCACCCGTCGCCATACCAGAGCGCGTTGTAGAGCCAGATGAGCGGCCGGCCACGCACGTGCAGATACGGCCAGCTCGTATTCATCGCGTACTTGTCGATGATCACCCGGAGGTCCTCCTCCCAGATCTGACCGACGACCAGCTCCTGAAACTCACCGCAGCGCGCCGTGAAGTCGTAGAACCATCGTTCCGTCGGGTGGCAGCTTCCTTCTCCGAAGCCGGCGCGGGTCTTGAGACGGATGTCGACGTCGTAGAGCACCGCGTAATCGAGGTCGTTCAGGTTGCGCGGGCGGTTGGCCTCGCCGGCGAAGAACACCGTGTCGATCGGCGTGTTGCGCGGGTCGACGCATTCCAGCACGAACGTGCCGATCCCCCAGCCGCGCGCGAGGGCGATGTGGTACTCGACCACCGCGCGATCCACCGAATCGTAGAAATCGATCCGCGGACGCTGCCGACACTCCTGCCGGTCCCAGTGGCCTTTTCGGTACCAGAGGTAGTAGTGCGCTCCTAGTTTGGTCGTGGGCATCGCGTGCTCCCATGATCGTGTGGCGGCTCGGCTGCGGGTTCCATTCCGCGCGCGCGATCGGCGCGACGGGTCTCGCAATCGGCGACGAGAATCCGCTCGCCGGTGCGAGCTTTGCAACTCGCGCGCCCTCGACGCGAGGCTTGCCTCGCGCTGCTTTCGCGGGCAGAGCCTCGGCGCAGTCGCTCGCGACGGTTCGAGGCTCGAACGACTCGACCCATCGCGTCGTTCGACGAACGAACGAAACGTTGGAATGGGATGGGACTCAGCCGCTGCGACGCTGAACGGCGTCACGGATGAGCGCGACGATGGAGGCATCTCCACGCCGGATCGCTGCATCGAGCACCGAATCGCGGCGTGCGTTGCGTGCTTGCGGATCGGCACCACACGCCAACAGCCGGTCCGCGAGGGACACCGCGCCACGCCGCCCCACCACGCGGAAGAGCGCAGTCGCGCCTTCGGCGTCGCGGGCGTCGATCTCCGCACCTGCCTGAACCAGCGCGTCGAGCACCTGCATCGCCACCGCGATCGATTCGCGGTCGGAGGTGCCGCAGGTCTGCGCCAGCACGTGAAGCGCCGTGCGCTGCTTGTGATCGCGCGCACCCACTCGCGCTCCCCGTGCGAGCAACACACGCACCGCGTGGTCGGAAGCGAGCGCGTACATCAGCGGAGTTTCGCCGCGTCGATCCACCGCATTGGGATCCGCGCCGCGTGCCAGCAAGAGCTCCAGCACCTCCGGACAACGCGCCTCGCACGCCGCGTGCAACGCCGAGCCGCCGCGCGGTCCCTCGGCTCGCCCCGCGTTGGGATCGGCGCCGCGCTCGATGAGCAAGGCGATCACCGGCGCCACCGGATCCTCCTGCCAGCTTCGCGGGCGACGCGTGAGCCCGCTCAACGTGCCGTGTGCGGCCGCGAGCGTGAGCGGCGTATGCTGGTCCGCGGTAAGCCGGCTCGCGTCCGCGCCGTGGGTGAGCAACGCGAAGGCCACGCTGGCGTGCCCGGCTCGCAGCGCTCGAGTGAGCGCGGTCTCGCCGCCTTCGCTCACGTCGCGCACGTCGGCGCCGTGCGCGACGAGCCAGTCTACGACATCCGCGCGCCCCTCGCGCGCTGCGTTCACGAGCGGCGTCGCGCCGTCGAGATCGCGCGCGTCGACTCGAGCGTGGCCCGCGACCAGCACGTCGAGCACCGGTCCGACTCGCGTCACTCCGAAGAGCGGCGTGCGCTCACGCACGTCCTGGGCTTCCGGGTCCGCGCCCAGCCGCAAGAGCTGCTCGGCACTGGATGCGCGGCCCCAGCGCGCCGCGACGTGCAGCGGCGTCTCTCCGCGCTGGTCCACCGCGTCGGGGTCGGCGCCGCCCCGAACGAGCAGCTCGATCGCCTCCGGATCCTCCGCGGGGCCGCCGACCAGGTCGTGCAACGCCGTTCGTCCAGCGCCATCGACCGCACCGGGATCGGCGCCGCGTTCGAGCAGCAGCGCCATCACCGCGCGATTGGTCACCGCGTGATGCAGCGGTGAGCGACCGCTCGCGTCGCGTGCATCGAGGCGAGCGCGATGATCCAGAAGAAGCAGCGCCAACTCGGCCGATCCCCACGCACCCGCCGCCATGAGCGGTGTGGTGCCCTCCGCGTCGGGCGCGTTGGGATCCGCACGGCGCGCGAGCAGCGCCCGCACCAGCTCCACGTGATCGCCGGCGGCGGCCGCAAGGAGCGCCGTGCGCCCCAAGCGATCGGGAAGGTTCACGCCCAGACCCGAGGCGAGTAGCCGCAACACGATCTCGGCGTCGCCAGTGGCGGCGATCGAGGTGAGCAGGGTGCGGCCATGGCGCGCGAGCACACGCGCGTTCGCTCCCAAATCGAGAAGCAAGCGCACGGCGTCGAGCTGCTGGCTCGCGGCGGCGTAGCCGATGGGCGTCACACCTTCGTCGTCGGGGACGTCGAGCTTGGCTCCCAGCTCGGCGAGGCAACGGATTGCCGCCAGGCGACCGCCCGCTGCCGCGTGATGCAGCGCGGTGGCCGTGGTCGCATCGGCGCGATTCGGATCGGCGCCGGCACCGATGAGCGCCCGGATCATCTCGACGGATGTGGAGTCGTGTGCGTCCGCGTCGCCAGCGGGGCGCGACGCCTCGATGGCGGAGGAGTCGGCGTCAGCCTGCGATTCGCCGAGAAGAGCCCACGTGAGCGCGGCGCGCTCACGCTTCGCGCGGGGATCGGCGGGCACGCCGGCCTCGAGCAGCACGCGCACGATCTCGGTGGCCCCGAGTCGCGCGGCGAGCACCAAGCCGCGCTCCGCATCGGTCGGCCTCGTATCGGCACCCGGCACGCAGCCTGCGCCGAGCCTCGGCACGCCCACCAGCGCTTCGAGAACCGCCGCTGCATCGCGGCGACGGATCGCGGCGAATAGCAAATCAGCCATCGCGGGTCCGAGCACTGCTCGCAGCCTGGGGGCGGCGTCGTGCCACCAGGTCGCGAAGCATCCGTCGCTCGTGGTGCACGTACTGCGCTGCCGAGCTCGCGATCAAGAGCGCCGCGCCCACGCACAGCGCGTCTCTCATCGCAACCGCCCACAGCGGATGCGCCGCGAGAGCCGCGATCAGCGCCGCCTCGATGGCGGCGAGCTCGAAGGAGGTCGCTGCCTTGCCGAGAAGGGACGGACGGATGCGCGACATCGTGCGTCCCGCCGCGTGCAACCACGCATAGTAGGAGAGGAAGGAGAGATCGCGACCGAGCGCCAACACGGCAATCCACCACGGCAGGGCGCCTCGCCACGCGAGCAGAACCAGCGAGGCGAGCGCCAGCGACTTGTCGGCCAACGGATCGAGGTAGCTGCCGAGGCGGGTGCGCTGATCCAGCACCCGCGCCGCAAGGCCGTCCAGCAAGTCGGTCGAGGCGGCGACCGTGAACACGATCAACGCAGGCATCGCTTCGCCGCGCACCACGAGCGACGCGAACACCGGCACCAACACCAGCCGCAGTGCGCTCAGCGCATTGGGGACCGTCGCGATCCGATCCGAGGGCGTGATGGTGCTCACCGCGTCCCGAGCTGGCGTGCCAAGCGTCGTGCGCCTAACGGCGGGGCACGGTCCGTTCGACAGCGGCCGGCATCGAGCCTAGCCTGCATCATTCACGAACGTCGCGCTGCGGCCGCGACGAAGCGCGGCCC
>CAYVDO010000370.1:0-8189 GCA_964450125.1 uncultured bacterium
CCGATGGTGATGAGGCGCACGTCCTAGAAGGCGCGGCCAATGTGGTACTCGGTGGTGTAGCCGAAGCCGCCGTGGAATTGCTGGCAGTCGTAGACCACGCGCTGGGCGAGATCGCCGGCGAAGAGCTTCGCCATCGAGATCTCCTTCACGCAGGTCTCGCCGCGGTTGTAGAGGTCGACGGCGTGATAGGTGAGGCGCTTGGCGGCCTCGATGGCGGTCAGGTGGTCGACGAATTTGTGCTTCCAGACTTGGAACTTGATGATCGGCTTGCCGAACGCTTCGCGGGTATTCCCGTACTCGATCGAGTCCGCGATCATCTTCTCCATGCCGGAGACACAGGCGATGGCCGCGATCAGGCGCTCGCCCTGGAAATTCGTCATGATGTGGTAGAAGCCCTGGTTCTCTTCGCCCAGCACGTAGCGCTGCGGGATCTTGCACTCGTCGAAGTAGAGCAACGCCGTGTCGCTGGAGAGGTTCCCGATCTTCTTGAGCTTCTTCGACACCGAGAAGCCCTTCACGTCGGTGGGGAAGGTGACCAGCGAGATCCCGCCGAAGCCCTCGCCGCCGGTGCGCACCGCGAGCGTGATGAAGTCGGCGCGGGTGCCGTTGGTGATCCAGAGCTTCTGGCCGCTGATGACGTAGTCGTCGCCGACCTTGCGGGCGACGGTCTTGATGTTCGACACGTCGCTGCCGCAGCCCGGCTCGGAGACTCCGAGCGCCGCGATCTTCTCGCCCGCCACCGCCGGCGCCAGGAACTCGGCCTTCTGCTCGTCGGTGCCGATCTCGGCGATGATTGGCGTCGCCATGTCGCTCTGGACCATGAGCGCCATGTTCACGCCGGCGTTGGTGGTGCGCACGAGCTCTTCGGCGTAGGCGGTCGTGTACCACCAGTCGAGGCCGCTGCCGCCCCATTTCGGATCGACCCGGATTCCGAGCAGCCCGAGCTCGCCGGCGCGCTTGAAGAGCTCGCGGGGGAAGATGCCGGCCTCGTCCCATTCCTCGGAGTGCGGTGCGCACTCTTTCTCGGCGAAGTCGCGCACGGTCTTGCGGAACATCTCGTGTTCTTCGGTGAAGGGATTGCCGAGCATGACGAAGCGTCCTCCTCCCCTCCGCGTGGTAGGGGGGTGCGATGTGTGACCGAGACTGTAGCCTACCGAGCGGTAGGCGGCGTAGGCGTCCCCGGCTCGGGCGCGCCACATTGCCCGTGCATGCGCGAGATCCGAAACACCGTCGAGATCGCAGCGAGCCCTGCGCGGGTGTGGTCGGTGCTCACCGATTTCGAGGCCTATCGCGAGTGGAACCCGTTCGTGGTGCGCGCCAGCGGCGCGCTCGCCGTGGGCGCGACCCTCGACGTCACCTTCGCGCCACCTGGCGGACGCGCCATGCAGTTTCGGCCGGTGATCGTGCGTCTCGTGCCCGAGCGTGAGCTCGCGTGGGCCGCGAAGCTTCTCGTGCCCGGCCTCTTCGACGGCGAGCACGCCTTCCGCATCGAGCCATTGGACGCCAACTGCGTGCGCTTCGTGCAGCGCGCGACCTTCGACGGCTGGGTGGTTCCGCTCTTGCCGTGGAAGACCGGCCCAGGCTTGCGCGCAGGATTCGCCGCGATGGTCGCCGCCCTCAAGTCGCGGGCGGAAGGGCTGGATCGGACCGAGCGCTGACGTCTCGCTCGATCAGAGCATCGATCGCCCACCCCCAGAGAACCGGCTCGCCGTACCAGCCATGGGGCCGGATGGTCTCGGAATCGATCCGAATTCCCGCGTTCTCGTGAGCGCTGGCGAGTGCCGCCACCGCATCGCCTTCGACGGCGAAGGGACTGCACCGCAACACTCGTCCCCTTGGATCCACGAAATCCAACCCCGTCTCCGTGATTGCCACCGCGTACCCGCCCTCGTGAACCAACCGATGGTGGAGCCTGCACAGCGTGACCAGGTTTTCGAGGCTCGTCTCGCCGCCGTCGGCCCAATGCCGCACGTGATGACTCTCCACGAAGCGCCGATTGGTGCAGCCGAGGAACTGACAACCGCCGTCTCGTGAGCGCAGCGCGCGCCGAATCGCCGGCGGAATCTGCCGAGTCTTGCGCCCCACGCTCAGGACCTCGCCGCTTGCATCCTCGTGGATGCACACCCGACTGCAATCGCACGCGATTCGGCGCGCTGTCTCCCCCGCGATGGCTGGTCCTTCGTCCAAGTGGCATCGCGTGCCGTTCCCGTTCTCGGGGAGCGCCGCCTCGTCGACGTGAACGTGGAGGAGATAGCGCTCTCCGCCGGCGAGCGGCGCAGCTCCATGAGCCAGGAACGACTCGGCCAGGAGCGCCAGCGCATCTGCCCGCCGCGTTTCATGTGGCTCGTGCTCCTCCGGCACCCAGGGCGGCGTTGCCACCGCATCGGTGCGTTCCGCGGAACGTTCATCCACAGTCTCTCTGTGGAAATCTTCGGCTGCGGGCGCGACGGCGTCTGCGACGGGCTCATCGCGCCGATCGATCTCGGCCCGCGCGGCCTGCAGTGCGGCCACCAAGAGCCCACCCATGTCGGCAGGCAGCCGACCCCGGAATACGAGCGAGCCATCGGCGTCGTACCACCACTGAAGTGCGCGCTTCGAGTGCTGCGCCCTGGCCTCGGCAATCTCTCGCGTGCGTTCGCAACGCCGATACTTCCGAACGAGCTGCTCCACGTGCCACGCCGTCCCCGAGCGCGCGAAGTTGAGCAAGTAGTCCTCGTTCGCCGGAGTGGCCACCCGCGTCATCGCCCGCACCTTCGAGAAGCTCAGCTCCCCTTTCGCGAACGCGGCGCTGATCCGTGGCAACGTGGCCAGGGCATGCGCGACCCGTACGTGCTCCTGTGCCGTGCGCAGGTTCATCCCGCACCGGAAGTTGAGCCAATGCGCCGCCGACGCAATCCCTTCCCCCGCCCAGCTCACGATCTGATCCAGCCGCCTGAGCAGCATCAAGAACCGATACGTCGCCGCGCTGATGTGCGCCGCCAGGATCGTCACCTCTGCCATGAGCGTTTCCATCTCGCGGTCCCGAGCATCCACTTCTTGCCGCCAAGCCATGCCGTTTCTCCTGATAGTGAATATATGTTCACTATGCCACCACGCGAGGCTTCGCGCAAGCGTGCGGCGCTCGTCAGATCGTGGCAGCGCGAATGGCGTCGCTCATCACGCCACGCGAGGCGGCCGATCGCGACGCGAGCCACCGCGACGTGTGGCGGCCCGGCACAGCTCCTGGTGTAGGCTTCCGCGATGCGCGGCACGTGCTAAGCAATGAAGAAGCCGCGCGGGTCGTCTCGACGCGCGGCGAGCCTGCCCGAGACGAACGACCAGATCCGATGGTTGGCTGATCCCCACTGACTGACGGAAAGAACGGATGGCGTCAGATCCGTGAAAATCCTGCGTAACACTGGTGCCGAGCGGGTCATCGACCTCATCCGACCCGCTCTGACACAGGGGTGTCGGCTTGACCTTGTCACCTCGTCCTTGTCTCTGTTCGCGTATGCGGCGGTCGCGCATGGGATGCGCACGCCGCCGACGGTGCGTCTGGTGCTGCCGGAACCGGGCGTGGATCTCGCGCTACTAGGAGGCGAAGCGGACCGGGCCGCACGCAATCGCCTGCAGGCTCGCTGGCTCGCGGCACAATGCGCTGTTGATGGTGCCCAAGAAGCGCGGGATATCGGTGAAGAGCGTCGTTCGGGTGTCTCGGGTAGGAGCCGAGGCCTCGCGTAGCAGCGTGCTTTCCTGACCGGACCCCACCGCATCGCCGTCGTGCTATCTCCCCCTTCTCCGGGAGGAGTGAAGGCCCGGGTCTGACCACCCGAGCCTTCGTGGGATTCGCGGCTAGCAGGCTGCGAGATCCCTCCGCGAGCGTCGCACTCGGGTGCCGCTGCGTCCAGCCCTGCCGGGCTGGAGGGCGGCGATTCCCGCCTCGCATCGGCTCTACGCCTGCGCGCGCTGTCACCGTCCGGTCGTCATTTGCTCGCCGTGTGATCGCGGCCAGCGCTACTGCGCCGAGGGGTGTGCCGTCGTGGCACGACGCGAGTCCGTTCGGCGGGCCGGTGCGGCGTACCAGCGCACCGAACGCGGGCGCACTCGTCACGCGGTTCGCCAGCAGCGCTACCTCATGAGCCGCGAAAAGATGACGCATCACGCTCCACGATCGGTCGTCGCGATCCCCACACTCGCCGTCCTCGTCGATCGGCCGCATGTCGCGGCCCTTACAGCGAGTGTGGAGGACGTTCGTGACGTGGAGAGTGGCAGTGGGGCTCGCCGCCCCGGAGATCGCGATCCTGGTGACGGACGAGGAGGGCAGCAGTTCATCGAGCTGTCCGGTGAGGCCATCAACCGTTGCAAGCGCCTCGCGGTAGTCGACGGCGTCAAGTACCAGCGGCTCGGTGACGATCGGTACTACGCCCAGGAGCTGTTCGAGACGAAGGAGCTGATCGCCTACCTCAAGAACATGGTCGTCGAGACCGTGAAGTCCGTCTACGAACAGGTGGTCTATGACTCGGGCACAGAAGCATCGTTCGCCGACGACCTCGAGAAGAACAGTGCCGTCAAGGTGTACGCAAAGCTGCCCGGCTGGTTCGAGGTACCGACCCCACTCGGCCCCTACAACCCCGACTGGGCCGTTCTCGTCGAGACCGACGAAGGCGAGCGGCTCTACCTCGTCGTCGAGACCAAGGGCAGCCTCTTCACCGATGACCTACGCGACCGCGAGGGCGCGAAGATCCGATGCGGCAAGGCCCACTTCGACGCCCTGCGAGTGTGCGAATCCCCCGCCGAGTATGTCGTCGCGGAATCGTTCGACGACGTGCTTGCCGCCACGCAGCCGGCTCACCGATGACGAACGTTCTCACCGTAACTGCGCACCGGTCCGAGCGGGTCACGCTTCGAGGAGGTCCTTGGCGGTGAGGTCCGGCGCGGCCTTCTCGTTTTCCCATTCGAGCAGACCGAGCTCGGCGTAGGCCGGGCGGATGCGGTCGCTCAAGAGCCCGATGCGCTTCAGGTTGGGGACGATGCGCCGGAACATGGTCTTGCGGAAGAAGCCCATGAACTCGGACTCGAGCACGATCCGGTTCCACTCCGAGCGCTTCATGCGGTGGGCGTAGTACTCGTCGTAGAACTCGTGGGCGAGGAAGCGATTGCGCATCAGCACCGAGATCTCGAAGGCCCAGTCCTCGCGCTCGCGACGGTCTTTGTCGCCGAGCTCCTTGGTGTAGTAGTCGCCGAGGGCGACCACGCCGTAGTGGACGTGCCGGGCCTCGTCCGTGATCACGAACTTGAGCAGCTCCTTCAAGAGCGGCTCCTTGGTGGCCGAACGGATGGTGCCGAAGGCGCCCAGCGCCAGCCCCTCGACCATGATCTGCATGGCGAGGAACTTGATGTCCCAACGCGAGTCGCTCATGAGCGCGTCGATGAGCACGTAGAGGTTGTCGTTGATCGGGTAGAACTTCTCGAGCTTCTCGGTCAGGTAGCGGTGGAAGACCTCCACGTGGCGGCCTTCGTCCATGACCTGGGTGGAGCCGTAGAGCTTGCCGTCGATCCATTGGACGGCCTCGGTCACCTGACAGGCGGCGAAGAGCGCGCCCTGCTCGCCGTGCAAGAACTGGCTCAACATCCACGCCAGCAACGCGTAGCGCTGCTCGGCGCGTTCACGGTCGGAGAGCTTCGTGTAGATGGGAATGTCCGCGAGCGGCAGCAGCTCCTCGGGGATCAGCTCGCGCTTGGGATCGAAGGGGTCGACCTCGGTCTTCCAATCGAGCGCGTCGTCGGAGTTCCACTGGCCGGCCTTGGCGGCAGCGAAGAGCTTCGCCAGCTCGGCATGGTCACGGCTGTACTCCCACACGAAGTGCGCGTCGTAGCCGGTGGCCACGTCGGTGGAGTGCTGCCCCTTGCCCCGCTGCAACACGTAGCCGCGGGTCGCCGGCCCGAGCAATGCCTTGAGCACCTTGGGATTTCGGATGTGCACCGCGTCGCGGATGCTGTCCGAGTTCGTCGCCAGATTCTGGATCATGCGCAGCGGGTGCATGTGGGCTCCTTGGGGTGAAGGTGTCTCGTCACCACGCGTGGGTCACGCGGGGTCCTCGAAAAAGAGCGAGTGCGCGAGCTCGAGGGTGCAGTCGGCCTTGCCCCACAGCGGCTCGCGCAAGGGTCCGGAGGCGGCGCGCACCACCGCGCCCGACACGATGTCGAGGAGCGCGGCGCGCAGCGGCAGCGTCTCGCGTACCAGGCCACGTCCATCGATGCGCACGAAGCGCTCGATGCGATCCAAGATCGGGAGCCCGGCGGTGAGCAGCACCTGGTGGCCTGGGCCGCGTCCGTCGAGCAGCTCGCGCAAGATCAACCGCACCAACTCGGGGTTGGCGTCGATGAAGCTCAGGTAGCGCTCGACCACGGCGTCGAATCGCGTGCGGAAATCGCCCTTCATCTCGATGGCACCGGTGAGCGCTGCGCCCAGCCGCGTGAAGCTCTCGTTCACGGCGGCCGCGTAGAGCTCGTCTTTGGAGCCGAAGTGATAGAGCAGCGACGGTCGGCTGATTCCCGCGGCGCGGGCGATGTCCTCGAGCCGCGCCGCATCGAAGCCGATCCGCCCGAACTCCGCTTGCGCGGCTTCCAGCAACCGCTCGGTGGTTGCGACGTCGTTGGCGGCGAGGCGGGGTCGTCCCATGACGTCGGGCAATTTATCTACTCACGAGTAGATATGTCAAGTGGAGTGTTGCGCGCGCGCTAGGAGCGCGCACCGGTGCTCGCTGTTCGGCGGGAGAAGCGAGGGGGAGCGAGCGGCGAAGTTGCCGAGTTTCTGCACCCGGTAGGCTACGACGTGGCGTCTGCCTCGAGCACGTCTGGGGGCTCGCCGTCGAGCGCTCCAGCGAGCACGTCGCGTGAGCATTGGTTGGCGAGTACCGAGCCGTACTGCGTTACGGGGCCGCGTTGGCAGGGACGGCCAACCTGACGCTCGTCACAGGGCGGAACTGCGTACGCCCGTTGGCGCAAGCTACACGTGTGCACAGTCCACAGCCGACGTATCCGCGGAATCGTTCGCAATCTCGACCTGGTGTGCCATCGCTAAACTTGGCTCGGCCTTTGCTCTTGCCTGGTAGCGGTGGGTTCGGTCAGGCAGCCGACCCGAAGGGGGACCGCCGTGAACCTGATGACCTGGCTTAGCAATCGAACCAGACGTTCGCGGCCGCGGGTGCCCGAGGCTTCCCGGGTCATTCGCAATGCAGCGAGCGGTGACATCGACGCGATGCGGCGCGTCACGGAGATGGGCTCGGAGGCGATCCCGTTTCTCCGGGATGCCCTCGAGCACGGCGAACCCGAGCTGCGGCGCTGGTCGGTCGCGACGCTCGCCGCGCTGAGCCAACGCATCGGCGAGGCGGTTCCGGTTCTGTCACTGGCTCTCGACGACGCCGACGCCGACGTTCGCGATGAGGCGTTGCACGGATTCCTGGCCGCCGCGTCGCGCAGCGACGCGGTCGACTGGGGCGATCACGCCCGTCGATTCCGATGACGACTCCCGAGCGCTCGGCGAATGCCGAGCATCGCCCCCGCCCGCGTGTGCTCTTGGTCGATGACGATCGACCCGTCGCCGACGCGCTCGAGGAGATCCTGATCGACGACGGCTACGACGTCGTCAAGGCCTACGGCGCGCGCGACGCGTTGCGTGCGGTCGACGACAACCGCTTCGACCTCTTGCTGCTCGATCTCATGATGCCGGACATGGACGGCATGTCGTTGCTCCGGCTCCTTCGCCGCCGTCGCGCGACCGAACGAGTGCCGGTGGCACTGATCACCGCCCACCCGCACGTGTCGGACGAGGCGATGGCCTGCGCAGGAGTGCGCGCCTGCTTTCACAAGCCGTTCGACGTCGCCGTGTTCCTGGCCCGCGTCCACGGCCTCTGCCCCGTGTGAGGCTTCCGAGCTGAGCTGCTGCAGGATCGCGATCCACGCGATCCTGCCCATAGCCGCGCCGATTGCGCGAGAACCACCCACCACCGCGCCTCCACGCGATCGCGCGCACGGCCAGTCGATCGCCCCGATCGCGTTCGACGCTTTCGCCCAACCGACCCGCGTCGCGGTCTCCAGGCTCTGCTTCCATCTCTGCGCGAGCCGGCAGGCGAGCCACGAGCGTAGCGAGTGCCTCGGGGGTGGGCCCCGCTGCGGCTTTGCCGCAGCGGGCGGGGGGCTGGAACAGC
>CAYVDO010000371.1:0-8174 GCA_964450125.1 uncultured bacterium
TGTGGGGGGGGGGGGGGGGCCCCGGGGGGGGGGGCCCGCCTCGGGGGGGGGGCCGACACCCCCCCCCCCAAAAAACTACGCGTCGTACCAATCCGGCTTGCGCAGCACGGTGTAGGCATCGTGCCGGAAGCGGAACAGCGACTGCTTCACCGACGAGAGAGCCACCCGCGCCGCAACGATCACCCACCAAACGTACATGTGACGCTTGTACTTCTTGGGGCTCGTCAGCCCGCGCAACAGCCAACGCAGATTCACGTACTTCTTGTTCATCTTGTAGAGCAGGTACGAGATCTCGTCGCGACTCAGGTACTTCGACGGCATGACCGGCGTCATCCAGTCGAATTTATTGAAGTCCTGTTCCTCGATCCAGCCTTCCGAGATCGCCTGATCCCAGATGGCGGTGCCGGGGATGGGCGTGATCGGATGGAAGCCCGGGTAGTCGAGGTGTAGATCCCGGGCCAGCTCCACCTGCGACATCATGGACTGCTCGGTCTCGTCGCGGATGCCCACGATGAACGTCGCCTGGCGAAACACGCCTGGATACTTGCTTTTCAGTATGTGGAACGCGTCCCGCACCAACTTGCCGTTGTAGAAGCCCTTCTCGAAATCCTTGAGCTCGGGATCCTCGGCACGCTCCACGCCGACGCAGAGGTGGCAGAGCCCGGAGCGCACCAGCTTCTCGAGGATGCCCTTGCGTTCGTCGCGCACGAGCGCATCGGCGCGCATGAACGCGAACCAATGCAACTCGCCGAGATCACGTGACAGCACCTCCTCGGCGAAAGCCTCGTTCCAGCGCGGATCCATGTTCCAGGACTCGTCGACGAACACCAGACAGCGCTTCCCGTAGCGGTGATAGACGAGATCGATCTCGTCGACCGTCTGCTGGACGGTCTTGTTCCGCCAGCGCGGTGTGTAGTGGACCTTGTCGTCCTCACCGACCTCCACGTCCGCCATTTGCGTCCACCAGCCGCAGAACGAGCAACGGCTCACGCAGCCACGGCTGTGGTGCATGGTCATGCCGCCAGGCGAGAAGAGGTACTTGCCCTTCCCGTAGTGCTCCATCGGCATGAGGTCGTAAGCCGGCATGGGCAACGTCGACAGATCGGGAATCAACGCGCGCGGCTTGGTGCGCACGATTTCACCGTCACGTTTGAACGCGACTCCGTCGATCGCCGACGGGTCGGTGCCCCCATTTTCCCAGAATGACATCAGCGCGCTCAGCGTGACCTCGCCCTCACCGAGCACCAGCGCGTCGATATCCGTCTGGTCGAACGTCTGTCGCACCAGGTTCGAGAAGTGCGAGCCGCCCAGCACGACCTTGATGCGCCGGTCGATCTGGTGCGCGAGGTCCACGACCTTGAGCGCTTCGCCCGCGTAGAGTGCGTGATTCTCACCGACCGCGATCACGTCGGGTCGGTCCCGCTCGATCTCGTTGCGCAGCGATTGCCAGCCCATCCGGATCGGCTGGCAATCGAGGATCTTGACGTCGTGCCCCTGGGCACGTGCGTACGCGCCCAAGCACGCCAGTGACTGCGGAAGCAGCCAATTGTCGTCTTCGTTGACGAACGGCCAGTAATAACGCGGCGGCGAAACCAGCAGCAGCTTCATCGAGATGGGAGCGGGGGGCGACTGAAACGGTTTCGCGGCGGGGATCGCCACCGTAAGCCGCGCTCGACGAGGGAGTCAAATGTACGGATGTATTCGCGGCGTGAGGGGACGTGCGCGTGCCACGCAGTGGCCCGATTGCGCTGAGCCACGCCCGGCCCTACCCTTGCACCGGCTCAGCTCGGAACTCCCCCGCCGTGTGGCTCTCACCTCCGATTCGAACCAGCGCCGCGCGGTCACTGGCGACGACGTTCGACGCCGATCGCCAGCTCCTCGCCGCCGTCACCGAGCGCGTCGCACTCGAGACGCTCGCGCCGCAACCAGGCAGGACGCGGAACCGATGGAGGCATCGCGCGCTGGAGCTGGCGCGTGCGGGGCATTTGATCGTCGAGTGGCCGTCGCTGGCACACGCGCCCGTCGAACCGCGCGGCCGCGAACGGGACAACGCCAGGGGTGAGGCCCGTGAACGCGAGAAGCACCCCGAGTGGTACCGCTTCCTCGATGCCGCCGCGCCGAATCACGCCCTCAAGCGCCTCGAGGCCGAGCTCTACCTCGATCACTTCCGCCCGTATCTCACACGGCTCGGCGCGCATCCGCGCGTCCTGGATCTCGGGGGCGGCACAGGTCGGCTGGCGCTGCCCCTCGCCGAGCAGGGATCGCGGGTGACGTTGGCCGATGCGAATGCTGCGTCCCTGGCCGACGCTGCAGCAGCACTCGCCGAAACCGAGTGCGACCTCGCTCTCGGAGTGGGCAGCGCTTACGACGTCGGCGCGCTCGACGCGGCGTCGTTCGACGCGGCACTCTCGATCGAGGTGTGGTGCTACTTGGAGGAACCGCGCGCGGCCGCAACCGAGTTGGCGCGCGTGCTCAGGCCCGGCGGCTTCGCCTTCGTCAGCGTCGAGGCATGGCCGGGGGGATTGCTCGCCGCGCGCGGGCTCGATCCCGCGGAGCTCACGCAAGCGCTCGCGAGCCGAGTCTTGTACCGACCCGACGACCTCTTCGTCCGATACTTCGAGGCTCACGCGCTCGTGGCGCTACTCGACGAAGCGGGTCTCGAGACGGTCGCGCTCACCAGCCACCACCACGTCCTGGAAGGACCGTGGTCGGCGGCGCTCGACCCCGAGCTCACGCTGGTGCCAGCGAATCGTCCGGGGCTGCTCGCCCTCGAGCGAGCGCTGGCGAACGATGGGAGTGTCGGGTCGTTGGGGCGCGGCTGGCTCGCCGTCGCCTGCAAGCGCTGACGCGGGCTCCGACCTCAGCGGCCCACCACCGCCGTGCGACGCGGCGGCCACGCCAACCCCGGGTCGAGCGTCGCGCCAGCGACATCGGTGTCGTCGGCGATGACCCCGTCGAGCAACGCACCCACCAGTCGCGCACGTCGCAGCCGGGCCGCCGTCAGGTCGGCCCAGCGCAGATCCGCGCCCTGAAGGTCCGCCCCCGAAAGCTCGGCATCGACCAGGTTGGCGCGGCGCAGCACTGCGCCGCGGGCCATGACGTTTCGCGCATCGGCCCTGTGCAACGTGGCGCTGCCGAGATGCGCGTCGCGCAGCGTGGCCTGACGCAGCAAGGTGCCCCCGAGTGACGCCCGTGAGAGCACGGTGCCCTCGAGGTTCGCCGCGGTGAGATCCGCGCCGTCGAGTGTCGCATACGAGAGATTCGCTTCGCGTAGATCCGCCTGGACCAAGCTCGCGCCGCGAAGGCTCGCGTGCACCAAGTCGACGCCCCGCAACCGGGCTCCGCTCAACACCAACCCGTCGAGATTCAGGTAATCGAGACGCATGCCCTCCAGGCTGCGCCCCGCTCGCACCCACTCGTCGAGCTCGTGTCGCGTCAGCTCCGCCACGTCACCTCACCGCCGCGTGGGCTCACAGGCCACCCCCCCGCTCCGTCACGCTGCCCACGCCCAGGCGAGCCAGCCCAGCCAATACGCCGAAAGCACCACGCGCAGCCCGCCGTCGGTCGCACCGCCGGCACTCCACACCAGGTAGCGCGGCATGAACACCAGCGTCTCGAGCCACCCCACCGGAGTGAAGGGACGCCGGGCCACGTGGCGATGCACGCCTTCGGCACGCCGCAGGATCGCGAGCGTGTGCCCGCTCACCACGCCGGGCCGTATCAGACAGGCGGCGATGACCTCGAGACGTCCCTCGTCGACCACACGTCCCATCGCCACTTCCCGACTGATTCCCACAGTCGTGGGACCGACCGCCGCCGCGCGTACCCAGGTGTGAACGCGCGGCAGTCGCGGTTCCAGGGCCGCGGCCTTCGACTCGCCGGGTCGATCGACGACGACACGCACGAAACGCCCGTATTCCTCGGCGAACGCTCCCAACCCTCGTGCAGCGCGTGCCGCTCTCACCGAGTGCCCGACGCGCACCGCTAACGCGGCCAGCCATGCGACTGCCACCAAGCGCACCAGGTGTTCACCTGGAAACACGTCCTCGAGCAGCGGTCGCAGTGCCGGGGGGCGGATCGTCCCCGCGACGCGTGCTGCACGCAGTCGGTCCCAAAACGAGCCACCCGAACCGTCCGACGCCGGTGTGTGCTTTTCGGTCGTGTTGCGCTGGGGTGGACGCCGGGCCTCACGCTCCGCCGGCTGGGGCGCCGGGGCGCGCTCGGCCTCGCCGCGAGGTGCAGGCTGTTGGACGCCCGAAGGAGCGGTCTCCTGGATCTTCACCTCACGCGCCTTGCCGCGGTACCTCGGCGGCACCTTCTCGCGCGAGTCGACCACGTGCCGGTCGCCCTCGTCGTCGACCCAGGTGTACATGCCGGCACGAGCCGGCTGCGCTTGGGTCGCGCCGAGCGTGAGCGTGATCAGGCACGCGACAACCGCCGCGACTCGCTTGCACGAGGCTCGCGATCCAGTCACGGCTCGCGCTCCTCGTCGTCGCCGCGGGCACGCGCCGCGCGCACGTTCTCGAGCTCGAGACTTGGTGCAGCCTCGACAGACGCAGCGGACGGCCCGTCACGCTGGTCGAGCTCGAGATGGCGCGATCCCGAGCCCGACGGGGAGCAACCGTAGCGCTCCGCGACGCGTGCCGCTTCTTCGGGTGCGTGCGCTGCTTTCCACCAGCGCACGGCGCTCTGGACCATGCCGAGCGCCTCCGCCAGCCGCGCAGCGTCCGCCCAACGCCCGCGGCGCACCAGCCATGCGAGCGCCACACTCGGATGTGCCTCTCGCAGCCGCGCCCAGCCCCGGATCCCGGCATTGCGCGTCGCGGCTGAGTCGACCTCGACGTCGAGCGTCGGGCCCGCACTGCGGGTCGCACGCCGGGCCGCGGCGCCGCACACGAGCCCAGCGAGCACGGGCACGACCCAGGGTGCGAGTGCGCTCCACCACGATGCGACTACGACACGCGCGCCCAGCGAGCGGCGCAACGCATCGAATGCATCCGGTCCGAGCACCAGTGCTCGGCCGGCCACCAAACACAGAGCCACGAAGGATCCCCAGACCGCGCCTCCCGCCAGCGCTCCGGCCACACCTGCGACGAGGCTCGCCAGTGCGGGGGACCGTGGATCGCCGCCCAAGCGCGTGAGCACGAGCCACCACAGCGCCCCGGTGAACGCCGCGCGCACCGTGTTCATGGGAGCGAGGGCGCCACGATGAACGAGTAGCGCAATGCGCGCGATTCCACGACATCCACGGGCGCGGAGACTACGGCCGGTGGCGCGAGCACGTCAATCCAATCCAACATGGAATTCGGCGCGGACGCTCGCGCTTTTCTGGACGGAAATCGCCTTGACAACTCGGAGGGCGATCGGTACTCTCGCGCCACTACGGCTTGTGGTGACCTGATTCCCTGCCCACTTCATCTTGTGGATTTTTGCTGTCTGGCGTCGAGCCCCACGCCCGGCTCGGGGAGCATCGTCGTGTTCCGGAGCGCGCACGCGACGAACGTGAACGGCGCGGGTTTCGCCCGGTGGCGCACCAACCGATCTTCCCGCCCGGCGGCTCGGACGTCGGGCACTCCCAATCCGTAGCAACACCGCATTCGCCCACACCCTCACGCACATCAGAAAGGACTCGTCGATGACCATGCTACTCAAGGGCACCGTCGAGAATCAGCCAGCTGCCCCGGCGCTTCAGGCCTCGACCGCGGAAGCGAGCGACTTCCGCACCGAGTTGGCGGAGAAGATCTTCCTCGACCGCTACGCCCTCAAGTCGTCGGTGAAACGCGACATCGCCGTCGGCGACGTCGTCGTGTACTGCCCCAATCCGCACGAGGACGAGAAGTGGCGGCAGCGCGAGATCGGAGTGGTCACGGGCGTCCATGGCGAGCGCGCCGAGGTGTCGGTGCGGCCGCGGAACGAGCTGCAAGCCACGCCGCTCACGCTCTCCATGGATTACGTCGACAAGCCCCTCGAGCTGACCTGGAATCAGATGGCGAAACGCGTCGCCGCGGCCATCGCCCAGGCGGAAACCAACGACGCCGATCGCCGTCGCGCCGAGGCACGATTCTACGAGAGCATCGCCACTCGCACGTTCGTTCCGGGCGGCCGCATCCTCGCTGGCGCCGGTGCTGCTGGTGACCTCACGTTCTACAACTGCTTCGTGATCCCGAGCCCCAAGGACTCGCGGAAGGGAATTCTCGAGACCGCAGAGCAGCAGTTCGAGATCATGAGCCGCGGTGGCGGCGTGGGCATCAACGTTTCGAGCTTGAGGCCACGTTACGACTCGGTGGTGGGAGTCAACGGCCGTTCGTCCGGCGCCGTGTCGTGGGCCGATCTCTATTCGTTCATCACCGGCAAGGTCGAGCAGGGCGGCAGCCGGCGTGGCGCGCTCATGATCATCATGGACGTGTGGCATCCCGACATCGAGCACTTCGTCGAGGCCAAGCGCAAGGCCGGTGTGCTCGACAACGCCAACATCTCGGTCGGCATCTCCGACGCGTTCATGCAGGCCGTCGAGAGCGATTCCGACTGGCCGGTGCTGTTCCCCGACCGCACCGACCCCGAGTACGACACCGTCTGGGATGGCAATCTCGATGCCTGGAAGGCTGCAGGGAAGAAGGTCTCGACCTACCGCACCGTCAAGGCACGCGCGCTCTACGACAAGATCTGCCAATCGGCGTGGGCCTCGGCGGAGCCCGGCCTCTTCTTCGTCGACCGGGTCAATCGCTACTCGAACAGCCACTACTACCAGCCGATCCGCTGCACCAACCCATGCGGTGAGCAGCCGCTGCCGCCGTGGGGTGTGTGCAACCTGGGCGCGCTCAACCTCGCCGAATTCGTGCGCAGCTCGCCCGACGGCGTGGGGTTCTGGCCGACGCTCGGAGACGAGGCACTCGACGGTGCCGCCAACGGCGCCAACGGATGCGCGCGCGCCAATGGCGAGGTGCTCGACAGGGCGTTGGATCGAGTGGATCTCGACAAGCTGCGCCGCATGACCCAAACAGGCATCCACTTCCTCGACAACGTGATCGACGCGACCACGTACTTCTTCGTCGAGAACGAGCGTCAGCAGAAGACCGAGCGACGGGTGGGCCTCGGCGTGATGGGGCTCGCCGAACTCCTGGTCAAGATCGGCGTGCCTTACGGCTCACGAATCGCGTTGGCGGTCGTGGACGCGGTGTTCGAGACCATTCGCAACGCCGCCATCGACGAATCGGTGGAGCTGGCGCGCATCAAGGGTCCATTCCCGCGCTTCAACGCCGACAAGTTCCTGGAGAGTGAGTTCACGCGCAATCTGCCCGAGCGGCTGCGCGAGCGCATCCGCAACCACGGCATCCGCAACGTGACGCTCTTGACGGTGGCTCCGACCGGCACCACCGGCACGATGATGGCAACCAGCACGGGCATCGAGCCGTTCTTCATGTTCCAGTTCGAGCGGCGCGGACGGCTCGGCTCACACCTGGTCAACGAGGCGGTTGTCACCGACTACTGCCAAGCGATGGGACTACCCACGACCACCACCGAGCTGCCGCACCAGTTCCGAACCACCGAGGACCTCAGCCCGCTCGATCACGTCGAGATGATGGCGGTGGCGCAGAAGTACGTGGATTCGGCGATCTCGAAGACCTGCAACCTGCCCCACGACTTCTCGGTGGAGGACGTGAAAACCTTCTACCGAAAGCTCTACGAGCTGGGCTGCAAGGGCGGCACCGTCTACCGCGACCGATCCCGCGAAGAGCAGGTCTTGGTCAAGCTGCCCGAAGCCGAGCCCAACGCCGCAGTGGCGCCCGCCCAACCCACGGCGCCGGCGAAGCCCACGGTGATCGAGCCGGTGAAGCGGCTGCCACACGTGCCCCGTCAGGGATTCACCCATTCGGTACAGACCCCGATCGGTCGCGTGCACGTCACCCTGAACACCGAGCCCGGCACCCAATCGCCGTTCGACGTGTTCGTGACGCTTTCCAAGGCGGGTAGCGATACGGACGCCGATACCGATGCGATGGGCCGCCTCATCAGCCTGCTGCTGAGGCTCAACGTCGAGATTCCCTCCCGGACCCGCCTCGAGCTGGCCATCGAGCAGATCCGTGGCATCGCGACCAGCCGCTCGGTCGGCTTCGGCCCCGATCGTGTACGGAGCGTGCCGGACGGTATCGGCCGGTGCTTGGAGAAGCTCCTCG
>CAYVDO010000372.1:0-8166 GCA_964450125.1 uncultured bacterium
GAAGTGCCGGATGCCGTACTCGAGATGCAGGTATGTGATGAACGCGCCCATGAGCCGCGTCTTGCCGACGCCGGTAGCGAGGGCGAAGCACAGGCTCGGGAACGCGTGCTCGAAGTCCTCCACCGACGGGAACTCGGAGCGGATGGCAAGCGCGAGCTGGTACGAGCAGATGACGATCTTGTCGTCGACAGCGAAGGGGTTCTCGACGCACTTCTTCGGGAGGGCGCTCACGACCCTCGCTTCCAGGATGATCGAAGGCAGAAAGAACTCGTCCTCGATCTCGACTTGCCACTGCTTGCGCAGCGTTGCAGGCACGACGAGCAGAATGCGGCGACGGCGTTCGGCCCACTTCTACGCCAGGATGAGCGCGGCCTCGATGGTCTTGCCGAGGCCGACCTCGTCGGCGAGCAACACACCCTTCGAGTACGGCGAGCGCAGGGCGAAGAGGGCGGCGTCGACCTGGTGCGGGTTGAGATCCACGCGCGCGTTGCCGATCGAACGCGAAATGGCCGCCACCCCAGTATGACGGGCAAGCCTGAGACTCTGCGCCCAAAACTTGGCGTGGAAGGGCGTGGTCACTGAACGGAGGCCTTCTACTCGCGCGCTACGGGTTGGCCGCGATCACACGATCGGCATGAGAACTCGCGGCCTCACCGAGTGGTGGTCGGGCACTCTGTCGATCGAGTGACCGTCAGGCTGCCGCCAGCTTGAGAGCCTTCACCGAACGCAGATCCACGCGCTTCCTGGCCCGCCACAAGTCGTGGGCCTGCTGCATCGCGAGCCAGCTCTCCGGCGATCGCCCCAGGCACTTCGAAAGCCTCAGCGCCATCTCCGGCGTCACGGCGCTGGTCCCATTCAGGATGCGACTGAGTGTGGATGGCGCGACGCCCAGCTTCGCCGCCAGCTCCCTCGCGCTGATCTCATTGGGCTCCAGATACACGGCAACGATGAACTCTCCAGGATGGGGAGGATTGTGCATGGCCATCAGTGGTAGTCCTCGTAGTCGAGCAAGCGCACTTGGCGATCCTCGAATTCAACGTGAGCCGCCAGCTTCCATCCACCCAGATCGACCATCGGCCGCGAGCTTGCCCCTTCAGCGGATGCAGCCGGAATCCTGGAACGTCGAGGTCCGCAATCAACTGCGCGGTGTCGAGGGCAGCCAACAGCATCCGCAATCTCTTCGCGTGCTTCGGCTCGATTCCGCGCAGATCGCCGTGGCGTAGTAGCGGGCCAATCCCTCGTGACGAAACGATGTGATCATCACCCAAGTGCATTGTGTTGCGCATCGCGCAACACGTCAATGCAGCGCGATGGAAAGGTAGTGGTTCAGTTTGCCAGGCATGCGCCAGTGCGGTCGCGACGGTCTGGGGACTCGTCGGCGGGCACGGCTCGCCCTCGCTCGACGCCGCGGAACCGGAGGCTCGCCTCGAGCCGCGGCCACGCGATTGGGGCTCACTGCCCACGAGCGCGACTCGAGGTGCGTGACCGCGGAGCGCCCTTCGACGTGCCCCCAGCCCCTCACGCCCGCAGAGCAATCGGCTCGAAACTGACCTACTACCCGATGGAAACCGTCACCGCAGCCGCCCACACGGCCGGGCGTATCATGGGTAGATGCGCACCGCGCAGATGGCCCGCGCACAATCGTGCCGGCGCGGCGGACGGAGGCGGGCATCGGCGATAGGCTGCGGCGCGCGAAGCGAGAACCGATGAGCGACGAGCGAGCGTGGACGCGGCGCGAGGTGATCGGCGCGGTGACGGCGGCCGTGACAGGGGCGGTATTGCCGGCGTGTGGCTCGGACGAAGGAGACGCGAACATGAGCGGAAACGGGCGCGGTGCACGTGTGGTGTTGACGCCGATGCAAGCACCGGCGGATGCAGCGACGATCGAGGTGGCGGCGCGAAACGCGATCGACGAGCTGGGCGGGCTCGGCTGGCTCGGACGCGGCGACCGCGTGCTGCTGAAGGTGGCGTCCAACTCGCCCAATCCGTTTCCCGCCACCACGCGGCCCGAGCTGGTGACGGCCATGGCGCGCATCCTGCGCGCGGAGGGCGCTGGCCGCGTGATTCTCGCGGATCACCCTGGCGTTCAGTTCGTGCACCATCAGCCCAGCAAGCAACGCGGCAGCACCCGCGAGACGCTCGCCAAGAACGGGCTCGAGCAAGCGGCGCTCGCTGGCGGCGCCGAGATCGTGGGCTTCGAGGAGCCGGGCTACGACGCCTACTTCGCCGGCGAGAGCCAGAGCGCGGACCACTGGAAAGGTCCGCTGATGATTCCAACGCTGCTGCGCGAGGTCGATCACGTCGTGTATCTGCCGCGCCTCAGCACCCACGTTCTCGGCGGCGCAACCCTCGCGCTCAAGGCCGCGGTGGGCTGGCTGCGCGAGGACAGCCGCTTCGAGCTCCACCAGCAGGCCGAGTCGTTCTTGTGGAAATGCGCGGAGATCGCGAGCGCCCGCGAGATCATGGATCGCGTGCGCTTGGTGGTGACCGACGCCTCGAAGGCGCTCACCACCTACGGCCCGGACTTCGGCTACACGGCGACGATCGAGCCTTCGATGCTGGTCGCGAGCACCAACCTGGCGCTTCACGACGTCGCCGCATACGGGCTTCTCAGCTACGCCCGCGAGCAGCTCACGCCGAGCTGGGCACGCGCCGTCGACTCGTATCCGGGTGCGGCGAGCTGGATGAATCGGATCTTCGTGGGGATGATCTGGGGCGCCGGCAAAGCGCTCACGGGCACGGGTTTCGACGCGCCGGCGCGGGCGCGTGCCGTCGACAACACGATCATCCGCCGCGGCCTCGAGATCTGGAGCCCCGAGAGCGCTACCCCCGATCTCTTCTGGACGGCGGACGCTCCCGCCGCGATCCGCGACGCCGTCGCGAATGCGTGATCGCAGCGCTCACGACGTGATCGCGAGGGCAGTCTCGATGGCAGCGAAGACGCCGGCGGCGTAGGCGAGCGCCCAGCGTAGGCGCGGAACGCTCGTGGTCGCCACCCACACGAGCGCGCCCACGAGCATCGCGGCGGGAAGCAAGAGCGCGGTCCACGGCGAGCACGCCGCGCCCCCCGACCACTCCGCGAGCGGCACGACGACGGGCACCACCAGCACGAGCGCGCGCAGAGCCGCCTCGGAGGCTCGCTCGCCTTCGACCGGCAGAGCCGCCCGTCGCGCGCACCACGCAGCCAAGACGGCGAGTCCGGGGGCGGCCGCACCCCAGTGGATCGACAGCGGCCCCGCGTCCGAAGACACGACACTCGACGCAAACGGTGTGACGGCGAAGGCGGTCCAGAGCAGCGCGACCAAGCACGACCATGCGATCCAACCGCCCTTCCGACCGAGCACGGCCAGCGCAGCCAACGTCGCTGCCGCCAAGAGCTGGCCGATTCCGCGCCACCGATCGCGCGCCGACGCGGGCGCATTCACCACGTCCAGCAGCGCGGTCGTAGCCGCGAGCGCAAACGAGTCGTTCCTTCCCGTGAGCAGCACCACCTGCGGCTCGCGCTGACCCGCAACGCTCAGACGCAAGATCACCAGCTTCGCCGAACCCACGAGCCCCGGCACACGAATCGCGCCAGCGCCGAGCCCGCGCGCGCCGCAGTCGAGCGACCAGCGCGTCGCGAGGCCGCGCGGCACACGCTCGGTCGCGCGAACCGACGTCACGCGGCAGTGCCCGGGAAGATCCACGCGCAACGCCGCCGGTGTGAACTGCAGACCCGGCCCATCGAGGATCCCCGCGGGCTCGGTCCAACGCACGTCGACGCGCCCGTCGGCGAGCGCGCGAACATCGAGGATGCTCGGGTCGATTCCGTGAGCTGCCGCAGCGCTCGCGACGGCGAGCCACACCCCCACGGCGGCGGCAATCGCGTGCCGGCACTTCACGGGGGCGTTCCCGCGCCGCCCCCGGCGCCAGGTGGCCGCTCGATGCGATACCGCGCTTCGAGCGCTGCGTACGCACCCCGAGCCGCACGCTCGCGCCGCGACTCCTCGAGCGCACCTTTCACGTCGGCGCGGATTTCGTCGAGGGGTGGCACCGATGCATCCACGCGCTGATCGATGCGCACCAGGTGCAAGCCGTAGCTCGACGCGATCGGGCCGGACCACTGCCCGGCCGGCAGATCGATCACGCGCTCGCCGAAGAGCGGGCCGAAGAGGCCGTCGAGCTCGGCGGCGCTGCGGGGCGGAAACGCGCTGCCGCGCGGGAACGGATCGCCGAGGCCTTGGGGATCGGCGCCCGCTCGAACGCGGCCCAAGAGCTCGCCCGCCACGGCCTCGCCGTCCTCGGGATGCGCCGCTCGACCCACGAACACGTGCGTGAGCGCGACGCGCGCCGGCCGCTCGAAGCGCTCGCGATGGGCAGCGAGGAAGGCACTCAGCTCGGCATCGCTCGGCGCGGCGTCGGGAACCGACGTCGCGAGCAGAAGCTCCATCATCTGCACCAGCCGGCGGCGCACGATCTCGTCGCTTCGATCGAGGCCGAGCGCCAGCGCCTCGCGATAGAGCACCTCGTCCCGCACCATCTGCTCCACCAGCGCCGCACGCCGGGCGGGATTCACGGGCTTGCCGGTGGCGGCCTGCTCGCGGGCGACACGCGCCTCCACGTCCGCCTGCGTGAGCACGATCGGCGCTCGTGTCTGGGAGGCGGAGGCGCGAGGCGCGACGTGAAAGGTCCGCCGCACGAGGATCGCAACGACCGCCACTAGCAGGAAATGCACCAGCGGCTCGCGAGCGATCGCGCGCCCGATCGAACCGCAGCACGCGAGGCTCCGGCCTTCTGGCGAACGCACCGCATCCGTGCTCATGATGAAGCCCCGCTCGCGCACGCCGCTCGCTTGACGACCCCGAGGGGGTGACGCAAGATCCCGCAAGCTTTCCTCACGTCGGATTCCCCGAGTCTCACGGTTCACTCCGCATGCCCCGGTCGGGACGCTCGCATCGCCGCTCCATCGCGTGCGCGGTTGGCCTCGTGCTCGCGTGGTCGTCGTCTTCCACGGCCGCGGCGCATGCCGGCGATCTTTCCCTCGGCCTGCAGAGCGGCATGTACCGACCGCAGGTGACCGATCCGCTGGATGCTGCGCAGTCCATCAGCGACACGAGCTTCTTCCTCTCGCCGATCGTGGACATGACCTTCGGCCGCTTCGGCGTCACGACCAAGTACATCTACTCCAACTACGTGTACGAGGGCGTCGGCAGCCCCGAGACGCTGCCTGGCGGCCAAACGTCGGTCAATCGCAACGCCCAAAAACACGACCTCGATGGTGCGGTCAAGTACAGCCTCTTCGTGAGCAACGAGTTCCCGTTCGCGGTGACGCCGTTCGTCGGCGTGCGCTACGAGCTACAGAACGTCACCGACGGCGTGCCCACGCGCGTCGGTCCGGAGCTCGAGGTCGCGCGAGCGGACTACACGATTCTCTCGGCGATCACCGGGGCCACCTTCAGCTACACGTTTCGCGATCTCGGGCTGACTCCCTACGCCGTCGGCAGCGCTTACGTCTATTCACTGGTCGACTCCAGCAAGGGTGTCGATCTGCCACCGAATCCCAATGGCTTCGGCGGCTTCGCCGTGGAGGGCGGGCTTTCGTATTCGCTCTACAGCCTGCTTCAGGCACCGGTCAGCTTCACCGCCAGCTACCGCTACCAACGCATCGAGCCCGAGAAGTTCAAGGAAGAGATCCAGCAGGCGATCGGCGGCGTCTTCTATCACTTCGTCGATTTCTTCTGAGCGGGCGCGGCCAGCGTGCCGCGGGTCCCGGCGTGCGAGCGAGAGAGGGCACTCTCGGCGGCTGCATTCGTGAACCTCCACCTTCGCCGTCTCGATGCAGCGCTCGGGGCCAGTGCTCCCGTCGAGGTCGTGGAGCGCAAGGGCGCGGGCCATCCCGACACCTTCTGTGACGCCGTCGCCGAGGAGCTGAGCCGCGCGCTGAGCCGGTTCTACCTCGAGCACTTCGGCTGCGTGCTGCACCACAACGTCGACAAGGTGTTGCTGGTGGGTGGCGCCGCACGACCGTGCTTCGGCGGCGGTGAGGTCATCGAGCCGCTGGAGCTGATCCTCGCAGGGCGGGCCACACGCGAGGTGGGCGGCGTGCGGGTGCCGGTCGACGACATCGCGGCGGAAGTGGTGCGCCAGGTGGTGTCTCGGCAGTTCCGGTTTCTGGATCCGGCGCGGCACGTGCGCACGGCGTGTCGCATCCGCCCTGGATCCGTCGATTTGCTCGACGTCTTCGCCCGCCAGCAGTCGAGCGGGCCGCCACGCGCCAACGACAGCTCGTGCGGAGTGGGCTTCGCACCAGAAACGGTGCTCGAGCGCCTGGCCCTGGCGGTGGAGCGGCACATCAACGCACCCGCCACCAAGGAGCGCCAGCCCGAGCTCGGCGAAGACGTGAAGGTCATGGGTATTCGCGAAGACGAACGCATCCGGCTCACGGTCGCATGCGCATTCGTCGATCGACACGTCGCGAGCCTCGCCGATTACCTCGCCAAGAAAGAGCGGCTCGCAGGCGAGCTGCGCGAGCTGGCGCGCGAGCACGTGGGCCAGGACGTGACCGTGCACGTCAACACCGCCGACGATCCCGCCCGCGGCAGCGTCTATCTCACGGTCACCGGGACCTCCGCCGAAGCCGGCGACGACGGCGAGGTGGGACGCGGCAATCGCGCCAACGGGCTCATCACGCCGCATCGCCCGATGACGCTCGAAGCCGCCGCCGGCAAGAACCCGATCACCCACGTGGGCAAGCTCTATCAGCTCACCGCGCGGAACCTGGCCGCGGCACTGGTGCGCGAGATCCCGGGGGTGAGCGAGGCCACGTGCTGCCTGGTGAGCGAGATCGGCCACCCGATCACCGAGCCGGCGCTCGTCGAGCTGGCCCTCGCAGGCACCACGGCGAGCGACCTCGGCGCAAGCCGCGCCTCGATCACTGCGCTCGCGCGGCGGCACTTGGACCACACGGTGGAGCTGTGGCGCGAGATCCTCGACGGCCAGCACACGCTCTACTGATCGCCGCCGCGCTGGCTGCAGCGAGGATCGTGTAGAACCAGGCCACCATGGCGGCGCGCGTCTCGACCCGAAGCGGCAGCACGAAAGCCGTCAGCAACACGATGGGCCGCGGCTGCGGCACGCTCTTCTTCGGCGTGTTCCTCGCCTTCGGCCTCGTCTTCACGTGGTTGATCGTGAAATCCACCGTGCGCACCGCAGCTGCGCACGGCTGGCCCGAGCATCGCTGCACCATCGAGTCGAGCGAGGCGCACGACGCGGAAAGCGAGTCGTCGCCCTACGGTCTGGCGGTGCGTTATCGCTACGAGATCGGCGGCGAGACGTTCACCAGCAGCCAGCTCGCCACCACCGGCGAGAGCCACGCCGACTACGCTCCGGTGCAGCGCGCCCTCGATCGCTACGCCGCAGGCACGGTGGTGCCGTGCTGGGTGAACCCGGAGAACCACGCCGACGCCGTCCTCGAGCAACGCTCGCGAGCGATCGGCGCGTTCGTCCTCGTGCCGCTCATCTTCGTGCTGGTGGGGGCGGGCGGCATCGTCGGCGTGTGGGTCGGCTCGTCGCCGTCGAAGCGCGGCGGCGCAAATCGAATCCAGGACACCGTCGGGAGCTCGTCTCGCGCGGGGACGATCGTCGCCGCGATCTTCTTCGGCATCTTTCTCGCGGCCGGTCTGGGTGTGGGCTACTTCGTCGCCGACTCGGCGCGCCACGCGCTGGCCGCACCTCGCTGGACGCCCACACCCTGCACCGTCGAATCGAGCCGCGTGCGGCAGCACGAATCCACCAGCGACGGGCATACGAGCTACACGTATTCAGTCGACATCCTCTATCGCTACCAGGTCGCCGGCCACACCTATCGCTCGAACCGCTGGCGCTTCCCCGGCGGCAGCTCGAGCGGCCGGGCCGCCAAGGAGGCGATCGTCGACGAGTACCCACCTGGTCGTGCGTTCACGTGCTACGTGAACCCGGGCGATCCGGTGCTGGCCGTGATTCAGCCCCAGCTCGGCGCTTCGGCGCTGCTCTTCGCGCTGCCGCTGGTGTTCGCGCTCGTCGGCGCCGGCGGTCTCTACGGCGTGGTGCGCTCACGTGCACGGGAACGGCGTGAGGCACGCGCGTCGGCCGCCGAGCACTTCGCCGACCCCGCACGCGGGCGAGACGTGTCGAGCGCGGCGGGCGGCC
>CAYVDO010000373.1:0-8149 GCA_964450125.1 uncultured bacterium
GCCACCACGTTCGGCATCGACGCCACCGCGAACGTCGTCATCTCGGAGACCGGGGACGCGACGCTCACCGGAACCGTGACGTTGATCGCGGCGCCGCTGGTGACCTCCATCGAGCTGACCCAAGGCGACGGACCGTTCGTGATCAACGACGGTGGGGCCTCGGTCACGGTGGGTATCAAGTGCTCCGGCACCAGCGACACTCAGGACGCGGCGTTGCTCACCGTGACGCACAACGCGAGCGGCAGCCCGGCGCTCTATCCGATCACCTGCATCATCGAGGGCCCCAACACGCCCATCTACGAGTCGCTGCCGCTACCCGGCTCGACCATCGACATCGTCACCGCGCCCAATAGCGCCGCTACCACCGATATCTACGTCGAGAACCTCGGAAACGCCGACCTCGACGTCTCGAACATCCAGCTCAGCGGCGATGCCAACCTGACGCTCGTGACGCCGAGCTCGTTCACGCTGGCGAGCAAGCGCCCGCCGAAGACCATCTCGGTACAGTGCCTCTCGAGCAACTCGGGCGACTACTCAACCGCCGTCAGCGTGACCCACAACGCGTCCGGTAGCCCGGCGAGCTACACGGTCAACTGCCACGTCACCGGCAACGCACTCCCGATCTACGGCTCGACTCCCGCGCCAGGCTCGACGATCCCGTTCGGTGGGAGCCTGGGCAACCCGGCGGGCACGTTCGTGGCGATCGCCAATGGCGGAAGCGCGACCCTCCACGCGACGAGCGTCGCGCTGTCCGGCGATCCCGAGATCTCGTTCCTGGCCGGAAGCGGCGCGCCGTTTTCCATCCTGAGCGGCGGCGCGGACAACTTCCAGCAGCTCGTATGCTCGTCGCCCTACATCGGGACCTATCACGCCACGCTGACCGTCACCCACGACGCCTCGGGCAGCCCCGCGGCCTACAAGCTCGTCTGCAACATCTCGGCGACCGGGGGGCCGGTCTACACCTCCGCCCCGCCGGCTGGCGGTGGCTTCTCGATCTCGACCACCAACGGCACCCCGAAGGGCTTCGATCTCCAGGTCACCAACGCCGGCACTGCCGACCTGAACGTCACGGACGTGGCGGTCGCCGGACATCCCGAGCTCACGGTCACCAGCCCGAGCTCGTTCAACCTGCCGGGCGGCGACTCCACGAACGTCACCGTGCAGTGCTCGTCGGCGCAGGCCGGCAAGTACAGCGCGATCCTCACGATCACCCACGACGCGCCGGGGAGCCCGGCCAAGTACGCCGTCGACTGCAACGTCACCGCGGTGCCGACGCCCGGCTACGGCTCGAACCCGACCCCCGGCTCGTCGCTTCCCATCAACGCCACGACCGGCGTGCCCGCGACCACGGACGTGATCGTGTCGGAGACCGGCACGGCCATGCTCGACGTGACAAACGTCGCGGTCTCCGGTGATCCCGAGCTCTCGCTCACCACGGCGAGCTCGTTCCAGATCGCCGACGGCGGTCTGGATCAGACGGTTACCGTTCAGTGCTCGTCCAACCAGGCCGGCCAGTACACCGGGACGCTCACCGTCACTCACAACGCCGCGGGCAGCCCGGCCACCTATCCGATCACCTGTGACGTCTCGGCCCCCGCGCCCGGCTACGGCTCGAACCCCACTCCCGGCTCGACGCTGACGCTCGGCACCACCGCGGGCACGCCCACCACCACCGACGTGGTGGTGTCGGAGACCGGCGATGCGCTCCTCGATGTGACCAGCGTCGCCGTCACCGGCGACGCCCCGCTCACGCTCACCACGGCGAGCTCGTTCCAGATCGCCGATGGCGGTCTCGACCAGACCATCACGGTGCAGTGCTCGTCGGCGCAGGTGGGCCAGTACACCGGCACTCTCACGGTGACGCACAACGCGAGCGGCAGCCCGGCGACCTACCCGATCCAGTGCAACGTCACCGCAGTGCCCACCCCGGGCTACGGCTCGAGCCCCGCGTCGGGCACGACACTGCCGCTCGCGACCACCGCGAACACCCCGACCACCACCAACGTCACGGTGTCCGAGACCGGTAGCGCCACGCTCAACGTGACCAACGTCGGCGTGAGCGGCGATCCCGAGATCACGCTCACCACCGCGAGCTCGTTCCAGATCGCCGACGGCGGTAACGACCAGACCATCACCGTGCAGTGCTCGGCCAGTCAGATCGGCCAGTACACCGCGACCCTCACCGTCACCCACAACGCCGCCGGCAGCCCGGCCAGCTACCCGATCACCTGCGACGTGAGTGCCGCGCCCGCACCCGGCTACGACTCGAACCCGAATGCCGGCGCCACGCTCACGCTGAGCACCTCGGCCGGTGTGGCCACCACGACCAACGTGGTGGTGTCCGAGACCGGCACGGCGACGCTGTCCGTGAGTAACGTCGCGGTCACGGGTAACGCCGCGCTCTCGCTCACGTCGGCTTCCTCGTTCCAGATCGTCGATGGCGGGCAGTCGCAGAACGTCACGGTGCAGTGCTCGTCGGCGCAGGCGGGTCAGTTCAACGGCACGCTGACCGTGACCCACAACGCCAGCGGCAGTCCGGCCACGTATCCCATCCAATGCGACGTGGCCGCGCAGCCGACGCCGGGCTACGGCTCCAACCCCGGCGCGGGCACCACGCTCGTCATCGGCACCACTCCGAACGTCGCGGCCACGGCGAACGTGGACGTTTCCGAGACCGGCAGCGCGACACTCAGCGTCACGAACGTCGCGGTGAGCGGCTCGGCGGCGCTCTCGCGCACCAGCGCCGCGTCCTTCCAGATCGTGAACGGTGGCCCGGCGCAGACCGTCACGGTGCAGTGCTTGTCGAGCCAGACGGGCCAATTCAACGGCACGCTGACCGTGACCCACAACGCCAGCGGCAGCCCTGCCACGTATCCGATTCAGTGCAACGTGAGCGCGGTGCCGACCCCCGGCTACTCGTCGAGCCCGAATCCCGGCTCGACCATCCCCCTGATCACCACGCCGCTGGTCACGGCCGCAGGCCAAGTGACCGTGTCCGAGTCGGGCAGCGCCGACCTGGTGATGAGCAACGTGGCCCTCACGGGCGATCCCGAGATCATCCTCACCAGCCCCACATCGTTCACGATCCCGGATGGGACCGCGCCGCAAGACATCACCTTCCAGTGCACCTCGGCGGTGGATGGGTCGTTCAGCGCGACTTTGACCGTGACCCACAACGCCGCGGGTAGCCCGGCCACCTACACGATCAGCTGCAACGTGAGCTCCGCGCAGCAGTCCGTGGGCGGCGACTTCGACGCCGACGGCAACGCCGACCTGATGTGGCAGAACCTCGCCACGGGCGACGTCCTGGTGTGGTTCATGAACGGCGCCCAGCGGCTGAGCCAGCACTCGCTCAACCCTGGCCAGGTACCTGCGGGTTGGAAGGTCGCGGGCTCTGCCGACTTCAATCAGGATGGACGGGCGGACCTGTTGCTCCGCAACTCGGCGACCGGCGCGCTCAAGCTCTGGTACATGAAGGGCTATCTCAAGACCGGAGAAGCGAACGTATCGCCGGCTTCGGTGGCCGATCCCGATCTGGAGGTCGTCGGCGTGGGTGACTTCAACGGCGACGGCAAGCCCGACGTGCTGCGGCAGAAGCCGGGCCAGATGCCGATGAACGTGGTGTTCCTGAATGGAGCCGTGTCGCCGAAGCAGGCCTACTTCAACCCCGAGAAGGCCAAAGCCACGAAGACGCAGAGCGTGGGCTGCCCGGATCTCAACGGGGACGGCAAGCCGGACGTGCTCTTCGCTCTCGACGGGCAGCTCTCGGTCTGGTTCATGGACGGAACCAAGCGCATCGGCAGCGCCACTTTGGTGCCGTCGAATCCGACCACCACCAAGTACCGCGTGGTGGGCGCCGCCGATTACAACGGCGATGGCAAGACCGACCTGCTCTTCCAGAGCAAGAAGGACGGCAAGCTCGAGCTCTGGTTCATGAACGGCATCAACCGCATCTCCAGCACGGTGCCGACGCCCGCCAAGGAAATCAGCACCGATTGGGTGGTAGTCGCGCCGCGGTAACGCTGCGCTGAACGCTGCTTCACGGCCAGGCCTCGCGCGAAAGCGCGGGGCCTGGTCTCTTTTCGCCCGCGGATCGGTTTCCCCGTGGGCTCGTCGCCAGCGGGTAACGCACACGAAGAGTCGTGCGTAACCCGTTTGGAAGCGAAGGAGTTGTCCGGCGCGTGCCGTTCGTGACCCCTGCACGCAGGCTCATCTTCATGTGCGCGTGTTTCAGGGCTAACTCAGCGGGGCTGCCCGTCGAGCAACGCGCGGGCGGCGGATTCGATCTCGGCTTCGGAGAGCAGCACCCGCTCGGCGGCGGCCGCGAGCGGGATGAACGAGTCGGCCGAGGAAACGCGCGCGTACGGAACGCCGCGCGTGGCGGGATCTTCCGCGAGGGCGGCGCCGATCGCTTCGGCGACGTTGCCCGAGTGACGGCATTCGTCGGCCACGAGCACGGCGCGCGAGCTGCGCGCGTGCTCGCGGATCGCCGTGAGCGGCAGCGGCGCGATCCAGCGCAGATCCACCACGCGCACCCGCGGCGCGCGAGCGTCCCCGATCGAGATCGCGGCGCTCTCGATCCGGCGCTTCACGCGCAAGCTCATCGGCACGCCGTTGCCGTAAGTGAAGACGCAGAGATCCGTGGCTTCGGGATCGTAGACGCCCACCTCGCCGACATCGATCGCTTCGCCGTGGGGCGGGAAGGGGAACGACCACGCGCCGTCGTTCGCCTCGTACAGGTCCTTGACGGGGTAGAGCGCGATCGGCTCGACGATCACGCACACGCGTCCGTCGATCTTCGCGTGAGCCAGCAGCGTTCGCATCAGGCGCACGCCGTCGTCGCCGCGGCTCGGCACGGCGACGATCACGCCCGGGAGGTCGCGCAGCACCGCCAACGAGTCGTCGTTGTGAAAGTGGCCGCCGAAGCCCTTCTGGTAGCCGAGACCGGCGATCCGCACCACCATCGGGTTCTTCATCTGGCCGTCGGAGAAAAACGAGAGCGTGGCGGCCTCGCCGCGGAGCTGGTCTTCAGCGTTGTGGAGATAGGCGAGGAATTGGATTTCCGGCACTGGCAGGAGGCCCGCCTGGCCAGCGCCCAGTGCCATGCCGAGAATCGTCTGCTCGTCGAGGAGCGTGTTGAACACGCGCTTCGGGCCGAACGCCTTCCAGAGCCCCACGGTGACGCCGTAGACGCCGCCTTTCTGCGCCACGTCTTCGCCGAAGATCAGCATTTCCGCGTGCTTTTTCATGAGGTCGTGGAGCCCCTCGCGGATGGCGAGGCCCATGGGTTTCGCGCGGGTGGCGGTTTCGGGTGGCGCTGCATAACCGCCGCGACGCGCCTCGACGGCGACGAGCGCCGGACGCGAGGGTGCGAGGGAACGCATCACTTCCTCGCGGGCGGCGAGCTTGGGCCGCGCGATGGCGCGCGCCGACGCTTCGCGGACGCGGTGTTCGGCGGCGTCGATGCGTTCGCTCAGCTCGGAGCCGGTGAACGCGGCGGCGTCGAGCAGCGATTGCGCGCTCCGCGCCACCGGATCGCGCGCTTCCTGGGCTGCGATCTCGGCGGCACTGCGGTACTCGGTGTCGAGATCGGAGCCCGCGTGGCCCCAGAGCCGCACGGTGGCGAGACGTAGGAACGCCGGCATGCGCTTCGCGCGCACGTGCTCGATCGCCGCTCTCGCCGTCGTGAATGCAGCGCCGATGTCGCAGCCGTCCGTCTGGAAATAACGCAGGTTCGGCATCGCCTTCATCCGAGCCTCGACCCAGCCCGGGGGTGTGCGTACCGAGATGCCGAGGCCGTTGTCCTCGCACACGAAGAGCACCGGCACGGGTAGGTGCTGGAAAGCCGTCCACGCCGCCGCGTTGAGGGCACCTTGCGCCGTCGAGTGGTTGAGCGAGGCGTCGCCGAACGAGCACACCACGATGGCGTCGGCGGGCGCCGCGGGCCGATCGAGCCGCCGCGCCTGCTCGAGCGCCACGGCGAGTCCAACCGCTTTGGGCAGGTGCGACGCGATGGTCGAGGTCTGGGGCGGAATTCCGAGCGGCACCGAGCCGAACACTTTGTGGCGGCCGCCGCTGATCGGATCGTCGCTGCTCGCCGCGAGCGACAAGAGCAGATCGAAGACCGGGTCGATCGCGGGGCGCTGGCGCGCGCGTTCCACGAAGAACGCCGCGGAACGGTAATGAAGCAAGGCGGGATCGGTAGGAGCGGTGAGCCTGCCCAACACCACGTTGCCTTCGTGGCCGGCGGAGCAGATCGTGTAGAAGCCTTGCCCACGGGCGCGCAGCTCGTGGGATTCGACGTCTACGAGCCGTGCCAAGAGCTGGGAGTCGAAGAGCTCGCGGGCGAGCCCCGGATCGATCGTCAGCGGGGGTGCCGCGAGGCACGCGCGTCCAGCCGCGATCTCGCGGAGTCGCGCCACCGACTGGCGAGCTCGCTCGAGCGACATCGGCGTCGGCCGCTATTCCCGGAACGCGCGACCGAGGGGATTGTCCGGAGCAGGTCGCCGCGCTTGCGCGACGCACGCGATCAAGCGCGCCGGGCCTCCTTCGATCGCGCGCAGCGAGTGAGGCAGACGCGAGTCGTAGTAGATCGAATCGCCTGCAGAGAGGCGGTGGAGCTCGCCGCCCACCTCGACCTCGAGTCGGCCCGAGAGCACGAACAGAAACTCTTCGCCGTCGTGGGCCGACTGCGGCAAGCCGCCGCCCGTTCCAGGCGGAACCTCGATCAAGAACGGTTCCATGCACTTCTCGGTGAGCCGGTGCGAGAGCGCTTGATAGCGGTAGTTGAGGCTTTCGCCCGCTTCGGTGCGGGGCTGGACGGCCCAGCGCTCGCCGGCGCGCACCACCTCCACGCGTCGCTCGACGTCGCTCTCGGTTTGGAAGAAGCGGCTGATCGACACGTCGAGGGCGTTCGCGATCTTGAGCAGCTCGCCGATCGCAGGCTCGGCGATGCTGGTCTCATAGGCATGGAGCCGGCTTTCCGAGAGCCCGGTGGCTGCGGCGAGATCTTGCAGCGTGCGGTTCTGTTCCTCTCGAAGTCGCTGGATCTTCGCCCCCACCGCGAGGCGCAAGAACTCGTCGTCCAACATGCTCAGTCTCCGCCTTCGAAGAAGTCGGGGAAGTCGATGGACTCCAAGATGGCACGCAGATCGGCCACGAAGCGCGCACAGTGGTGGCCGTCCGCGACACGGTGGTCGACGCTCATCGACAGGTTCATCACGTGGCGCGGCTCGAGGCGATCGCCCACGTAGCGCGGCAACTTGCGAATCGCATTCACACCCAGGATCGCCACCTCCGGATGGTTCACGATCGGAGTCGACACGATGCCGCCGAGCTTCCCGAGCGAGGTGATCGTGAACGTGCCGCCGCGGGTTTCCTCAGGTGCGAGGCCGCCCTCGCGGGCCCGCGCCGCCAGGTCCGTGATGCGCGCGGCGATTGTCCGCGTATCGAGCCCGACGGCGTCACGGATCACGGGCACGATCAAGCCGTCGTCGGTGGCGACGGCGATGCCTAGATGGATGCGACCCTTGAGGATCACGTCCCCGCGGGCGTCGTCCAGGCTGGCGTTGAGCGTCGCATGAGCCGGGAGGGTGCGCACCACAGCGCGCGCCAGAAACGCGAGCGGCGAGGGAGCTTTCGTGCCGCGCGCGGCGAGCGCCTCGCGTCGTGCCACCAGCGCGCTGAGATCGACTTCCTCGACGTAGCTGAAGTGGGCCGCGCGGCTACGCGCCTCCAGCATGTGCCGGGCGATGGCGCGGCGCACGCCGCGCAGCGGGATGCGCCTCCAATCGTCGGGATCGGGGGGCGCCGGGAGCGCGGGCGCTCGAGTCGCGACGCGTGCCGCGTCCGGCGGCACGGGTGCCGGCGCGCCGCGCGCTGCTTCCTCGACGTCGCGGCGCATGATCCGGCCGCCAGGCCCGGTGCCGGCGACGTTCACGAGATCGACGCCGAGGCGCCGCGCCAGCTCGCGCACGGCGGGAACCGCTTGCACGCCCGCTTCGCCGAGCGCCGCGCTCGCGCGCTGGTGAGATACGGGGCGCGCGGGCATCGCCGGTGGGTGATGCTCGTCCGGAATGCTCGGTGCGGCGGGGGGCGAGGCTGTGGCGCGTGTGGGTCGCACTGCCTCGGTGGGCGGCGGCGCTGCTGG
>CAYVDO010000374.1:0-8120 GCA_964450125.1 uncultured bacterium
ATCGAGCCGAAACGCTAGCCGTGGTGGTCACCGAAGACAACCGGATAGGCGTGTCCGCGGGAGACTCAATGAGAATCAATCTCAGGCGGTCTGTGCGGCCGGATCTCGAGAACGCGCGGAAGTTCGATCTGCGTTCGATGGGTAGCGGGAATGAGGCGTGTGTCGCGCGCCCGAGCCGGCGATCAGCGTTTTTCGAAAAGACCCGGAATCAGACGAGCGGCGAGCGCGGTGCGGTCACGGCGCGATCAGATGGAGCCGCCGGAAATAGGTGCGGTACCGGCGCGCGTCGCGGGTGAGCAGCAGAAGCCCGGCGATGGCGGCGTGGGCTCCAATGTAGAACTCCGGCAGGGGCGAGCGGCGGTCGCCGCCGCGGCGGCGATACTGCCGAAAGCATTTTCCCGCGAGAAACGCCGCGTCCCACGGCAACGGCAGGCGCTGGAAATCGGTTGGTGGCACGAGTCGATCGAGCTCCTCGATGCGGTCGAAGCCGATCGAAACCTCGGCGTAGATCAGGGGGTTGATGGCGAGGGGTGCGCGGCTCGCGCAGTGGGCGAGCTGCGCGGACGACCAGTCGAACCACTCCGGATCTTGGGTGAGGACATCCAGGAGCACGTTCGAGTCGACCAAGATCGCGGTCATCCGCCACCGCGCGTGAGGGCCAGAATCTCGTCGGTGCTCAGGTGGGTGGTCGCTTTGCCGCGCAAGCGCGCGACGAGCTGCTCGCCCCGCGATGGGGCCGTCCGGTGCTTTCGAATCTTGACCGCATTGCCTTCGATCGCGAACTCCACTTCCGTGTTGGGCAGGAGCCCGAGTTGCTCGCGGATGGCCTGGGGAATCGTGACTTGACCCTTCGACGTGATGCGCATGTTCGTGGCCTCAATGCTGGTAAGAGTACAACTAGTCTTACTCCATCGCGGCTGATCCGGACGACGCACCGCTCCGCCTCACCCCGTCAGCCGGGCGCGGCGGAATTCGCCGAGGCTGCGGCCGGCGATGGCGAGGAACCAGCTCGGGGAGAGCCGCCAGAACCACCAGGCGGCCCAGGCGCTGGCACCCACGAGGATGAACGCGCGGTTGCGCTCCACACCGGCGAGGATCACTTCGGCGCAGCGTTCCACGGGGATGGGGGTGACGGGGATCGCGTCGATGACCTTGGCGCGGTCGACGTTCACGTAGAGCGCCGCGTCGTAGATCGGCGTGGCGATGAACGCGGGGCAGACCACGCTCACGCGCACGCCGAGCTTGGTGGCTTCGGCGCGCAGCGTGGTGGAGAGCGCCACCACCCCGAACTTCGACACGCTGTAAGGCGCGCCGCCCGGAAACGGCACCAGGCCGGCCATCGACGCCGTGTTCACGATGTGGCCGGATTTCCGCGCGAGCATGTGCGGGTACACGGCGGCCACACCGTGGATGACACCCATCAAGTTCACTTCGAGGATTCGCCGCCACACGTCGAGCGGGATGTCGCGCACCTCGCCGCCGATGGCCATGCCGGCGTTGTTGAAGAAGTAGTCGATGCCGCCTTCTCGCGCCACCAGCTCGTCGGCCGCGCGCCGGAAGGCGTCGGCGTCCGTGACGTCGAGGGCGACTGCGCTCGCCGCATGGCCGCGGGCGCGAATCGCCGCAGCCGCGGCCTCCGCTCCCTCTGCGTTCTTGTCGGCGAGCACCACCCGCGCGCGGCGGGTTGCAGCAAGCTCGCCCACCGCCCGCCCGATCCCCGAGGCACCGCCGGTGATCAGCACCACCTTCCCATCGAAGCTCATGGGCGCTCCTCTGGCGGCTCAGCGGATCCCCTTGACCGGCTGCCGGCGTTTCCCTATCACGGTCCGAGCCCCGGGCACCTCTCCTCGGGCATCCAGGGAGCCGACATGCGAATCCACACGCGCACGGGCCGCCTTCGCGGGCTGGCCCGAACGGCCGCCCTGCTCGGTCTCGGGCTCGGCCTCTTGCTGGCAGGCTGCGCGAAGAAAGCACCCACGCCGGAGGCGATGGCGATGGCGGCAACGGCTGGGCGCGAAACGCTGGCACTCGACGCGATCCCCGTGCACCCAAGTGGCGGGCTCGTGGTGGGCGCGGCGCTGGTGGATCTCACGCCCTACGACAAGGCCAACGCTGGCGACGTCTACATCGCCGGCTTCGGCCCCGGTCGCAGCTCGGACGGCGTCCTCGATCCCATCTTCGGCCACGTCCTCTTCCTCGACAACGGCCGCGAATGGGTCGTGCTCGCCTGGCTCGACTTCGTGGGGCTTCTGAACGACGAAGTTCGCGGCATCCGCGCACTGGTCACGCGCACCCATCCGGAGCGGGTGATCGTGGGCTCGACCCACAACCACCAGAGCCCGGACACGATGGGCTATTGGGGGCCGGGCCTCTTGCTCCCGGTCGCGTCAGGCAAAGACCGCGACTACATGACGTGGATGCGCGGCCAGGTGGCGGAGGCGATCAGCCGCGCCGTCGCCAGCGCGCGGCCGGCGCGGCTTCGGTTCGGCACCGCCACGGTGCCCGAAGGCATCTCGGCCAATCTGTGGTTTCCGGACGATCCGAGCCGCAAGGACAACCAGATGACGGTGCTCGCCGCCGAGACGCTCGACGGCAAGCGCATCGCGACACTGGTCAACTACGACTGCCACGCCGAGGCGCTCTTCGAGAACAACAAGAAGCTCTCGGCGGACTTCCCGGGGCGGCTCTACCGGGCGCTGGAAAAGCGCAACCCGGGCTCGGTGCCGATCTTCGTGCCGGGCGCCATCGGCGGCATGGTCATCCCGTACCCGAATCGCTGGGACAAGCGCGACGAATACGAGGACTTCGCCAAGCGCGTGGCGTTCGTGGACGAGACTGGCGAGACGCTGGCGCGGATCGCCGAAGAAGCGCTCGCCACGGGCTCGGCGCCGCTCGGGCCCGAAGGCGTGACCATCTCCCACACCGAGCGCGACATCTGGCTCGAGCTCGACAACACCATCTTCGAGACCGTGACCTCGCTCGGGATCGTCGATCTCGCCGACCGTCCCATCCGCGACGACCGCTTCCGCGCCGAGGTCCACCGTGTGGACATCGGCCCCGCGCGAATCCTCACGGTTCCCGGCGAGATCTTCCCGAGCCTGGGCTTTCTCTACAAACGATGGCTCGGCACGCCTTACCCGTTCATCTTCGGTCTCGCGACCGACGAGCTCGGCTACATCATGGGCGCCGACGAGTTCGAGGACGACACCTATGCCTACGAACAATCCATGTCCGTTGGACCGAAAACGGGGCCCGCGCTCACGGGCGCCGTCCAGGACATCCTTGACGCCACGGAACCAGCTGCCGCCACGCCTGGCCCATGAGCGCCACCGGATGGAAACACTTCTGGTTCGGGATTTGAACGTGGCCCGGGCCATTTTCGTTTGATTCCCGAACCATGCGGTCCGGACTGCTCCCGTGCCGCGCGAGACTTCTTCGGTTTTTCCGTTCTCGCCGTTGGCAAGCCGCTTGCTGTGGTCACGACCGTGGGCGGGTGATGCTTGGGCGATTGTGGGTTCCCACACGGGTTGAATCGGATGGGCCGGCTCCGCTCGTGACCTGATTGGCCTCTCTCCTGTCCCCTCGAGGGCCGCTTTCCGGATTCCGGGAAGCGGCCCTTCGCATTCGAGCGAGGTGGGCGCGGCGGCTATCCTCGAGATCTGCACGGTCGCAGGCGAAGAGTTCGCGTCGTCTGCGACTCGTCGATCTCGAGCGAGGTCCACCATGCCGAGCCACCGCCCCCGCCGCACCCCGTCGGCAGCACCGCCCGTTCGGCGGGTGTCGATCCGCGCCACCGCGCTCACCGCGCTGCTCGCCGTCGGGCTCGGAGCAGCGCTGTCGCGCGACACCGGCCGGGCGGACTTCGATCCCAAAGCCGTCGGTCAGGCCGAAACCCAGATGTGGCGGGGGTATTACGGCGGCGACGTCCTCACGCTGGGGCGCGAGATGCTGGCGTTGCAGATGAGCGAGCTCGGGATCTCGGCCAACGACGCGCTCGCCATCGGCGAGCCACTGGCTCGCGCCGCAGCGACCTTCTCGAACGTCCACGAGAACTACGAGCGCGACGTGCTGCCGGGGCTGGTCGAGGGCTACACGCGGATGGCGAAGGTGGTCGGTGCCACGTGGGATCCCACGGCCGCCGCCCAGGCCGAGCTCGCGTGGTGGCTGGCGCGACGCACACCCGGCGAGAACGCGCCCCAGAACGTGGGGCGGCTCATCGCCGATCTCTACGCGCTGCTCTACGGCAAGCGCAACGCCGACATCGATCGCGCCGGATTGCTGCGCGCCGAGGCCGCCAATCAGCGCGACAAGGAAGCGGCGCGCGGGCAGACGCCCTCGTGGAGCGCCATCGAGGCCAAGCTCGTCGAGTCCTACGCCGCCCTCAAGAAGGGCGCCAACCGCTGAGCCCCGCGTCCGTACACCCAACCACGATGGCGAGCGCGTCGATGAGCGAGAGCCGTCGGTCGAGGCGAAACGAGCGCAAGCTCAGCCTTGGCCGGTGGCGGCGAGCACGAGGAGGGCTTGGGCGATCCAGTAGGTGCCGTTGATGGCGAGGCTCCGCCCAGGAACGGGCCGGGCGAACTTGTCGATGGCGATGAGCCCGTCGCTCACCACGAAAAACGTGGCGCCGATGCCGGCGAGCGGGCTCCAATTCCACGCCTTCCACGCCATGAACGTGAGCACCAGCATGTAGGCGATCACCGGGCCGATGAGGCTGCCGAGCTTGGTGCGGATCACGACCAGCACCGAGCCCGCGCCCGCCAGGAGCAGCACCAGCGGCAGCGGCGACCAATGCGGCGACCAGAGCCCGGCGATGTAAGCGAAATGCCCCACGAGAAACGACGCCAGCCCCGCCACGAAGAACCGTTTGGGCTCGAGCAAGAACGCGTCGCCGATCGTGCCGAGCACGATCCCGACGGCCATCGCCGCCAGTCGCCACGGCTCGGTCGCGCTCGGCACCAGCAGCAGGCACCCGATCGTCAGCGTGGTGACGATCTTCGCGAGACCGAAGATCGTGCGCGGTTGGCGCAGCGTGTCCGCAGTGATGAAGAGAAAGCCCCAGCCGGCGGCGCCGAGAAGAATCAGCGCGCGCGTCGCGCAGGCATCGAGCGTCGGAAACGTCATCGGGATCTCCGGGCTTGCAAAGCGGTGTCGAGAGTCGATTCGATTTGCGGCGGGGGACAGGCCCACGCCCTACAGGTCCGTGCGATGCGGGACCTCAGCGTTGCGTCGGCAATCCGGCGTCCATCCACGCCACCATGCCGCCCTTCAGATTCGAGACTTGCTCGAAGCCGAGCCCGGTGAGGATCGCCGCGGCGGTGGTGCTGCGCACGCCCGAGCGGCAGATGGCGATCACGTGCTCGCGCTGCCAGCGCTCGAGCTCGCCGGCGCGAAACGGCAGATCGCGCAGCGGCACCAACACGCTGCCTTCGATGTGCCCCAGCTCGTCACCGCGCTCCTCGGGCTCGCGCACGTCGAGGAGCAGCGGCTGAGCGCCGCTCGCGAGAATCGCGCTCACTTGCGCCGGCGTGAGCTGCGCCACCTGATTCAGCTCGGCGAGGGTCGGGAACTTCACGCGATCGTCGTCGAGGGCGGTCTGGTTGGGCTGCAGCACCTCCTGGATCTTGTCGGGCAGCGGCAGTCCCAGCTTGGACATGATCTCGACGTATTCCTCGCGGGTCTTGCCGGCGAGACGCGGGTTGAGCCGCTTCTCGTCGCCGATGGTCGAACGCGTGTTGCCGCGGTAGTCGTGCGCCGGCAGCACGAGGGTCTCGTCGGGCAACGTGAAGAGCTTGTGGGTGATGCCGTCCCATTGCGCACCCGCGTCGCCGCCCTGGAAGTCGGCGCGCCCGGTGCCGCGGATGAGCAGCGTGTCGCCGGTGAACGCGTAGCCGTCACCCACCAGGCAGATGCTGTCCGGCGTGTGGCCGGGCGTGGCGTACACCGTGAGCTCCTCTTGGCCGACGGCGATGGTGTCTTCGTCGTCCACGTGGATGTCCACGTGCGGCGAAGGTGCGCTGCGATGCATCACGGTCTTCGAGCCCACCAGCTCGCGCAGATCGAGGGCGGCGCTGCGGTGATCGGCGTGGGTGTGGGTGTCGACGACCAACGCCAGCGTGAGCCGATCGTAAGCGAGCAGCGCCAGGTAGCGGTCGAGACGATCGCGCAGCGGGTCGATCAGAAGCGCCTGGCGCGTCTCGTCGCACGACACCAGGTACGACTTGCACTTCGTTCGATTGAGCTCTCGCACTCGCATCGCGTTCCTTTCGCCGATCAGCGGGTCACCGTGAGATCGAGGTTGCGCCAGTTCCAGCCGTGATCGTCGCTCACGACGACGATGCCACGGTATCGACCCGGCGTGAACGGTGTGCCGCGCAAGCGTACGCCTGCGGCATCCGCGTGAACCGCGCCCGCCGCGCTGCTGCCCATCGAGCCGGTGTAGAGAAACGGAACGCCGTACACGTCCACGCGCGCGTTCGCCGGTGTCACCCACCAATCGAAGGTCTCACCGACTTTCGCTCGCGACGGCGGCCGTCCGATCGCGGGTGCGTCGAGATTCCGCGCTCGCGGCGGATGCTCTTCGATCGTCCACTCCAGGTACTGGACGACGAGCGGGCTCACCTGGAAGCGATCGCTGAGCGCGCGGTGAAGCTGGGCCCGTGCGGCGGCGAGCGACTCGGCATCGGCGGCCCAACCTGCGAGCGCGGCGCGGGCAACGTCGAGAATCTCGAGGAGCGCGCGCCCTTCGTGCACCAAGCGCTCGCTGGGATACCAGAGGTCGTCCACCAGATCGGGCGCGAGCCCGCTCCGCGCGAGCGCCTCGTGCACGGTGGCCATTTCCGCAGCCACGCGCGCGAGCGCGCCGCCGGCTTCGGCCACGGACTTCCGACCTCCGAACGGCAGCGTCTCGCGGAAGCGTTGGATGGCCGTTTCCATGGGCAGGTTCGTGGGCGTGGCCACTCCGTCGGGGTGCTCCACACCGTGGCCGTGGAACATGTCCATGAGCCGCACGAGCACGTCGTTGCCCGAGCCCGTTGCGATCTCCATTTCCAGCGCGCGACGCCGCGCGAAGTACGGGTCCTCGTTGCGCAGGAACCCTCCCGCGTAAGTCGGCACCACCAAGCGATCGAGCGAGCCCTGGATCATCGGGTTCGCGATCAGCCCGCGCACCGCCGCGCGCAAATCGCCGCTGCGATCCGTCCAGGGCGCGAGCCAGATCTTGCCGAAGAAGAGGTCGCCGCCGTCGTTGGCGTGCTCGTTGTCCCAGATCACCACCGCGCGGCCGAGACGGCGCGTCACGTCGGCGAGATCCGCTGCGGCGAGCGTGGGCGAAAGCGTGTCGGTGCCCGTCCACATCACTTCGATCGCGGGATCGAGGTCACCGAGCGCGGCGAGGTAACCGTTGCCATCGGCGAAGCGGCGTTGGCGCTCGCTCGAGTAGACGGTGGGCACGAGCGCGAGCGACACGCGCTCGCCGGCGGTGGCCTGGAGCGCGGCGAGAAGCGCGTTGGCGAGATCGCGATGCTCGGCGCCGAGCGCCGCGTCCACCGGTCGCCCGAGGGCGTCTTCGATGTCGTCGAGAAGCAGCGTGAAGTCGCGAAAGCCGCGGGCCACGAACGGCTCGAGCTTCCGCACCAGCGCCATGCGGTCTTCGGGATCGGACGCGACGATGTCGAGGCCGGGACTGATCCCCATCGACGCCGTGACACCCACGCGCGCTCCCAGCGCCCGAAGCTCGGTGAAGCGCGCGAGCGCCGCGTCGTCGTACGGCGTGCGCCATTCGGCGCGGTGAAGGCGATCGTTCTTGGGCGCGTAGACGTAGTGGCCGAGGCCGGCGGTGGCGAGGCGCACGATCATCTCGCGGCGCTCGTCGTGGGACCACGGCCTGCCGTAGAAACCTTCCACGGCGCCGCTCAGCGCGGCGGTGGCCGGCTCACGCGCGGGGAGCGCAGCGAAGATCGGCGCACCCGCGCTGCCGTCCTCGGCGATGGGGATGGCCGCGGCGAGCGCGGCGTTGGCGGGAAGCGTGATCTCGCGCACCAAGCCCGCGCGCGACTGGGCCACGCGATTCGTGGCGGTGAGTGGCTCGTCGGCGGTGTCGAGGTAATGGACGTCCACGT
>CAYVDO010000375.1:0-8097 GCA_964450125.1 uncultured bacterium
CGCTGGGGCCGAGGCACAGAAGGCGCCTTTCGACTGGATGAAAGCCGAGGCGCTGCTGCGCATGGCGGCGGACTGCACGTCGTGGGAGAGAAGACGCGCCGAGGAACTGGTCGAGAGCGCCCTCGCCGTTGTGCGCGAGCACGTGGCTGGCGAGGTCCTCCCGGGACAATCCCTCGCGATGGCCGCGGAGGTCCTGCTGACGATGGGCCGGTTGGACCGTGCGGAGTCCTGCCTGGACGAAGCGTGCGACCGCATGAGGAGCGAGAAGGCCGATTCGCTCGAGCTTGAAGCGATCGCGCACACGGCGCTCCGCGCCCCGCCGGCGCTCGCCCGGAGAATCGCCGCACGGCTCGTTAAAGCCCTCGCGGAGCGAGGCGCACTGTGGGCGGGCACCAGCCGGTTGATGCAATGGTCCGATTCCGTCGCGCGGCTGTTGCTTCATTCCTCTCGCGATGGCGCCGTCTCGACGGCCCACGCCCTCCTGAAGGAACTGGCGCTCGCGGAAAAAACGGTGGAGGACGTATTCATCGGCTGACGCCGGTTCGCCGAGCCAAGACGTTCCTCCCCGGTGCTCGACTCCCGAGGTGCGACCGTGCTCGGCGCGCGTCGACGGTGCCGTCGGGAGACCGCAGTGGGGTCTAAGCGTTTGGGACTATTGCCCCCACTTTCCCGGCCGCCGCACACTTCGCCGTGTTCATGCGGGACCGACCCGCCGAAGAACGCAGCATGAACGCGGCGTCGGAGCTTGAGGGGGGACGATGAAGATGCGCATCGCACGCGACCGCTGCGGGCCCTTGCACTGCTCCTCACGCCCTCGGATCCGCGCTGTTGTTGATCTGCACCCCGACTTGCATCCGTTTCCCCCTTCCGAGTGCAGCGAGCCGGCGCTCCTAAAAGAGGTTCTGTCTTCCGGGAGCGGATGCGCTACCTCTAATCTTGTCCCTTGGTCAACACATTTTGTCGTATGGCTTAGGCGTGCCCAGCGCGAAGCCGGAATTGATGCGGGCTGGAGCGCCGCGACACGGCGCTATCGTGCAGCTCTTGACCTCGGGCGTCCGCCATCAGGTCTTCGACCGCTGCAGCGCTCGGCGAATGCGGGTAAGGCACGGACGTGCGCCCTAGCGCGGTGTAGGATCGCGCGGTCTGGCCATACTCCGCGGGGCCTTGCCGATGCACCGTGATGCCCAGTTCAGCGCAAGCGTGTCATCGGCTCCGCCCGAGCTTCTCAGCGAGCTTGCCGCGGCCCTTCAAAGTCTTCCTGCCGGAAACCTGCGGACGGCCTTCCCTGAGCTCTCCACCGATGAAGCACAGCGGTGGGAACGCGAGTTCGCGCGCCTTCGTCATCCCTGTGGTTGCCAAGCGGCCGCACTCGGCTTGATCGTCTCAGTCGGCTTGGGGGGCCTCGCCTACTACGCGGTGCCGACATTGCGCTCGGCAAGCTGGACGGCGTTCCTCGTATCGCTTGGCGCGTGTGCCATTGCCGGTCTCCTGGCCGGAAAATCCCTCGGCATCGCGCGTGCGCGGCGTCGGTACCTGCGCTTGGTCAGACGTTTCCACGATGAAGTGCTGGGGCTCCTCAATCAACGAACACGACCCGGACATGAGGCGGCGGGACGATGAGCACTTGGGATGACTGCGTTGAGAAGCGCATAAAGGTCTGCACACAGCGCGGCAGCAAGTGGGAGGAGCGGTGCGTCGAAGAGCGCGACGAAGGCTACGAGCGTTGCGTGGAGGAGCGCGACGAGGGTTACCGCAAATGCTGCGACTGGTGGCCGTGTTCCTGGGCGTGCAAGGCCGTTGTCTGGATTTCGAACATCGTCTGCGTTGTCTCCGAGTGGGTGCAGAACATCGTCTGTGTCCTGACCGACTGGGTAGAGCAGATCATCTGTTACGCGTGGACTGTGCTCACGTTCCCCATCTGTGCGATTCCCGTCCTCGGTCCGATCGCGACCCGGTTTCTGGACGGCGGTTTCTATCGCCTCGGCGAGGCAGTGCGGGGGATTGCGAGTGGATCGATCAACGCGGTGGCCCATCCATTTCGCACCGCCGGGACGCTGATCAGCTACTTCAAGGGATGCCCAGACGAGCGCTTCAACACCCATCTGCCGCTCCAGGTGATCGCCCACCACGGCTACACGAAGCTCTACCCGGAGAACACGCTGCAATCGTGTCGCGTTGCGGTGGAGAAGGGCGCCACAGCCCTGGAGATCGACATCTGCTACACAAAGGACGGCCAGGTCGTCCTCTGGCATGACTGGGATCCGGATGACGCAACGACCCTCCTGCGGCCCGCGTCGGCATATCGGATCGACGGACCCGTGCTCGGCTCGGATCACCGGAAGCCGGTCATCGAACTCAATTTAGAAGATCTGCGAACCCACTATCGCTACGTGGTCGATGACCCGGTCGCGCGAGCGAAAGCAGAGATCGAATCGGGCGGCCAGATCGAGACCCTCATCCCGACCCTCGATGCTTTTCTGGCCGCTTCATCCCAGTGGCGCATTACGCCGTCGGTGGTGTACCTCGACATCAAGATGCCGGCAGCGTCAGCCGCCCATGCGGCGCAGATGACCGACAAGATTCTCGACACCATCAATGCCGCCGCGCCGCTACCATACGTCCTCGTGGCGATGGTGCCCGACCAGCTCGTCTTGGGCGTCATGAAGGCTCGGGCGGCCGCGCGAGAGGCATCGCTCAAGTTCACCTGGGACATCGAGTTTCCACCGGGGCCGGTCCTAAACCCCTGGCGCTACAGCGCGATCGACCACGCAGTGGGATCGTTCCACAACACGGTCGCGAGCGTGGGTCGACCGGTGGGCTTCTTCTTTCCCTGGCGCACCTACCGGCGAACCATCGAGTACGACATCGGCAAGTGGCGACTGGTGAACTCGGACCCCGCCAAGTACAACGACGGCAAGCCGGTCGAGTGGCTCGTCGCCTGGACCATCAATGAGCGTGACGAGAGGGCCTGCCTCGTCGATATGGGCGTCTCAGGAATCATCACCGACGAGATCGAGCTGCTCGGCACCGTGGCGACAAGCGCAGGCAGGCGATAGCAGCTAAACGACTATTGCTCTGACCGGCGAAACCTATAGTTCTGCGCGGCGCTTGATTCAAGGCGAGGGACACATGGATCAGCTCAATGGCGTCTACTTGGCAATCGTCGTTGAAAACGTTGACCCCGAGAACAGCGGGCGCGTAAGGGTTCAGATGCCGCAATGGGGCGCACCGGGCGAGGCAAGCCAGGACGCGTGGGCTCGCATCGCCACGCTGATGGCGGGGACGAACCGGGGGACGTGGTTCATTCCGGACGTGAAGGACGAAGTCCTGATCGCCTTCGAAGGAGGCGATCCACGCCGCCCCTACGTGATTGGTGCGCTATGGAGTCGCAGCCGCCCCCCACCTCAGACGATGAGCGCCGGCAACAACAGGAAAGTATTGCGGTCCCGAAACGGTGTGACGATCACCCTCGACGATCAAGCGGGCCAGGAGAGCATCGCGATCATGGACGGCAATGGCAACGTAGTGGAGCTCAGGTCGACCGGGATCACCGTGAACGCGTCGTCGAAGGTCACCCTCAACGCGAGCGTGGTTGAGCTGAGCGCCGCGATGCTGAACGTAAATGCCGGGATGTCCAAGTTCAACGGGGTGGTGCAGTGCGACTCGCTCATCAGTACCAGTGTCGTCAGCCAGAGCTACACCCCCGGCGCGGGCAATCTCTTGTGATGTGGGGATCCCGTCTGCCGTGATCGCGATAACGATGCCCTAGGTTCCTTGGCAAGGCGTCGCCAGGAGCGATGCGCCAGCCCGAGCGGCTTCGGCAACGGGTCGCAGCCCCAGCACAAGCCTCAGCCCTTTGGCTGAGGGAGGTCAGCCGCGCGGAGGCTTGTACGATGCCCCGTCGCCAGTGCATCCTTGACTCATGCCCGAATACCTGTCTCCCGGTGTCTTTATCGAGGAGATTCCCAGCGGGACGAAATCGATCGAGGGCGTGAGTACAAGCACTGCCGGGTTTGTCGGTCCGGCTTGTTCGGGGCCGATCAATCGCACCATCGGTCCGATCACCAGTCTTGCGGAGTTTGCACAGCATTTCGGCGACGATTCCGAGCTCGGATACGCGACGCCGATGCCGAATTTTATGTGGCATGGCGTGCGGCTCTTCTTCCTCGAAGGTGGGCAACGGCTCTGGGTCGCGCGGGTTTCGGGTGATCGGGACCGGCCGGGGCCGGCCGAGTACGAGCGAGGTCTCGCGGCGCTCGAGGACGTCGATGAGATCTCGGTCGTTGCTGCACCCGGTGCCTGCTTCGGCGGGGCGCGTGGTTTCGCGTCGGAAGCGCGAGCGATCTCGGCGCAGCTTGTCGCGCACGCCGAGCAAACGAGAAACCGCATCGCGCTACTCGATACCCCGGACGGTCAGGGCGCGGAGCAGGCACGCGAGTGGTGCAAACCCCTGACTTCGAGCCACGCTGCGGTCTATTTCCCATGGATCGCCGTCACCGATCCGCGCGCGAAGTGCGTCAGGCACGTGCCACCATCTGGTGCGATTGCGGGGATCTACGCTCGCATTGAGCGCGAACGCGGGGTCCACAAGGCGCCGGCGAACGACGTCGTCCGATCGGCAGAAGGCCTCGAAGCGATCATTTCCGACCAACAGCAGCACATGCTGATTTCAGCAGGTATCAACGGTTTGCGTCACATCCGAGAGCGCGGGGTCCTCATCTGGGGCGCCCGCACGCTCGACACCGATGCGATGTTCAAGTATGTAAACTTCCGTCGCCTCCTGATCTATCTGGAGGCGTCCATCGGTAAGGGCCTTCAGTGGGCCGTGTACGTACCCAACGGCGAACCGCTCTGGGCGAGTGTGCGCGGGGCGGTCCAGAGCTTTCTCCTCGCCGCGTGGCGGACCGGTGCGCTGGTGGGGACGCGACCTGCGGAGGCCTTCTTTGTGCAGTGCGATCGAACCACGATGACTCAGAACGACCTCGACAATGGACGGCTCGTTTGCCTCATCGGCGTCGCGCCGCTTCGTCCCGCCGAGTTCGTGGTCTTCCGCATCGGCCAGCTGACGGTCGATGCCTCCTCGTGACCGACCCAGCGAAGATGGCGATGCATCCCGGACCCTACAGCCAGTTCAACTTTCGAGTCGACCTCGGTGGCGGTAGCGTCGAGGCAGGGTTCCAGGAGGCGAGCGGGATAGGCACCAGCACGACCGAAGCCGAGCACCGTGCGGATGACGCAGGCAAGCATGTGACGAGAAAGATCACCGGACTGAACAAGGCCGGAGAGGTCACGTTCAAGCGCGGCGTCGCCGGTGTGAGGGCCCTCTCCTTGTGGCTCGACCAGATCCGCGACGGTGCAAGAGGCGCGCGCCGGACCGTGACCATTTCGCTTCAGAGCGAGGGTCAGGCCGGATCAGCCCAGACGTGGACACTCATCAACGCTCGCATCCTCAAGCATACGAGCGGACCCTTCCATGCCAAGGGCACCGACGTGGTCATCGAGGAACTGGTTCTAGCGTACGAAGGGCTCGAGGTCGATTGAGGCTGACCGTTCTGACGTTGCGCACGAACGCCGACACCGCGGACCCGGCGGGCCGAGGACGCCGCGTGGACTGCTCAGCCGAGCGAGGTCAGCGAGACGGGGAAGCGGTCGTACGTGCTGTCTCGCAAAGGCCCGCTTAGCGCGCCTCCGGGACTAGGCCGGAAGGCGCATTGCCGGGGCCCAGCGCACCTCCTACACTCCGCGGCACAAGATCCTGGGAGGACGCGTGGCATCAGGGCACGTGCCCGTGTGGCAGCGCAGGGTGTCGCGATGCCCCTGAGATCATTGGCGTCGACGCGCGAATACAAACAACCGAGAAAGCCATGCGTCAAACGATAGCGTTCGCGGCGCATACGGCTACTGCCCTGCTGTTCGGGGCGCTGGTCGCCGGGTGCGCGGCGACCAACGTCGAGCGTGCGAAGGATGTCTCCTCGGCCGGCGTTCGCTACGCGCAGACCACCTCGGCGGTGGTGGGCGTAGCGATGGATTCGATCATCGACGCCGACAGCGAAGCCCAGGTCCGGAGCAAGCCTCGCCCAGTGAATCTGGGAACGCCCGAGCAAAGAAAGCAGCAGCTCGACCGCCTCGACGCCGACCTCATCGATAGCGTGGCGTATTACGCGAAGCTGCGGAGCTCGATCGGCGCACTTGAAGCCTATTTCCAGGCGCTGCAGGCACTTGCCGACGGATCGCAAGCCGACGCCACCCAGGCCGCCGTCAGCACCCTTGCCGACCGTGTCAACAGTCTGAACAACACGCTCGAAAAAGGTGGAGCAGGGGTGAAGCCCGTGCTGAGCGATGCCCAGAAGACTGCGCTCGCGGGACTGAGCAAGCTCGTCGCCAAACAGGTTCACGGCGCCGTGGTCGGGCGGGCGCTCGAGCGCGACGCCGCCGTGATCGGCAGAGCCCTGATCTTGCAGCAGCAGGTACTCACCGTTGCCGAGAGTGACATTGCCAACAAGATCACCGAAGCGAACAACCGGTTCTACGTCGACAAAGTGCTCGGCCCATATCAGAAGGCAACGATCGACTCGGCGTGGGTGGACGATCGGCGCACATACATCAAGGTCAAGGCGCTCGGGCAGACTCTCGACGCGGTGAGATCGGCACAGGCAGCATCGATGCAGATGCAAGCGGTCTGGGAGCGGATCTTGAGTGGCGATTTCAACGTGGGCGAGATCGCGAGCATTCTGAAAGAGACCGACGAGCTCCTTGCCGCGGTCGTCGCGCTCAAAGCGGCCGAGAGACCCAAAGCGACCCCCTAGGGACTGTCGGGAGCCGAACCCATGGCGAAAGCGAAGCGATCCCGGGTCAAGCGGAAGGCAGGGTCGGCGCGCGCAGGCGGGCGTCTCCGAGCCGGTGGCGACCAGTTCGCGCAGCTGCAGAGCCTCAAGCTTGACCTTCAGGCGACCCGCGAAAAGCTCATGCTGGTGCAGCCGGACATGCTGAGCGACGAAGAGCACGCGAAATGGAGCGACGAGATCTTCAAGGTCAGCCTGGCGATCAGTGCCGTGCGCAAGGCGCTGCTGGGTACGATCTCCGACGAATTCGCGGCCGAGCTACCGGCGATCCAGGCGGCGACCGACAAACTCACCGACGATCTATTCCTGCTGCAGAAGTCGGTCGACGTGATTAATGCGATTGCGTCAGTTCTCGGAATCATCGAGAGCATCGTGACGCTGGTCGGATAGTCCTGCGGGCACGCGTTCGAGCGGCGGTGCACGTCGAGTGGGCGGCCGAGGTTTCGCAGCCTCGGTGGCGATGGCAGGAACACCGCAGATATCGGGTTCTCGCGCGGGGAGGCAGCCGGCATAGACGCGTTCGAGTACCAATTTAGACCCCAATGCACCGCGGCTCTTGCGGGCGTCGCGCATGCTGAATCACGAGCTTGAAAGACCGAGTTCGATTGTGTAAGGAGTTACACATGACGACCAATCTTTCCGTGGATCACCGGCCGTATGAGTCCAGGAGGGCGGAGACGAACGACTCGTCTTCGGCGGTGATCGATCGGGACGTGAGGGACTCCCCGAAATAGGACGCGTCCGCCCCACTTCTGGACGCAGCGCTTCCCCCGTGACCCCGCTCGTGGGTCATGCCCACGGTCATGAGGCAGATGGCGCGAGCGGCGCGCAGACCGCGTGAGGCCTTGCCGAGCTCCTCGATCAACGCCCCGTGAATCTGCGGGAAGAGCCGCACCGTGACCAGCATCTCCCTCCGCTCGGGCGGGCGCGGAGCGCGCTCACCTCCAGAACCAGATCGACGACTCACGCCTGGCTCTCGCGCTGAATCGCTGCCGCGCGCCGCTGCTCGTTCTCCGTGTGCTGGAGGCCCGCGATCTGAAACCCCCGGCAATTCGCGTAGAACGCATCCGGCAGCGCGGTCACCGTGTGCTTCGGGTAGGCGCGCCCGATCGCCCCTGCGAAGAACCCCGCCCCACCGCCCGCGAGCACGATGGCGTCGATGTCGGTGCCGTCCTGCACCAGCCGTCGCAAGGCGGTGACGGCCTCATCGGCGACGCGCTGCCCGAGCGGCAGGTAGGGCGCGAGGTCCACCGGC
>CAYVDO010000376.1:0-8092 GCA_964450125.1 uncultured bacterium
TCCCGGACAGCGTGTTCCGCATCCAGCGGCAGAAGGGCGGCGTCGACGGCCACCCCGCGCCGTTCAGCGTGCCGCTCGTGACGACGGTGCTCAGGTCGTGGGACGGCGTGGTCTACGAGCCGTTCTCGGGCGCCGGGACGACGATCTTGGCGTGTGAGCGGCTGGGGCGTGCGTGCCGGGCGATCGAGATCTCGCCGGGGTATGTCGCGGTGGCGCTGGAGAGGTGGGCGGAAGCTACAGGCAGGCGGCCGGAGGTGGCAGTCTGAGCGGATGGCAACACGGGCATTGATCATGCAAAGCGATTCCTGCGTCAGGCCACGCCATGGCCCCGATCGAAGCGATTGGCAGCAACAACCACTCAACGGCGCGCGGCCTGAATGCGGAGATGGTCGCGACGATTCATGCAAGGTCATTTAGAAGCCCCCCGGCGTCGAGATCGCTCAGGTCACGGCGTCGATCGGGTCGTTCCGTTAGCTGCTGCTCGCATCTCAGAGCCTAAGGCTGAATTCACCGCACCCTGGTCTCGATCGTGGCTTTGGCCGCGCGTGGTGCTTCCCGGTCGATGCGGGGCATTCGGCACGATCGGCAGTCTGATGGACCGACGTTGCCGGACGATGACCTTGCCGGGCACATGGCGGCTACGCGCCGCCTTGGACGGGCGTGAAAGCGATCCGGTGTCCTTGGTCGGAACACGTGAGAGCGTCTTTGCGGCACTCGGGATAAATCCTCTTGAGCGAGGAGGCAGGCTCGGCGGGGAATCCGTTGTGCGAGCCAGTAACCGCCTGTCCAACGCTAGCCTCCCCTCATGACTGACGGCAGCCTCGAGACGACGCGAAGAGACGCCTTGAGGCTCTCAAGCTGATAGTGCGGCCGCAGGAAGAGTCGCGCGTTGTAGTAGCCCGGGTTGCCTTCGACCTCCTCCACCTGGACTTCCGCCGCAGCGAGCGGCTTCTGTGCCCTGGTAGTCTCGGGCGAATGCGCAGGATCGTTGTCGACATAGTTCGCGATCCAGTCTTGTAGCCATCGCCGCATATCGGCACGCTCGTGGAAAGCTCCGATGTTGTCGCGCGCGATCCATGTCAGGTAGTGCGCAAACCGAGCGCAAGCGAAGACATAAGGCAGCCGCGCTGCAAGGTTGGCGTTCGCAGCGGCATCCGAATCTTCATACGTGAAAGGCTTGTGCAGCGACTGCGCACCCAGGAATACCCCGAATTCGGCGTTCTTCCGATGGAGCAGCGGCATGAGTCCGCTCTTCGCGAGCTCGGCCTCGCGACGGTCTGTGATCGCGATCTCGGTCGGACACTTCGGGTCTACGCCACCTTCGTCTGTTGGAAAAGTGTACACCGGCAAGCCCTCGACCGCCCCGCCTGACTCAACTCCGCAGATGCGTGAGCACCAGCCAAAAATCCTGAAAGAGCGCGCGATATTCGCTGCCATCGCAAAGGCCGAGTTGGCGAAGCAATATCGACTGTCGTCGAAGTTAGCAGTGTCCTCCTCAAACTCGAATTCCTCCAAGGGATCGGTCTTCGCACCGTAAGGCATGCGCGCAAGGAATCGCGGCATCGCGAGGCCGAGGTATCGCGACTCGTCCGATTCGCGCAAGTTGCGCCATGCGGCATAGTCCGACGCAGTGAAGATATCCGTGAGGTCGCGCGCGACGGCAAGATCTTGCCATGAGCGAAATTGAAAAATCGATGGCGACGCTCCGGCAAGGAATGGCGTGTGGGTCGCCGAACAGACCTTGGCCATTTCGGCGAGCAGTTCCACGTCGGACGGAGTGTGATCAAAATAATAATCGCCAACGAGCAGGCCGTATGGCGTGCCGCCAAACGTGCCATACTCTTCCTCGAATACCTTCTTAAAGATCGGGCTTTGATCCCAAGCTGTACCTTTAAACTTTTTTAGTGTTTTTCCGAGATCGCGTTTCGAAATATTGAGGACTCTGATTTTAAGCGACTCATCGGTCTCGGTATTCGAGACGAAGTAGTGCAGTCCCCGCCAGGCCCCCTCAAGGGTGCGGAAGTCCTCGTGGTGGATAATCGGGTTGAGTTGCGCGGAGAGATTGTGATCGATCTCAGCGATGATCGATGTGATTGATCTGACAGCGTCCGCGCTGATTAGCTCGCTCTGTGCAAGGGCCTGCGCGGTGAGCACGCGCACCGCCTGCTCGACGGCATCTTTCGCCGCGACGCTCTTCAGGCGGAATTCCTTCTGCAGAAGCTGTGAAAACTCATCGATCTCGCAGTTCTGGGTCTCAGCTTGCGCTGTCGCGCGTTGAGCATCGACTTTCCGCTTGTCGCTCGACAATTCGTTGTCGTGAGGCGTCTGTGCTCCGGCTCTAGCCATCTGCGGATCCGCGGGAGGACGTATTAGGAGCGCGGGATCTTGCAAGAGTTGTGCGATGAGATTCTCGGCGCCAGACTTTCCGTCCATATAGGTAAGTAAGTTGGCAAGTTGTCGGCGAATATCAAGCATCGATTTAAGAGCGTCTAGCCTGTGTGCGACTGCTGCTGGCGAGAAATCCTCCATGCTTTCAAAGGTAAGATCGACTTCAAGGGTTCCCTCGCCAATAAGGATATTCGGTATCTGGAACGCGACACGCGGTTTCACCGCCTTCATGCGGTGTTCAAGGTTGTCGACATCAAAATCTAAAAATTTTCGGTCCGCCGTCGGCGGAAGCGGTTCGATGGGCTTGCCCGATAGGTCAGCAAGAACTCCGACGATGAATGGGAGAGATATCTTCTTCTCTGCGCCGTACGTTTCTACATTGTATTCGATCTGAACGCGGGGTGCGCGGTGGCGGCCTGTGAAGCTCTGTTTGTTTTGGCGCACAATGCTCTCCTGCTGTTTAATGGGCGGCGCGCGCTGCCGAGTTGCCGATGCGAAGCCTAAGCTGTTGCGCGACGTCGATTACCCTGTGAATCGGACGGCTATCAGTTGATCGAGTGCGGATTCCTAAGCAGCTCGCAGTTCGAACGTGCTGCTGTGCGCGTGAATGCTGTCTAGGCGCGCTCGAAGTAAAGGAAGTGAGCGCAGCCCTGCGCGTCTCCTGCTACGATAAGATCCCCCGTGTCGCTCGCCGCCGCAGCGGAGATCGCCGAGTCTGCAGCAAATGCGGCCCGTGGATTGAGATCGGGAACAGACCAAATCCTGAAGGAGCGATCGTATGAGCCGGACATCGCCAGTTCTCCGCCCGCGGATATGCATATGGTGCGAATCCTAGCCGCATGCGCGGGCACAGAGGCGAGTAGTTCGCCGGACGGGAAGCGCCACAGCCGCAACGTGCCGTCGAGGCCACCGGAGAGTAACAAGCGACCGTCGGGGGAGATGGCGCCGGCGGTCACACCGTCGACGTGGGCGTTGATCGTATGCACGCAAGCTGACGTTTCAAGATCCCAAAGCTTCAGCGTACCATCCATCGACCCAGTCACGACTCCTTGCCACGCCCCGGCAGCGGCCTTGCTAGCGTCCCAGGCGGCGCGTGCTGGCACTCCGCGTCGCCGACGCTCCGAGTATCCTGCGCGCCCCCAGTGCCACCAAGGAAGCACCACGAGAAAGGTGATGTCGCGCCGATGCGCGTCCCATCGGCGAACAATGCGCCAACTTAAAAGGTCCCAGACGATCACGTCGCCGTCCAAAGCCCCCGAGAGTGCCTGTTTGCCGTCAGGGCTTACTGCGAGAGCAGCGATGCCGTCTGCATTTCCCTTGAGGGCGCGAAGCGGTCTGCCAGCAGCCAGATCCCAAACCATCACCGTACGATCGAGTGACCCGGACAGGGCGAATGATCCATCCCGGTGGATTGCAAGGGCAGTGACCGCATCTTGGTGACCCGTGAGGGCATGTACCATCTGCCCGCTGGCAGTGTGCCAAACACGCACCGTGTGATCCTGTCCGCCAGTCACTGCGGCGCTGCCATCCGGCGTGATCGCGACGGCGTGTATCCAGCCCTCGTGCTCTTGTGTCGACGCTCGCGTTTCCGCCGCGTCGAGCTGCCAAACACGCACGGTGCCGTCCTTGGCCGCAGATACAGCGTGGCGCTCGTCGGACGCAAGGGCCACTGCGACGACGGAGTCGGCGTGGCCGTGCAACGTGCTGATTGCCGTGCCAGAGGGCACATCCCACAATTTGACGGTGCGGTCGTGCGACCCGGAGATCGCGCGGCGTCCGTCCCGCGAAAGTGCGATGTCGTACACGCGGTGACTGTGACCGGAGAGCGTCGCTCGGCAAGTCTGCGATGTGACGTCCCACACGCGCACCGTCCTGTCACCGCCACCGCTCAACGCGACTCTACCGTCCGTCGAGAGCGCGACCGAATACACCGTGCCCTCATGGTTCGGAAATAAGGTGTTGATGAGTGTGTACGATGTAAGGTCCCACACGCGGACTGTCCTGTCATAGCTACCGGAAACACCGAGTGCGCCATCGGCGGTTAGTGCGACTGCGGCAACACCGACGCGGTGCGCCGCGAGTTCCATGAGGATGTCGCCACTTGTGGTGTCGAAAAGCGTCAGGTCGCCCTTCTTCGAGCCTGCGAGTGCGCGCCGGCCGTCGCCGGAGACAGCGAGGCATGCGATCGGCTCTTTCACGTTCGCGACGCGCAGTGGCTCGGCACCGGTCGCCGGATCCCAGATCGCGAGATGGCCGGCGCGTGCTAGTAGCAGTTGCCCGTCGGGCATTAGCGCGAAGGTCGCGCCTGGCTCGTCCGGGGCCGCGATATGCGAACTCGGACTGGCGCCCAGGGTGCGAACCCGGGTTCCGCTGTTGAAGTCCCAAACCGAAACGGCACCATCCGAGGTACCCGACACGATCCACTTCCCGTCCGGTGTTACGGCGACTGACGTCGGAACCGCGTGGCAGTCGAGGGTGCGAACCAGCGCGCCGCCGGGGCCAATGAGGCTAGCGGTGACCGGCCGAATCCACGCACGCCGTGCGGCTTTTTCGTGCCCCCAGAGATCGCCCTTCAGCTCGCGCCCGAGATCCGGCGCCCGGCCCATGACTTGAGCAGGAAGCTGTGATTTGTCTTTGGCCAGCACATGCGAGGAGAGCCGCAATACGTTGTGCAGCAGGGCGATGCGCGAATCGTCCGGGGCATGACGGAAATCCGCAAGAAGCGCATAGATATCGGTCGCGTCGAGTTTGAGTTGCAGCCAGTCAAAATCGAGCAACAGTGAAGGTAGCTCGGCTGCGCGGCCGGCACCGGTGAGGTGATGGGCGAGCCACCGCCATGCATAGGGATGCGGAAGCCGATGCGTGTTGGGCCAAGCATTGAGTAGCCGGGCATGGGTGATTGCCGCCTTCGCACCCAACTCGACCGCGAAGCACGCCCGCATGACATCATGAATGCGGGCCAAGCCGGTGCCGATGTCGAACTCTAGGAGCGACGCGTCGTGAAGTCGCGAGAGGACGTCTTCGCCGTCGAGATCATCAAGGCCCCACAGCTCGGCAGCGACGGCCGCCGGAATCGGCGCGTCCTGGGGAAAAATCGCGAGCTCCACACAGCGCAATCGGTCAGCAGCTGCGAGCAGATCCAGGCTCATCCCGAGCGTCGAGCGTACGGCCTCGTTCCGGTCGGCGGCACGCTCTCGATCAAATGCGATGACACCACGTTTATCGAGCGCGCGATCCACGTAGCGAAGGGCACCCGCCAGCGTGTCGCCGCGTTCCAGTCGCTGGCGTAGCGCGGCGGCGGCAAGCCTGAGCAGCAGCGGCCACTCGCCCAGACGGCGGGCGAGCCGTCGGAAAGGCTGTAGGTCGTCGGGGGAGTGGCCGAGTCGAGCGATGAGCAACGACGCGGCTTCGTCGCTTCGCATCTCGTCCACCGTCACGTGCTTCCCTTCCGCTGCCACTTGCATCTGGCGGGTGGTGACGAGCCGGGGGGAGGTCGGCCCACCGCGCAGAAAGTGCCGCAAGTGTGCGGGATCCCAGACGTCGTCCACGACGATCAGGCATCGCTTGTGCTCGAGCTGCTCGGCCAGCGCCTGCGCGGCGTCCTCGGGGCTGAAGAATCCGGGGCGATCGCCGGTCAGCGCTGCGTACAGCCTCGTGAGTTCGCTTTGAATGTTCGGGTTCTGTCCGAGGGTTGCCCATAGAATGCCGTCGTCGAAGGCGGAGACGATTTCGTCCTCGTGGCAGAGTGCTGCGGCGAGCGTTGTTTTACCGAAACCACCCGCCCCAGCCAGCGCAGTTGTGATCGCCACCGCGTCGCCGCTGGTTTGGTCGAAGAGCATCGAGCGCACCGCCGCGGATTGGTCCGGTCGAGCCACGAACCCGGACGGCAATGGGGGTGCCATGAACGGTACACGCGTCGTCTGGCACCCTCGTTGCAAATGAGCAACGAACGTGGCCCATTGCACGTCAAGGTCGTAGATGTGAGTGCGCTTCATCCAGCCCGGCACCTGCGGGTTGTCGAAGTCGAATCCGGGTCCTTTGACCGGGAACACGCACACGCCCGCTTGCCGTGCGGCGCGCCACTCCTTGCGCGTGACATCGGAAATCAGCGCCCCCGGGGTCATGACGATGACCAGGAACTCGACGCACTTTAGGGCTTCTTCGATTTGGCGCCACCAGCCGACCCCCCCTTCCATGTCTCGGCGGTCCTGCCACAAGCGCACTTCCGGCATCGCATCCGATAGCCTCGCCCGCAACGCCGAAGCAAATGCCTCGCCGTCGGCGCGTGCGTAAGAGATGAAAGCTCCCGACTTCGCCATGTCATTGCGCGCGCGAATCGACCGAACAGCCGCGAAGTGTTTCGGCGGCACTCGTCGCAGGTGCGGCGTGCGGCTTGGGCTGCTGGGCAAGACGCCAGGTGCCGACGTCGGCGTGACTCTCAAGGCATACCGCGACTACCGGCAGCGGTACATCCATGACCGATCGAGGATTCTCAAGCCCCACCAGCATGTCAATGACCACTCCTAGTCTTGGACTGGCGCTGATCTGTCGGGAATCGATCAGATCTATAGTCGATTCGGCGGCTCAAGCGCGGCTAGGTTCGACCACCCGCGCGACCCTTGGCTCCTTCGTGCGCACCTGGGCTGCGGTCGCGGGGAACCTGTCATGTTGCTGCCGTCTCGGGCAACCGCGTGGGCATCTTGAGAGCTCGTGGCGAGCCGGTCTCCGTGTTACGCGGGCCCGCAGCGGCAGTGAGCGCCTGGTTTCGAGCGCAGCGTCTCCGAAGAAAGCATGGCGCATCGCATGCGCTGCTACGTACAGCGGTGTTACAGCGCGACCAGATGGGACCGCGAGAACCGCTCGACTAGCTGTGGCCGTCGCGAGCCACGAGGAGGTGATTTGCGAGGGTGTGGCGCGGGCTACTCCGACTCGAGGAAACACGCTCTCTGTATTGTGATACTCTCCAATTAGTCGATCGAATAACTCGGAGGCGCCCAATGCCCCTCTCCATCGAATCCATCCCGACCGACACGCTGATCCCGTACGCTCGAAACCCGCGCACGCACTCGCCCGAACAGGTGGCGCAGATCGCCGCGTCGATCCGCGAGTTCGGCTGGACGAATCCGGTGCTCGTGGACGAGCGCGACACGCTGATCGCCGGCCACGGGCGCCTCGCCGCGGCCCGCAAGCTCGGGCTCTCCGAAGTCCCCGTCATCCGCCTCGCTGGCCTCACCGACGCGCAGAAAAAGGCGCTCGTCATTGCGGACAACAAGCTCGCCCTCAATAGCGGCTGGGACGAAGAGCTTCTTCGCCTCGAGCTGGAAGAGCTGCAGTCGCTCGGATTCGATCTCGACCTGACCGGATTCTCGGCACTCGACATCGGCAAGCTCGGCGTCGACGCGGGCGAAGTCACCGAGGACGAGATCCCCGACCCGCCCGAGAATCCTGTCACGCAGCACGGTGACGTGTGGCTCCTCGGCGATCAGCGCCTCGTCTGCGGCGACTCAACCGATCCCGCGACAATCGCGCTCGCGTGCGAGGGCCGGAAGGCGCGGTTGCTCCATAGCGACCCTCCCTACGGCGTCTCATACGTCGCCACGAAGAACGGCATCCCGCGCAGCGGCTTCCGGAACGCCAGCGCCGAGTGGGGCGACATCGAGAATGACGATCTGCAGGGCGAGAAGCTCCAGGAGTTCCTCGAATC
>CAYVDO010000377.1:0-8076 GCA_964450125.1 uncultured bacterium
ACCAGCTCACGTGCATCCGACGTCACCTCACGGGGGCTCGAATTCTACAGCCACCCGTCATCGACGTAATTCCTTATCGCTCCGCGCCGCAGCAGGACGCAAGCACCCCCTCGACGGAACAGGGGCGCGGAAAGGGCGAGCCCCCCGGCACCAGCCACTGCCACTCCTTCCCCGCTGCCCGGCCCCCGGCCGCTCCGCAAGCCCGCGCGTGGTCTCGGAGCTGGATCGGTTTCGTGCGGAACCGTTCCCAGGCGTGAGGGGTTGGGAGCACGTCGAGGGCCCTCCGCGGCCGCGCGCCTAGGAGTGTGTCGGGAAATTCGTTCCCAACCCACTCCTAGCCTCGCCGAAGGCGAGGATCGGCGAGCGAAGCCGAGCCGGCTTGGGGGTGGGGCCCCGAAAAAGTCACGCCTTTTTCGGGCGGGGGTCTGTTGAGACCCCCGAGGAGGCATCGAACGAGGAGCCTGTCGCCGTGCGCGGCACATTTTCCGACAGGCTCCTCGAGCTGCGCTCACGGGCAGTGAGACTCGTGTCGCTTGACCGCGTCCGCGGCGAGCCTTCGGTTCCACGCCATCGATCGGGGGCCACCCCTGCCCACCGACGGCCCCCAGACCCGCGCGACTCGACCGGCGCATCCAGGCAAACGGACCCGCAGCCAACATCTCGATTGTCTTGACAGCCCGCTCCGCGAGCCGCTATCCCTGCCAGATTCGGCTGCCCTCCCGACCTCGGGCGGCCTGCCGCTTCATTCCACGGCGAGCGACGAGTCTCCCCGACGATCGCGCTTCGCACACCGACGAGCCGCTTCGACACATGCCGACAGCACTCATCACTGGAATCACCGGGCAAGACGGTTCCTATCTCGCCGAGCTGCTACTCGAGAAGGGCTACCGCGTCGTCGGCATGGTCCGACGCTCCTCGCTCGAGAAGTTCGAGCGTATCGATCACCTGCGGGACAAGATCGAGATCTGCCAGGCCGACCTCCTGGACCAGCTCTCGATCATCCGGGTGGTCGAACAGACCGGCCCCGACGAGATCTACAACCTCGCCGCCCAGAGCTTCGTGCCCACGTCGTGGGACCAACCGGTCCTCACCGCCGAGTTCACCGCGGTGGGCGTGACGCGGATGCTGGAAGCGATCCACCAGCTCAACCGCAAGATCCGCTTCTATCAGGCGTCGTCGAGCGAGATGTTCGGCAAGGTCCGCGACGTACCGCAGACCGAGCTCACGCCGTTCCATCCGCGCAGCCCGTACGGGGTGGCCAAGGTCTACGGCCACTACATCACGGTGAATTACCGCGAGAGCTACGACATCTTCGCGGTGTCGGGCATCCTCTTCAATCACGAGTCGCCGCGCCGCGGCCTCGAGTTCGTGACCCGCAAGGTCAGCGACGCGGTGGCGCGGATCAAGCTCGGGATGCAGAAGGAGCTGCGCATCGGCAACCTCGATGCGAAGCGCGATTGGGGCTTCGCGGGCGATTACGTGAAGGCGATGTGGCTCATGCTTCAGCAGAAGAGCCCCGACGACTACGTCATCGCCACCGGCGAGACCCACTCCGTGCGCGAGCTGGTGCAAGTGGCGTTCGAGTGCGCCGGGCTCGACTGGGAGAAGTACACGGTCGTGGATCCGCGCTTCGTCCGTCCCGCCGAGGTGGATCTCCTCATCGGAGACCCGTCCAAGGCGAAGCGCGATTTCGGCTGGGTGCCGTCGGTGAGCTTCCGCGAGCTGGTCCGCATGATGGTCGACCACGACCTGAAGCGGCTTTCCAGCGGACCCGCGGCGCCCAAGTGACCGCGCGTCCCCGCCGCAGCCGCCCGTCCCTGCCCCTGCGCCGTTTCGCGAGCTGGCCGCTCGGCCGGAAGGATCGCCACGGGCGCGCGAGTCGCGCCGCGACCCCTGGGAGCCATCGATGAACGTGAATCCCGCCATCTTTCGCGAGTACGACGTCCGCGGCATCGTCGACCAAGATCTCACCGACGAGTTCGCCGAGCTTCTCGGCAAGGCGTTCGGCACGTATCAGGTGCAACGCGAGCGAACCCAGCTCGCCGTCGGCCGCGACGTGCGGGCCTCGAGCACCCGCTTTCGCGACGCGCTGATCCGCGGGCTGGTCTCCACCGGCTGCGAGGTCATCGACGTCGGGGTCTGCCCCACGCCGCTGCTCTACTTCGCCCTCTTCCACTACGAGCGCTCCGGCGGCGTGATGATCACGGGCAGCCACAACCCGCCCGAGTTCAACGGCTTCAAGATCTGCTCGGGCAAGAGCACCATCCACGGTGGCGACATCCAGGAGCTCCTGGCGATCGCCCAGTCCGGCAACTTCGCGAGCGGCGAAGGCTCGGTGCGCGAAGCCGAGATCATCGATCCCTACATCGCCTGGGTGAAGGGCAACGTGCGCATCCAGCGCCCCGTGAAGGTGGTGGTGGACGCGGGCAACGGCACCGCCGGCGTGGTGGCGCCACGCATGCTCGAAGCCCTCGGCCAAGACGTGATCCCGCTCTTCTGCGAGCCCGACGCGACCTTCCCCAACCACCACCCCGACCCCACCATCCCCGAGAACCTGGAAGCGCTCATCGACAAGGTCCACGAGACCGGCGCCGAGCTCGGGATCGGCTACGACGGCGACGGCGATCGCATCGGCGTCGTGACCGGGCGCGGCAAGATCCTGTGGGGCGACATGCTGATGGTGCTGTTCTCGCGCGAGATCCTGCGTGGACGGCCGGGAGCCACCATCGTCGCCGAGGTCAAGTGCTCACAGAACCTCTACGACGACATCGCGGCGCGCGGCGGCAACGGCATCATGTGGAAAGCCGGGCACTCGCCGATCAAGGCCAAGATGCGCGAGGTGGGCGCGGCGCTGGGCGGCGAGATGAGCGGCCACGTGTTCTTCGCCGACCGGTTCTTCGGCTTCGACGACGCGCTCTACGCCACGTTGCGGGTGCTCGAGATCGTGGCGCGCGAGGAACGCACCCTCGACGAGTTGCTCTCCGACCTACCGCCGCTCGTAGCCACCCCCGAGATCCGGATCGATTGCCCCGACGACAAGAAGTTCGAGGTGGTGCGGCGAGCCGTCGAGCACTTCAAGACGACCCACACCGTGGTGGACGTGGACGGCGCGCGGGTGCTCTTCGAAGACGGCTGGGCGCTGGTGCGCGCCTCGAATACCCAACCGGTGCTGGTGTTGCGCTTCGAGGCCAAGAGTCAAGAGCGCCTTGACGCGATCCGGGGGGTGGTCGAAGATATCTTGCGCTCGCTCTCCGACGGTTGAGTCACCCGGATTCGCCTTCGTTTCGCGGCCACATTCGGTGAGACACCTTCTTCGCACTCGCGCCGGCGGCCGCGCGCCAACGCCGATCGCGAGCGCAGTGATCGGTCGCGCGGCGCGGCCAACACGACCGTTCTCGGCCGCCGCAGCGCTGTGGCTCGCAGGCTGCTCGTGGCTCTCGCCGGGGGCGCCGATGCCCCAGAGCATCGACCTGGTGGAGGCTTCGCCCCACGAGGTCGAGGCCGAGCTCGCCAAGCTCGAGGCACGCGGAGTGTGGCGCAGCGCTACGTCGGATCGCACCGCAGCGATCCCGCTCACGAGCCGTACCTATCGGGACGTCACGGCGCTGGCGAGCCCGGCGGTGGTGAACATCTTCACCCAAACCACCGTCATCGGAAGTCTGTACGCCGACCCGCTCGGGGTCTTCCCGTTCCAGGTCGGCATCCCAATCCCGCACCGCGGTAGCAACCTGGGCAGCGGCTTCCTCATCGGCAACGGCCACGTCGTCACCAGCCGGCGAGTGGTCGCCGCCGCACAGGCGATCGAGGTCCAGGTCCCGGGAATCCCGCACGGCTTTCCTGCCCAGGTGCTCGGCGCCGTGCCGTCGAGCGAAGTGGCGCTGCTCAAGATCGATTTGGGATCGAGCGTGGCCGCGAGCTTGCCGCTGGGCAGTTCGGCGTCCGTGCCCATCGGCGAGCCCGTGCTCGCCATCGGCAACCCGTTCGGTACCGGCCCCACCGCGCGAGAGGGCATCGTGTCGTTCCGGGCCAAGCGCTTGCCGCTGCGTGGCACGGAGTCGAACCCGGACGGGGTCGAGTTCCTGCAGACGACGGCGCGCTGTCAGTCGGGCGATTCCGGCGGACCGTTGGTCGACCTGACGGGGACCGTGATCGGCATGAACGTGGTTCCTCAGAGCGAGGGTACCCCGAGCGGAACCGCAGTCGCGGACGCGGGCTACGCGGTGCCGATCGAGGTCGTGAAGTCCTCGGTGGCGCAGATCCTGACTCGCCCCCGCGTTCCGATGCCGCCCCTTCCGAACCTGCCGTGACTCCGCGCGGGACGCTCGACCTGCCCCCAGCCGGGCGCTGCCAGCCCTGAAATCAGCGCACTCACCGTTCCCGCACCCGCGCCGGATTCATGGGCCGGCGGTCGAACGTTGGACGTTCCTGGTCGGGGTGACGCTGATCCTCGGGCTCGCGGCGCTGCGACTGGTCGCCGTGATCCTCGGTCCGATGGACGAGATCGTCCGCGTCTTCGCCTCGCACGACGACGCCTTCTACTACTTCCAGATCGCGTGGAACCTGGCGCACGGCTTCGGCAGCACGTTCGACCGCGTACATCCCACCAACGGCTACCAGCCTTTGTGGGGCTGGCTTCTCGCAGGCGTCGCGCGGTTTTGCAGCGACCGCGACGCGCTCCTGCGCGCCGGCGCGGCCACGGCTGCCGCGCTCTTCCTAAGCGCAGGTTGGCTCTTGGCCCGAGCGGCGGCGCGGCTGTTCCACGCGCCCACGGCCCTGGTCGCGCTCGCGCTGTGGGCCTTCTTTCCCGCGGTGGAACGGAACCTGATGCTCGAGGCACCGCTGCACGCGGCCTGCGTCGCGCTCGTGATCGGCCTCGTGGCGGACTTGGCCACGGTGCGAGATGCGCGCGACTCGCGGCGACGCGCGTGGATCGCGGGCGTGGCGTTCGCGCTCTTGGCACTGGCGCGTCTCGACGAGCTGATCTTGGTCGTGGTCGCCGGCGTCCTGCTCGCGGCGATGGCCCGACGACGCGGCGACGCGCTTCGCTCCGTGCGGCGCCTGTCACGGCTGTGGGGACCCACGGCAGCCGTGGTCGGGCTCTATGCCCTCGGAAACCGACTGTGGATCGGCTCGGCCTTGCCGATCAGCGGTCTCGTCAAGCAACGCGAGCTCGATGCGCTTCTCGCGGCGGCCTGGCGCGACGATGGCACGGCAGCACTGATGCGGCTGGTTCACGAGCGGATCACCGATTGCGTCCACGTGGGAGTCGATGCGTTCTTCGCGTCCTGGCTCGCCTTCCTCCTACCCAGCGCCGAGCGACTCTACGAGTGGATGCCCTGGTCGATCGTCGCGGGCTGCAGTGCGGCGGCCATCGGATTCGCCGGCACGCGTGTGCTTCGCGACGAGCCGGCACGAGTGACCTGGCTCGCGATCGGCGGCGGTGTCACGGTCCACTTTGCGTGCATGACGTATCTGGTGGGCGTGGATGCTCGGCCCTGGCAATGGACGGCCCTGCAGGTGGTGCTGTGCCTGCTGGTGCCTGCCGCCGTCCTCGCGCTACTCGCCGCCGTGGTGCGCGATGCGCCGCGAGCGGAGAGAATCGGCCACATGCTGGGTCTCGTGGCGCTGGTCGCGATGTCCACGGCCTTCACCCGCTTCGCAGTGATTCCTGCCGTGACACGGGCGTCTAGTGCCGAGCCCACCGATCGCCCGTACGCCGGAATGGCTCCACGCTTGGCCGCGCGGTTGCCGGCGGGCACCCGAGTCGGCGCTTACAACGCGGGCGCGCTCGCGTATTTCTCGAACCTCCAAGTCGTCAATCTCGACGGGCTGGTGAACTCGCCGTCTTTCCGCGACGACGTTCGGCGCATGGGCTGGCTCGGCTACTTGGATGCCAACCAGATCCAATACGTGAGCGACGTCCCCGGCATGTACTCGTCGCTGCCCGATCCCGAAATGCGGATGCGGATCGTCGCGCGTGACGAGATCGCCGGCACCACTCACCTGCTGTGGTGGATCCAGCCACGCGAGCGAGCGGATGCCGATGCGACGGGTCGCGATCGGCCGATCGCGTCCTCGGACGCGCTCTCGCTCTTGGCGGATCTCGGTGGCGCCGACGCCGTCCTGCGCGGCGAGGCCGCGCGAATCCTCGAGAGCATCGCGGAAACGGCACGCGCCGAAGCTGACGACGAGGCGCTGCGCAGACGGCTCGCCGCACACTCCGCCGAGCTGCCACCACTGCTGACGGCGGCGATGCTCGCTCCGGAGCCTCGGGTCCGCTACGTGGCAGCCTGGTGGATCGCGTTGCTGAGGCCCGCGGCGGACACCGTTGCCGCGTCGATCGACCGCGCCCTCGCCGATCCGGAGTGGAAAGTGCGTCAGGCAGGAGCTGCCGCCGCCGGGTCACTCGGCGCGGGGGGTGAATGGACCGTGCCCCGTCTGGTTCAGCTACTCGACGATCCCGCGCCACCCGTGCAGGAACGTGCCGCGACGGCGCTGGGCGAGATTGGGACGTTCACGACTCCGGTGGTCCAGGCGTTACGACACGCGGCTGCAGGCGACGACGAAGCCGCGCGTGCGGCCGGCGAGGCGCTCGCCGTTGCGCGACCTACCCGGGAGCACGACTGAGCCCCGGCTGAGCTGCGCGCGGTCATCGAGCGTGACCGCGCAGACCCCGCTCCGCCGCGGCGACCCGCTCACTTGAGCGGCTGACCTTCGACGGACGACTGCGGGTTCACCGGCGCGGTGACGGGCGGCGGCGGCACTTCCGCTGGTGGCGCCGGAACCTCGAAGATCGTGCCCTGGACGTCTCGAAGCACCGGGATCGAGATCACCCGACCACCGCGCTCCGTGAGCCGCGCGCGCATCTCGAGCACCTTGCCGCGGTACGGGAACTCGATGCGGAGCGTTCCCTCGACGTCGCCCTCCAGGATCGTGCGTCCCACTTGTGCGGGCCGATTGGGGCATTCCTCGAGCGGAGATCGAAATGCGCGGTGCACGGGGGGGAGAGCGACCTGCTCTTCTCCCGAGTCGCTCTGGAACACCACCGCGCCGGGATAGGTGCTGGCGAGGTGGCGGCGTTGATCCTGGTAGACGGATTCGATGAGCTTGAGCGTCTCGTTGCGGGTGGTGGGATCGACCACTTCGTAGGCCTTCCCCGCGATGACGTCCACGTCGAAGAGACTCGTGAAGCAATCCTGACGCGACTCACGCAACGTCGCCGCGTAGGTCTGCGCCAACGAGTGCGTGCCCCAGCTCGCCGCACCGCTGCGAAACGCCTTACCCGACTCCGAGAGCGGGTTCTGATACGAGCACGCAGTGGGCGCGAGCGTCATCGCCACCAGCGCACCGATCGACCCCCACCACACACTACGACCGCGTTCGTGCGTCACGTGGCTCCCCCTCGACAGGTCAGCACCGCGCTCGACCGACGCGGATTGTGGCAAGGAATCGTCGCGAGAGCTACCCGGATCCCTCGCGCGGCGTGAACAAATCGCAGCCTGCGACCGGCTGTGGCGGATACTTCATCGGTGCGATTGGGCACTGGATGAAGACCGACGTCTTGGTCTCGACGTAACGCGGTGGCGCCGCGCAGCGGTGGCAAAGACTCTGCGGGTGTGGCAGGGGCCGCGAGGTTTCGCGTGGGTCGCCTGCGGTCACGACACTCCTCGGGGTGCACGACGTCGCGCGCCGTGAGTCAGGCCACCGAGCACCACGAGCGCACAGCCGCTGGTCACGACGCCGGCCACGAACGAGCCGGGAAGATAACGAACCTCGACGTGATGCGCGCCCGCCGGGACCGGCACGGCGAGCACCACTGCGTTGGCGATCGCGGTGCGCACGGCGCGTCCATCCACCATCGCTCGCCAACCGCGGGCGGCAAGCTCGCCGGTCACGAGCACGGCCGGCGATTCGCTCGCGGTCTCGAACGCGACCCGTCCGGGCGCCCAGCGTCGCTCCACACGAACCAAGCTCGTGCGCGCGTCACCCATGGGCGCCGGCACGCCTTCGACGAGCGGTGACGCACGCGGATCGGTCGCGGGGTCCACGAGCCCGTCCAGTGCTGCGCCCGCGGAC
>CAYVDO010000378.1:0-8065 GCA_964450125.1 uncultured bacterium
CGGCAAGAGCATCCCGTCCTCCACCAGGAACGACACGAGCCTGCGGGTCAGGCGCCGATGGCGCGGATCGACTCCTAGCCGTTCCTCGATCTCGCGCGCGCTCCTGTGCTCGCCGGCGCGCTGGAAGAGCCCTGCGCTCACGAGCAGCCGGGTCACGTAGCTCGTCGCGATGGCCTCCAGACCGTCCGCGAGCGGTTGCTCGCCTTCCAGTCCGCTAGCGACGACGGCGTCCTTCGCTGCACTCGCTCGATCGGCGACCAGCGCCGCCCAGCGATGTTCGTCGACGCCGTCGCCTGCGTGCCGCGCCGCGGGCGCCACGCCGCGCTGGCGGGCTTCCGTGAGGCGCACGATTCCGAGCTGGGTCGTGCCGAGCGCCAGCGCCCGTTCGAGGGCGCGAATGCCGTCCACGTTCGAGATCGAGCCGACGCCCATGCGTTCCATCGCGGCGCGATACCGCTCGTCCGCCACCACGCCCGTCTCGCCCCAGTAGCCCCAGTCGAGGACCTGCGCGGGACGGCCCACCGCGGCGCGATGGTGGGCGAGCGCGTCCTCGAAGGCGTTCGCCGCGACGTGGTTGGCCTGCCCGGGAGGCGCCGCCAGCGCTGCCATCGAGGAGAAGAGCACGAAGCACGCGAGCGGCTCGTCGCGGGTCGCCTGATGAAGCACCCACGCGCCCAGGGCCTTGGGGCGCACCACTGCGTCGAACGTCGCGCGGTCGAGGCCCACGAGCGTCCGATCGGCGAGGACGCCGGCGAGGTGGAAGACGCCCCGGATCGCACCGAAGCGGTGTCGGGTCTCCGCCACCACCGCCGTTACCGCGCCGAGATCGGCGATGTCGGCGGCGGGAGTCCACACGCGCGCGCCGAGCGCCCGGAGCTCACGGACGGCGCGGATGCGCTTGGCCATGGGGTCGTCGGCGGGCCGCGCGGCGAGGAGGTCGTCCCACCCCGCGCCCCGTTCGCCTTCGTCGGGCAGCGGCGTGCGCTGGGCGAGGACGAGCGCGGGCGGCGCGCCCTGGGCGTGGCCGCGCTCCGCGAGCCAGCGCGCCACCAGCAGGCCGAGCCCTCCCAGCCCACCGCTGATCAGGTAGACGCCGTCGGCGGGCAGCTCTGCGGTAGGTGCCGCGCTCGGGCTGCTCTGGAGGCGTCGAACCTCGGGGACCCATGCGCTTCCCTCGCGCAGCACCACCGTGAGGGCGCTGCCGTCGGCGGGGAGCGGGCGAGGCGCATCGATCTCAGCGAGGATCGCCGCGGCCAACGAGCCACTCGAATGGCCCCGCGGATCGAGGTCGAGGCCTCGGCATGCGAGGCGCCCGGATTCGCGCGCCAGTACCCGCAGCACGCCCCAGGCGGGCGCCAGCTCGGGCCTCACGATCGCGTGTCCGGCGGGCAGCGCGTGCGCGGGCGCCGAAACCCACCACACCTCCAGGGGTCGCGGGGAGTCGAGCAGCCACCCTCGTGCGGACTGGACGAGGGCGAACGCAGTGCGATCGATCGTCAGGCGGACACCGTCGGGGTCGGGGTCGGTGACGGGCGAGGCGCCCAGGCCGGCAAGATGAATCACGCCCTCGACGTCGGGTGCGGCCGTCGCGAGCGTGCGCGCGAGCAACCGGTGGTCGTCCTGGCTCTCGACGTCGATCGTGAATCGGTCGGGTCCATCCGAGCCGTAGCGGGCCCCGGGCACGACTTCCACCGCGCGTTGCCCGCGCGCGCGAAGCGCTTGCGCTAGCGCAGCGCGAACGCCGGCGTCGTCGTCTCCCACCAGCACCCAGGCGGAGCAGGGGCGGTCGCGCAGCGCTCGCGGAGGCGCCTCCCGGAACGCGACCTCGTGGAACCACTCGTCGACGTTCGCGGCGGGGGCCTCGGTCCGTGCGGCGGCGGGGGCGCGGCTGGCACGGGCGGCGGCAAACGCCAGGGCGCCCGCCGGGATCTCGCGCGCGCAGATCCGATCGAGCTCAACCCACACGGCTCCTGTCGAGTCGAAGATCGAGACGGCTCCCCACACGAGCTCGGGACGCTCGACAGCGCCGCGAATCTTCCGCGCATGACACCAAAGCTCGTTCGAGCAGGCGTCGGCACCGGTGAGGTCGCGATGGATCCGCACCTCGCCCATCGAGAACGGCAGGTAGGGACGGCGCGCGATCGCTTCGAGGCCGGAGGAGAGGACCACGCCGAGCGCTTGCAGCGCCGCGTCGAGGATCCCCGGATGTAGGCGGAAACCGAGCTGGGCGCCGCTCTCCCCTGCGCGCCACGGCTCCTCGGGAAGCTCGAGCCGCGCCAGGCATTCGTCGATGAGCGGCGGAGGCTCGGATCGCTCCCCAGCGGACGCGACCCACAAGCCACCGAGGCACCGGAAGCGCGGCCCGTAGTCGATCCCGGCGGTGCGGTAGCGCTCGACCAGCTCGGGTACCGAGCGCTCGGCCGCGCAACGGCCACGCAGCGCGGCGAAGTCGATGCGCGCCGCGGCGAGCGGCTCACCGCGCAGCAAGCGTCCCGTCACGTGCTCGAGCCACGCGGCCTCGGGTGCCTCCTCGGGCCTGCTCGCGATCGAGAATCCGAGACCCTCGCCTGCGAGCGGACCGGCACCGGGAGGACCACCCGCGGAGCGAGCCAGCGCGATCCGGACGCGCCGCGGCTGGCCGCTCTCGACGACGAGCGGCTGTGCGAAGGTGAGGTTGCGAACGCGGTCGACACCCTCTCCGCCGAAAGCGCGTGCTGCCGCCAGGGCCGTCTCCAGATGGCCCACTCCCAGCAGCACGGGGCGCCCCATCACGCGATGGTCCGCGAGCGTCGGCTCGCCGCCGACGTCCCAGCGCTTCTCGAAGACCGCGACCGCCTCCGCTTCGTCGGCACCCGACACGCCACGCCGCGCATCGAGGAAAGGGTGAAGGGCAGTGCGCTGCGCAGCGGACCACGCTTCGGACGGCTGATCGAGCTCTGGTGCGGGAGGTGGCGCGGCCGCGGCGAGATCGAACGACGCCGCGCGCGCGGGCCGCTCGACCCAGAAGCGCTGGCGCTCGAAGGGGTAGGTCGGCAGCACCACGCGCCGTCGCCGGTAATCGTGATCGAAGCCATCCCAGTCGATTGCTACGCCGCGCACGTGGAGCGCGGCCGCGTTCCCCACGATCGACTCCCACTCGTCCGCGCCTCGGACCAGCGATCCGAACCAACCCAGGTCCTTCGCCGGAAGCACCCGCTTGCCCATTCCCACCAGCACCGGGTGAGGGCCGATCTCGAGGAAAGTGCCGATCCCCCGCGCCGCCAGGGCTTCGAGACCGGCCGCGAAGCGCACCGGCGCCCGTGCGTGCTCCCGCCAGTAGCCGGCGTCGAGCGGCTCGTTGCGTCCCAGGAGGCGGCCGGTGAGGTTCGACGCGAAGTCGAGTGCTGGGCGCTCGGTCTCGACCTGTCGCGCCGCGCGCTCGAGGGCGTCGAGGGCGGGCTCGACGAGCGGCGAATGAAAGGCATGCGAGACCGTGAGCCGTTGGATCGCGACGCCCTCACCGTCGAGGCGCGCCACGATCCGATCCAGCACCGCCGCTTCGCCCGACAGGACACACGCATTCGGGCCGTTGATCGCCGCGATCGAGACGCGGCCCTCTCCCAGGTCGTGGACGAGCGGGAGCAGTGCTTCCTCGGAATGCGCCACCGCCGCCATTGCGCCGCCCGCCGGCAGCGCTTGCATGATGCGCGCGCGTTCCGCCACGAGCCGGAGCGCGTCCTCGAGGTCCAGCGCGCCTGCGACGCACGCTGCCACGTATTCGCCGAGGCTGTGGCCGATGACTGCGTCGGGAGTGACACCCCACGAGCGCCAGAGCTCCGCCAGCGCGTATTCGAGGGCGAAGAGAACCGGCTGGGTGTTGGCGGTCTGGTCGAGCTCGCGAGCGAGATCGCCGGTGGCGAAGAGGAGCGTCTCGAGTGGCCGGTCGAGCTCGCCGTCGAGGATCGCCGCACAACGCTCGATCGCCGCACGGAACGTCGGCTGGCTTCGATGGAGCGCGCGCCCCATGCCGGCGTACTGGGAGCCTTGCCCCGTGAACATGAACGCGAGCTTGAGCCGCTCGCGCGATGCCGTCCGCCCCCACACGACGGCGCCGCCGCGCTGGCTACCGGTCTCGCCCGGCGCCTCGAGGAACGCGCGCAGCCCGCGCCCCAGCTCGTCGAAGGACGCGGCGCGGATGGCCGCGCGATGCTTGAGGTGGAGCCGGCCGGTTGCCGCCGTGAAGCACACCTCGGCGAGCGACTCGCTCGCGAGCGCGCCGGATTCGATCTCGCCCTGGTAGCGGCGCGCCAGCTCGCGGAGCGCCGCCGGGCTTCGTGCGCTCAGCACCAGCGTGTGCACGGGGCGGTCGGGGTCGTTCGAGACGGGCGTCTCGCGCGGTGGCTCCTCGAGGACGGCGTGGCCGTTGGTGCCGCCGAACCCGAAAGAGCTGATGCCGGCGCGCCGCGGAGTGGCGGAACAAGGCCACGGACGCAGCCGGTCGTTCACGTAGAACGGTGTCTTCTCGAAGCTCAGGTGCGGGTTCGGCGACTCGAAGTGAAGCGTCGGCGGGAGCGCCCCGTGCTCGAGGGCCAGCACCAGCTTGACCAGCCCCGCCATCGCCGCCGCAGGCTCGAGGTGGCCGATGTTCGATTTCACCGAAGCGATCGCACAGGACTGCGGCGCGCTGCCGTCGCCGCGGAACACCTCGGTGAGCGCCTGGATCTCGATCGGATCTCCCAGCGAGGTACCGGTGCCGTGCGCCTCCAGATAGCCCACGTCGGACGGGCGCACGCCGGCACGCCGATAGGCGGTGGTGAGCACGTCGATCTGCGAGGGACCGCTGGGGGCCGTGAGCCCGCTGGTCCGGCCGTCCTGGTTGAGTGCCGTGCCGCGGATCACGGCGCGCACCCGGTCGCCGTCCCGAAGCGCCGCGGAGAGCGGCTTGAGCAGCAGCACCCCCGCGCCTTCGCCGCGAACGTAGCCGTCGCCGCGAGCGTCGAACGATTTGCAGCGCCCGTCGGGCGCCATGAAGCGGCCCTTGCTGAAGAAGATGAACGTCTCGGGATTGAGCAGCGCGTTCACGCCTGCCACCAGCGCCATCTCGCTGTCGCCCGCGCGCAGGCTCAACACCGCCTGGTGCAGTGCCACCAGCGACGAGCTGCACGCGGTGTCCACCATGAAGCTCGGGCCCTTGAGGTCGAGGACGTAGGAGAGCCGGTTGGCGACGATCGATTGGGCGCTGCCGAGCCCTGCGTAGGGATCGATGCGCTCGAGCGGCTCGAAGAGCCGCGGCGCGTACTCGACGGTGCTGAGCGCCACGAATACGCCCGTGCGGGTTCCGGCGATGCGCTTGCCGGCGTAACCGGCCACCTCGAGGGCTTCCCACGCGGTCTTGAGCAGCAACCGCTGCTGCGGATCCATACACTCCGCTTCCCGTGGAGAGATCCCGAAGAAGAGCGGATCGAATCGATCGATGCCGTCCACGAAGCCTCCCCAGCGGGTGTAGGTCTTGCCGGGGGCCTCGGGGTCGGGATCGAAGTGCGCAGCGATCGACCAGCGCTCGGCGGGGACCTCGGTGATCGCGTCGACGCCCCGCTCGAGGTTCCGCCAGTACTCGGCGAGGTTCGCCGCGCCGGGGAAGCGGCCGGCGAGACCCACGATCGCGATCGGTTCGCTCGCGTCGTCGGCGGCGGGCCGCTCCGCTCCGCGGTGACGGGGCGCATCCGTTGCGCGGGCGACGGAGGTCGATCGTGATGCCGTCCGCGGCGCACCCGCTGCCGCCCGCCGGCCATCGCGGGAGCGCAGCAGGAAGTCGATGCCCACGGTCGCGACGACCTGATCGAACGGATCGCGAAGCGCGACGGTGGGGCTCACCTCGGCCTCGCCGTTCTCGGCGAGGCGGCGGCCGATGTCGGCGACCTGGTCGGCGGTGAAAAAGAGCTCGGCGGTGACGTCGTGGAGCGCGAGCCCCGCGTAGTCGACGTGCGAGCCCGTCACCACGAGCTGAAAGCGCAGCTCGCGCAGCGCGCGGAAGAGCGCCAGCCCGGCAACCGCTTCGGCGAACGAGAAGAGTGCCCCCGCGTAGACGGTGCCGACGTGGTTCAGGGTGTCGGGCTGCGCGGGCAAGCGTGCCGCGAGGCCGAGCGGGCTCTCACGGGTGAGCTGCATACCGAGGCGCGCCAGGATCGGTACGCGCGCCAAGAGCTCGGCCAGCGACGGATCCGAAGTGGCGTCGGCGGTGACCGCGCCGCTCGCGTGCGTGACGGGCGATGCGATGCCGCTCGCCCCTGCTTTCGCGAGCGGCTGCTCGGCGAGCGCGGAAACCTCGTCCCGGGAAGGTGGCACCTCTGCCGCGGTGTCACCGGCCTCGCCGGCGGCTTCCAGGATTCGTGCGGCGTCCGGGCGCGCGGCGAGGTGCGCCGCGAGGGATTCGATCGTCGAGTAGTCGAAGAAGAGCGTCGTCGGCAGCGCCGCGCCCGTGACCGATTGCAGCTCCTTCAGCGCCTGGACGGCGACGATGGAGTCCATCCCCATTTCGAGGAAGCTGCGTGACGTGTCGACGCGCTCGGGGGTGGTCTCGAGGGCGCGCGCCACGATCGTCACGATCCGATCCTCGAGCTCGCGGCGGATGCGGCGCTCGCGCAGGCCGGTCTCGGCTGCACCTCGTGCCACGCGGCGCTCGCGCTCGCGTGCGAGCGGAGCGGGCGCGTTCGTCGCCGACGGGCCCGTCGCGTCGGCAGCGCGTGCGCGACCTTCGAGGAGCGCTCGATCCCCGCGGAACACCACCACCTCGCCTGGCTCGCCGGCGATCACCTGTTCGAGGAGCGCCAGCGCTTCCCGAGGCGAGAACGGCAGCACACCGCGAGCGCGCAGGGTCTCGCCGAGGCCACGGCTCAAGCCCACCTCGTCCCAGAGCCCCCAGTCGACGGCGAAGACACGCTGGCCGCGGGCGCCCGCGCGCTCGGCGAACGCACCGAGGTAGCGATTCGCCGCGGCGTAATCGCTCTGGCCGAGATTCCCGCCCAGCGCGACCACCGACGAGAAGAGCGCCACGAAATCCAGCGCTCCGAGCACCCCTGTTGCGGGGCGATCCTCGGTGGCTCCGCTGGAAGCGGGCTCGGCGCGCAGGGCATCGAGCACCCACGTGCCGCGCACCTTGGGCGCCAGGACCTCCTGGAACGCCTCCAGCGACTTGCCGCGGATCAGCCCGTCGCGGGTGACGGCCGCCGCGTGGAAGACGCCTCGGAAGGGGCCGCACTCGCGCGCGAGCGGCTCGAGCGCGCGCCGCAGCGCTTCCGGATCCGTGACGTCGGCGGCGATCACCTCGACGATCGCACCCGCCTCGCGAAGCTCGGTGATGGCCGCGAGCGGAGCCGCCAGGGGATCGTCGCTCGCGACGAGTCGCGCCCTTTCCATCGCCCCTTCGGTCCGCGGGAGCGCCCGGCGGCTCACGAGCGCCACCCGCGCTCCGTGGACCAGCGCCAGCCAGCGCGCGATCTCGACGCCGATGCCACCGAGCCCGCCGGTGACGAGGTAGCCGGCGCCTGCGCGGATGACGGGTGCGAAGGCAGGGGACGGGGGCGCCGCTTCCTGGACCAAAGCGCGCCGCAGACGACGCTCGCCGCGCAGCAGGATCTCGGGCTCGCTGGGAGGCGTCGCGAGCTCGTCCGCGACGCGCTGGGCGAGAGCATCGAGGCTTGTCGTTCCATCCCAGGCGAGATCGATCGTCTGCGTGCGGATCCACGGGCACTCGAGGGCGATGGTCCTCGCCAGGCCGGCGATCGGTGCACGCTCGGGAACGAGATCGCTCGCTTCCGCTGGGCTCGCAGCGAAGGCGTGCGCGGTGACCGCTCGCAGCTCGATCGGCTCGGTCCGTCCGCTCCGCGCTAGGCCCTTGCTCAGGTGGAAGAGCGTCTCCACGCCCTCGTCGAGTGCCGCTTCGAGCTCGCCGAGCGAGCGGGCCGAGGCGGCGGCAGGACCGAATCCCCGCAGGAACACCACGCCGCGCGGCGGTGCGCCGCGATCGGCCAGCTCGGCGACGAGGCGCGCCCACGCCTCCGGCGAGTCCTGCACGACCTCGTGGCGA
>CAYVDO010000379.1:0-8064 GCA_964450125.1 uncultured bacterium
TTCGTCATCTCGGAGCGCCGGTAGTTGAGGGCGGCAAGACGCGTGTGTTGCTCGGGGTCGGAAACCGAGGTGCGCCGTACGATTCCGCCGACGCCGAATGCCTCGTGCGGCTCGGCGAGGTGGTGTGGCGTCTGGTCGCGCAGCGCCGACGCATGGACGTGCTTCTGGCCGCCGAATCGCGCGCGGTCGAGCTCGAGCAGATCGCTGCGGTGGCCGGCTGGACGTGGGATCCGAGCGAGCAGCGACTGCGCTTCGACGCGATCGCGCGGATGCTCTTCCGCCTCGGCCCCGCGGACGCGCTGCCGTCGTCGCTCGAGGAATTCTTGGCGCGAATCGATCGTGCGGATCGCCGGGTGGTGCGCACGCTGCTCGCGACGCCCTCGTCGGCGCCGCGCGAGTTCAGCGTGCAGGTGTGGGTGCGGCGCGCGGACGGCACCAGGTTTCTGGCAGCGTTCAAGGGTCGTCCGGTGCCGCGACCGCGGGGAAGCGACACGGTGATCGACGGCATCCTCCAGGACCTCACGGAGCAACAAGAGTTCCAGAAGCTGCGCCACCTCGCGTTCCACGATGCGCTCACCGGCCTCTCGAACCGCCAGCACCTGTTGGAGCGGCTCGAGCGATTGCGTCACGATGGGCGTCGCCGTTCCGACGAGCAGATCGCGGTGCATTTCATCGATCTCGATCTCTTCAAGCGTGTGAACGATCGGTTCGGTCACCGGCTGGGCGACGAGGCGCTCAAGGTGGTGGCGGATCGCTTGGTTCAGGTCACGCGACACGACGACATGAGTGTGCGCATGGGCGGCGACGAGTTCGTCGTCATCCAGTTCTCGGTACACGCGTCCGAGGAAGCGATGGCGCTGGGCCGCAAGGTCGTCGAGGCGATTCGGCGTCCGATCCTGGTCGAGGATCACACGGTGCAGATCGGCGCGAGCGTGGGCGTGGCACTCGGTCGCACGCCGCTGGTGGACGCGAGCACGCTGCTCAGCCGAGCGGATGCCGCGCTCTATCGGAGCAAGGCTGCAGGCGGGAACGTCGTCACGATCGACGACGACGCCGATTCCGCCGAGCCGCCCACCGATACCCTGCCGCGCCCGCGTCGCTCCGGGTGAGCAGCCTCAAGCCGCGTGCTGGTCCTCGCGCGCCAGCGGTGGTGCCCATGGCACAACCGGTCGCGATGTTGCTTCGCGGCTCTTTTCCCGCGGAGTGGTGGAGATAGAGTGCGCCACCTGTGATCGAACTTCGGTGTCGTACGACGGTCTCATCGTTGCCGCGGGCCGCCTAGCGAGTGGCGCTGCCTCGAGAAAGCTCGGGTCCTGGTCATGATCACGCGTGACGAAGCGAAACTGCTGCGCCTCAAGCTGGAGCGCCTCTCCCAGAACCTGTGGTGGGCGTGGCACCCGGAGGTCGTACAGGTGTTCCGCTCGCTGGATCCCGATCTTTGGCGGCGCTGCGACCACAATCCGGTGGCGATGCTGAAGCGCTTGAGCGACGCGGTCATCATCGAGCGCTCGCACGAGCTCGAGCTCAACGCCCGTATCGAGGGTGCGTATCGCAGCCTCGAGACCTACCTGACCGACACGCGCACTTGGGCGATCGCCCACGCCGGTGCCTTGCTCGCGCGCCCGGTGGCGTACTTCTCGGCGGAGTTCGGCCTGCACGAGTCGCTACCGCTCTATTCGGGCGGCTTGGGAGTTCTCGCCGGCGATCACTTGAAGAGCGCCTCGGATCTCGGGCTGCCGTTGGTCGGCGTGAGCTTGCTCTACCGGGAAGGCTATTTCCGGCAATGGATCGATCGATCCGGCTACCAGCGCGAGACGTACTCGAGCTTCGATGCCGGCGAGCAGCCGGTGCGCGAGGCGATCGACCGCCAGGGCCGGAAAGTCGTGGTCGAGACGCCGCTCGGCAACGGTACCGTGCTTCGGGCACGCGTCTGGCGGGTGGACGTGGGGCGCGTGAGCTTGGTGCTTCTCGACCCCCACGTACCCGATAACGGCGAGTTCGACCTGAGCGTCGAGACGCGCCTCTACGGAGGCGATCGCCGAGCCCGCATCCGCCAGGAGCTCTTGCTCGGTGTGGGCGGCATGCGGGCGCTCACGGCGCTCGGAATCGTGCCGGGCGTGGTCCATCTCAACGAGGGCCACAGTGCCTTCGCGGTGCTGGAGATGGTTCGCCAGCGCATGCACGACGATGGGCTGAGCTTCGTGGATGCGATGCGCGAGGTTCGTCAGAAGGTGGTGTTCACCACGCACACCCCTGTGGAGGCAGGGCACGATCGCTTCGAGCCGGACCTGGTGGAGGAGCACTTGCTCGGGATGCGTGAGAGCCTCGGCCTGACGCGTGAGGGATTGCTCTCGTTGGGCCGCGTCAACGCGCAAGACGCAGGCGAGCCCTTCTGCATGACGGTGCTCGCGCTCAAGTGCGCAACCAAGGCGAACGGAGTGAGCGCCTTGCACGGCCGGGTGTCGCGGCGCATGTGGCACGGGCTCTGGCCGCAGCGCAGCGAATCCGAGGTTCCCGTGGGCCACATCACCAACGGCGTCCACGTTCCCACCTGGCTCGCGCCCGAGATGCGCCTGCTCTACGACCGGCATCTACGGCCCGATTGGCCGATCCACCTGGCGCACCCGGAGACGTGGATGGGCATCGACGAGGTTCCCGACGTGGAGCTCTGGGAGACCTTGCAGATCCTGAAATCGAAGCTGGTGCGCTTCGTGCGGCGCCGACTGGTGCAGCAAAGCGAGCGTACCGACGGTCTCGAACCCGCGGTGGCGCGGCGCGTGGCCGACTCCTTCGATCCCAACGTGCTCACCATCGGCTTCGCGCGCCGCTTTGCCCAGTACAAGCGCGCGACGCTGATCCTGCAGGATCGGGAGCGCCTGAAGCGCATCCTCACCAACCCCCAGCGTCCGGTACAGATCGTGTTCGCCGGCAAGGCCCATCCCCACGACGAGATCGGCAAGGGCTTGATCCGCGACATCATCAGCGCGATGTCGGACGCGGGGTTCCAGGGCCGCTTGGCGTTCATCGAGGACTTCGAGATCAACGTCGCCCGTCACCTGGTGCAGGGCGTGGACGTGTGGCTCAACAATCCCGTACGCCCGCTCGAGGCGAGTGGCACCAGCGGCCAGAAGGTGCTGCTCAACGGTGGGCTCAACTTCTCGATCCTCGACGGCTGGTTCCCGGAAGGCTACGACGGGCAGAACGGGTTCGCGATCGGCACCGGTGAGGTCCACGTGGACTCCCGAGTCCAGGCGGAACGCGACGCCGCCGATCTCATGCGCGTGCTCGAGGACGAGATCGTGCCGCTCTTCTACGAGCGCGACTCTTGGGGTTTGCCGGTACGCTGGCTCGCACGGGTGAAGCGCGCGGTGCGCACACTCGGTTGGCGCTTCAACACCGATCGCATGGTGATGGATTACGTGGAGCGCTGTTATCTGCCTGCGGCTGGTGCGTGGTCTTGCGAGGTGCCGCCGATCTGAGGGTGGAGCGAGGGATTCGGACGGGGCCGTGCCCCGTTCGCGCGGCGATGCCGCAGGGAGCGGACGCGATGCGCGTTGCGATCACGGGGGGCACGGGGTTCGTCGGTCGGGCGGTGGCGCGGGCGCTCGCGGAGCGCGGCGACGAGGTGATCGCCTTCACGCGCGATCCCGAGGGCGCGGTCGAGCGTCTCGACTCCGAGGTCGTCCCGGTTCGCTGGGATCCGGACGTTCCGGTGGGCATCGCCGCCGGGCTCGCTGGAGTCGAAGCGGTTGTGAATCTCGCCGGCGAGCCGGTGGTGGGTGCGCGCTGGAGCGATGCGCAGAAGGAACGCATTCGCGCGAGTCGCGTCGACGGAACGCGCGCGCTGGTGCAGGCGATGGCGCAGACGCGCGAACGTCCCCGCGTGCTGGTGAGTGCCTCGGCGGTTGGGTATTACGGCGTTTCCGGCACGCGCGAGCTCGGCGAGGACGCTCCACCCGGACAGGACTTCCTGGCCACGGTCTGCCGCGCTTGGGAATCGGAGGCGCTGAACGCCGTGGCGCTCGGCGTGCGCACCGCAGTGCTCCGCATCGGCGTGGTGCTGGGCAAGGAGGGTGGCGCGCTTCCCAAGATGCTGCTGCCGTTCAAGCTCTTCGTCGGCGGCCCGGTGGGCGATGGCGCCCAGTGGGTTTCGTGGATCCACCTCGACGATCTCGTGGGACTGGTGCTCTTTGCGATCGATCGGCAGGAGGTCGCCGGGCTGCTCAACGCCACCGCGCCGCATCCCGTGACGAACGGCGAGCTCTCCGAGACGCTCGGTCACGTGCTCGGGCGGCCGTCGTGGCTGTCCGCGCCGCGCTTCGGAGTCGAGCTCGTGCTCGGCGAGGCTGCCACCGTGGTCCTCGATGGCCAGCGCGCGGTGCCCCTGCGCGCGCTCGAGCTCGGCTACCCGTTTCAATTCACCGAGGTCGACGCGGCGCTACGCGCGATTCTGGGGCGATGACCCACACCCTCGACGAGCTCGCGCGTCACGAGCCGGATCGAGTCGGCTGGGTCTGGCTCGACGTCCCCGAAGAGGGCGAGTGGCGCTACGGCGCAGCGGCGCATCGCGTCGGCGGGCTGGTGCGCGAGCTCGCACGGCGCGGGCTCGCCGCCGACGATCGCATCGCCGTGGTGGGCGGCAATCACCCCGCGTGGGTGCTGCTCAGGGAAGCGGCGATCCAAGCCGGCCTCACGTTCGTGCCGGTGGGTAGCCGGCTCGCGCCTCCCGAGCGCGACTGGATCCTTCGCAACTCGGAGCCGAAGGCCGTGCTCGGCGATCCGTCGCTCGCGCCGGGCGAGGTGCCGGTCGAAGACTGGGAATTCGTGCTCGATCTGGCGCCCGCGCCGCTCGGTGGTGGGCCGGTCCGATCGTCGGCGGCGCAGCTCCTCTACACCTCGGGCTCGAGCGGGCGCCCCAAGGGCGTGCTCCGGCCGCGTGCGGGCGATCACGCACGAGTCGAGCAGTCGATCGCGACCTATGGGCTCGGCGCCGCCGACGTGCACCTGGTGGCGGGGCCGCTCTACCACTCGGGCCCCAGCATCTTTTCCGCGATCCACCGTGCCCTCGGTGCGCGGCAGCTCGTGCTCGGCCATTTCGACGCCGAGCGCGTGGCGCGCCTCGTCGCGTCGGGCGAGGTCACGACACTCTTCTTGGTGCCCACCCAATGGCGCATGGTGCTGGAAGCGATTCGCGCCGGCGCGCCGCGGCCGCGATTGCGCGTCGCCTGGACCGCGGGCAGCGCCATCGACGTGGAAACGCGACTCGAGCTGGTGGAGTTGCTCGGCGAAGGTGTCCTGTGGGAGTTCTACGGCACCACCGAGACCGGCACCGTCACGACGTTGCCACCGGCCAAGCAGCGCTCGCACGCCGCGACGGTGGGATTCGCGGAACCCAACGTGACGCTCGCGATCGTCGACGGCGACGGGTGCGAGCAGCCGCTCGGCGCGGTGGGACGCGTGTACGTGAAGAGCCCGACACTCATGCTCGACTATCACCGCGGGCCGGGCTCGGAGCACGAAGCGCCAGCACTTCGCCACGGTGAATTTCTGAGCGTCGGCGATCGCGGTTTTCTCGCTGCCGATGGCGCGCTCACGCTCATCGGTCGCGAGGGAGGCATGATCATCACCGGCGGCATGAACGTGTACCCCGAGGAAGTGGAAGGCGCGCTGCGCACGTTGCCGCGGGTGCGCGAGGCGGTGGTCTTCGGCCTCAGCGACCGCAAATGGGGTGATGCGATTGCGGCAGTGGTGGAGCCGGTGGCCGGTGCCTCGCTCGACGTGGCGGAGCTCACTACGGCGTTGCGGTCTCGAATCGCCGGCTTCAAGGTGCCCAAGCACTGGGCGATCGCCGCCATCCCGCGCACTGCCAGCGAGAAGGTGATTCGCGACCCGGCCGTGCTCCGGACGCTCTTCGCCGGGCAGTGACGGTGGGTCGCGTGACGAGAGCCGCTCAACCCGTATGCACCGCGTTGCTGCTCGCGCTCGTCGTCGCGACGGCAGCACACGCGCAGCCTGCGGCGGGCGAGCCCGGCTCGCGCTTCATGAAGTTCCGCGCGCCCGCGCCACAAGCAACCACCCCCTCGCCTGGCGCGGCGCCGAAGGCCTCGCCGGCAGTGGAGGCTGGAGGGCTGGCGGCGGCGATGTCGCGGGTTCGCATGTGGGCCTCGGGCCGCGGGCCGACCGGCCTCGTCACGGGAAGATCGGCAGACGGCGATTGGTGCAGCGCTGGGGTGTGTCCGTTGCTCGACCGGCTGGAAGGGGACCTCGAGCGAGGCGAGGCCAAGGCCGTGCAGCGAGACCTCGCCGACGTCCGCGCCCGCATTCGGGCCGACGTGGTCGAGGCCTGTGATCGCGACGTTGGGCTCGCCGCCGTGAACCAGCTCGAGTGCGAAGCGAGCACGCGCCCCGGTTGGTCGGGCAATCCACTCTTCTGTGTCGTGCGGTCCGACGATCCAGCGGGCGTCGTGACGAGCACGCCGGGCTCGCCGCGCGGTTGCGAGGCGGTGGCACGCACGCCGGCCGCGCTGGGCACGCTGCGCTGGGCGGTTTGCCAGGCCAACGCCGTGCCTCCCGAAGCGACTGCGCCGCGGATCGTGTTCGCCCTCGAGCCGCAGGGCTGCGTGGCGGGCGCCGTCACGCTCAGCCCCATCGAGCTCACGAGCGACGGTGTCGTGGTCGCTCGCGCACAGACCCTGGTCGACGGTTACAGCCAGCCGGGCGCCACCGCGGGCGACCTGTTGATGGCGCGGGCGCCGGCGCATCTGCCGCTCGTCGTCGGACCACCGGCGAGCGGCAATCGCGAGGCGGTCCTTGCGGCCCTGCGTGTGGTCGCCAGCGGAGTGGTGAGCTCGGGTCGCGAGATCTCGGCACGCGAAGGGACGGTGGCTCTGGCGGTCGATCGCAAATGCGGCGTGCCGCGCGCATGCGAATCGGGCGGCCACGACGTGTGGATCAAGGGCAACGTCTTCAGCGGTCGTGGCCTCGCGCACGTCGCGATCACGGGACTCGACGCGCCGACGCGCACGCCGCGGGGCAGCGACGACACCGAGGGCATCGTGATCGGAGTGCGCGAGACGCACCCCGATCCCGCCGACCTCAACCACTTCATCGCCCGCATCGGAAACGCAGTGCTCGTGGCACGAGGGCGTGACAACGGCACGGGACACGCGGCGCCACGGATTCGCGGCACGCAGGTCCGCGGCAACTGGATCAGCGGCAGTCGCGAAGGTGCCACGGTTGGTGTCTTCCTCGACGACGGCGACGACGACGTGGTGGAGTGCAATCGTTTCGACGCCCTCCACGTCGCCATCGCCGTGACCAAGGCGCGGGGAGCGCGGATTCTGCGCAACACGGTCGAGGGCGCGACTTTCGGTGTGAAGGCCGCCGACGGTGCGAGCGCGCTGACGCTGGGCGACGTCGATGCGGCCAAGCGGGATCCGCTGGCGGCGATCTGCCCGGGTCCACGTCGTGGCAATCGCTTCGCTGCCACCCGCGAGGCGATCGCATTCGAGGGCGCTGTGGACGACGTCCGCGTGCGCGGCAACGCAATGGTGAAAAGTGAGAGGGCGGGGCTCGCGACACGCCTGGGCGCGCGCGGCGAGGCCGCCCGCGGCATTCGGATCGAGGACAACACCATCGAGGAGAGCGAGACGGGAATCCGGCTGGAAGGCGGCGAGGCGACGGTGCTCGGCAATCACGTGCGCCGGGTGCGCGGCGCGGGAATCGAGGCCACCGGGACGTTGGCCGCGCGACTCGCGCCCGAGCGTCCGCCACGGTTCACGATCGGTTCCGCGGCGCGACCCAACGTGCTCGAGCTGGCGGGAAGAGGGGGAGTGTTGTTGGTCGATGCCGTGGCAACCAACGATGCGCGAATCGAGCGCGACAACCGCTTCGAGGGCGTGACCGGGCCGTGGGTGATGGTGCGCTGGCGAGGCCTGGTGGGGGTGGTCACGGGAGATGAGCCTGGACGAGGTCTCGTGGGTGCCCGCGTGACCATCGATGGCGACGGCTGGCGCGAACCGCCGATCGCCGGGGTGGTGGGTGCCAACGGCTGGGCGGGCGAGG
>CAYVDO010000380.1:0-8000 GCA_964450125.1 uncultured bacterium
CGGTCCCACGCTCCATTCCGCGCGCACGCTCGGCATGCCGGCCTCGAGCACCCAGCGTCTCGACCACGTGCCCAACTCGCTGGCGCCGGCGGCGGCCCATGCGTCGATGAGGTCCTTCCAGCGCGCGTTGCCCCAGGCATGTGCCTTCAGGTAGCGGCGCAATCCATTGCGGAAGCGCTCGGCGCCGAGGCGTGCCGAGAGCTCGCGCAGCACCGCGGGTGCTTTGTCGTAGACGATCTCGCCGTAGGCACTCTTGGCGTCGGCGAGGTTGGCGAGCGGCTGGAAGATGGCGGTGGTGCCGTCGGTGGCATCGATCCGATACGCGCGCACCTTCAAGCGCTGGTGGAAGCGCAGCCACGCCTGGCGCTCGGGCTCGAGCGCGTCGAGCACCTCGTACGCCATGAGGTTCGCGAATCCTTCCTTGAGCCACAGATCGTCGAACCACGCCATCGTCACCAGGTTGCCGAACCACTGGTGAGTGAGCTCGTGGTAGACGAGCGTGCTCCGGTTGGTGTTCTCGAGCTCCGTGGGGCGATGATCGAAGACCAGCGAGTCTTCGCGGTAGAAGATGGCGCCGGCGTGCTCCATGCCACCGTATGGGAAGCTCGGCAGCAGCACGCAATCGAGCTTCGCGAACGGGTAGGGCACGTCGAAGTAGCGCGCCAGCCACGCGAGCGCTCGGCGATGCAGCGCGATCAGGTGGGCGGTGTCCGATGCGCCGAGCTTCGCGGGGCGCACGAATACCCGAATGGGGGGCTCGCCCGGCACCGGGGGTGCGTCGACCACCGCGAAGGGGCCGGCAGCGAACGCGAAGAGGTAGGTGGGTAGCGGCGGCGTCTCCGCGAAGCGTTGGCGGATTCGGCCGTCGTCGAGGACGTAGGGGGCGTCGAGCGCCGCACCGTTGGCCGCCAGCTTCCAGCCCGGTGGAGCGGTGAGATCGAGCGAGAACCGTCCTTTGAGATCGGGCTGGTCGAAGCACGGAAAGAGCCGATGGGCATCGGCGGGAACGAGCAGCGTGTAGAGATAGATCGAATCGCTCGCGGGATCGTGGAACGCAGTGAGCGGCGCTCCCGCCGCGGCCACCGGCGATCGAAAGCGCACGATCAGTCGGTTCGCGCCGGCGCGGAGCCCTCGCCGGGGCAGCTCGACGTGGTTTGCGGTGCGGGCCTCGCGGGCATCGAACGCCGTGCCGTTGAGAGCCGCGTCCCAAAGATGCTCGCCGGCGAAGTCGAGGACCACGCCGCGCTTCCGATCGCGCACCACGAAGTCGAGGGTGAGCGAGCCCTCGACGTGCGCCGCACCCGGAATCAGATCGAACGCGAGCGCATAGCGGACGTCGCTGAGATTCGCGCTTCGTGCCTGGGCGAGGTCGAGCGAGATACCGGCGAACGGTGCGCGTGCCGCCGCGCGAGAAGGGGAGATGGACGCGATCACCGCGATCACCAGGGCGAAGACGCGCCGTCGTGAAGCTGCGGTCTGAGCGCGGTCGTCGCCGTGGCGTCGAGGGTCGAGGAGCGCCACGGTTGCGGAGGCGATCCGTCGAGCGCGGTCGTGCGGGACCTTTGCGTCACTACTCGGAGGTCGTGCCCTCGGGGGTTTCGTCCGGGTGGTCGCCGGATTCGGCGGCGGCATCCTCGGTGGGAGCGCCCAGCCCCGCGGGCCGGAGCTTCTTCTCCGCGCTGCGGCGCGCGCGCTCGGCGAGCTTGTCCTGTCGCTTCTGCTGGCGAGCCAGCTCTTTCTGTCGCTTGACTGCGCCGGGATTACGCAAGGGGCTGCCCGATTCCTTTCGGAGCTGGGCGAATCGCCAGCTCGATGCGAGCTTATCTGACCCGACTCGCTTGGTCTCGCGGTATCGGGAGTTGCCGGGTGGAGCATGGTGGGAGATAACGGGCACCAGCCAGAGGGCCCTTCATGACTTGGAACGACCTGATCGCCAACCCGTAGGAGCGGGTGCAAGCCCGCCCGCCGACACAAGGCGCTTGCGGGCGGCCTCGCGGCCGCCCCTACGAACCGCTCGCGCCGAATCGTGAACGACCATCGAGGCGCGACACGTGAACGATCGCGAAACCATTCCGCTCCTGGCGTCGGATCTCGCCGCCGGAGATGCGAAGCGCTGGCTCGACTACCTCTCGCCCGACGAGATTCGCGAGCTGCGCCAAATGCACGATTGGTGCTCGTGGGGATCGCTCGCCACCGACTGGGGCTTGATCGTTGCCGCGATGGCGTTGGTAGCGCGATTCCCGAACCCACTCAGCGTGCTCGCCGCACTGGCCGTGATCGGCACGCGCCAGCTGGGCCTGGCCATCCTCATGCACGAGGCCTCGCATCGCACGCTTCTTCGCAATCGTGCGCTCAACGATTGGGTGGGCACGTGGCTCTGCGCGTATCCGATCTGGAGCGATCTCGCGCCCTACCGTCGCTATCACCTCCAGCACCACGCCAAGAACTGGACACCGGAGGATCCCGACATCGGCCTGGCGGCGCCGTTTCCGGTGACGCCGTCGAGCATGCGCCGGAAGATCCTGCGCGATCTCACCGGTCGTACCGCGGCGAAGCGCGTCCTCTACACGCTCGCCCGTCACGCCGGGCGCATCCCCGATCTCACCGGCGGCGCGGTCCAGCCCACGCGCGCGAGCCTGGTGGGCGTGGCCGTCACCAATCTCGCGCTCGTCGTGCTGCTCGCCGCCACGGGCCATCCCGCGCTCTATCTCTTGTGGGCGGGTGCCTGGCTCACGACTCACCACCTCGTGGTCCGGCTGCGTTCGATCGCCGAGCACGCCATGGTGCCCGATCCCGCCGATCCGCTGCGGAACACCCGCACCACGCTCGCGAGCCCGTGGGAGCGGTTGCTGGTTGCGCCCAACCACGTGAACTACCACCTCGAGCACCACCTGATCATGACGGTGCCGCACTACGCGCTGCCGCGCATGCACCGGCTGCTTCGCGAGCGTGGTGCTCTCGATCACGCGTGTGTGGCCCAGGGCTACGCCGGCGTGCTGCGCCTCGCTGCGAGTAAGCCCGAGCGCGGGCCCGAGGCCGAAGAGGCCACGTCCGGATCGTGCTGAATCGGCTCACGAGCCGCCGGACGCGGTAGCTCTCCCTCTCGGCGACGGTCCGCGGGCTTGCAGCTCGTCCAAGCGATCGTTGGCCCCGGCGGCGAACTCGGCCATCAGCGGCGAGTCGAGCGGCGCCTGCGGCAGGGCGAGGTTGAGCTGGGCCAGTTCCTATCGCGGCACGGCGGACACTTCCCTGCGCGACGCGGTGTCCGTGCAGGCGCTCGCACCCACGCGGAGATTGCTCGTCACAGCCAGCGGCGCACGGCGCGCGTATAGCTCGCATACGCGTCACCGAACTTCGCGGCGAGCGCACGCTCTTCGGGCTCGATCTGAAAACGATTCAGGTACGCGACGTAAGCCGGAACGAAGAAGAATGCGAGCGTGTGCGCCAGATGGAGGCCCCACGCGAGCAGCAGCAGCGCGAAGCCCACGTACATCGGGTTCCGGCTGATTCGGTAGACGCCGTCCGTCACGATCGCCGAAGCCGCCTGCGGCCGCGTCGGATCCACGGTGGTGTGCGCCCGCCGGAACTCGTACCCGCCCGCGAGGATGAAGCCCACGCCTCCGATCGCGCAGACCAGCGCAAGGCCGTGATGCCACGGAATCGCGAGGGTGAGCGGCGGCAGCGCCCGCGCCATCGCCCACATGGCCGCGGCAGCGGCGATGAGCAGAGCGCCGGGCGGAATCTTGTGCTCGAGCGAGGTCACGACCGTGATTCCACAGCTCATCGTGGTACCGAGGCGCCCGCCGTGTCTCCGGCGGCGCCCGACCCGATTCCACGACTCGCCCGAGCCATTGTGTAACGAATGGCGTCCCTCGCCCAGCACGGCTCGACCCGCGGGTGGGTTCGGCGAGGAAGCTCAGGGCTTGTCCGCCCCGCGGCAAGCTCGGCGCACGCGGGCAGAATCCAGCGCCCGCTGGCGGCTCGAGCGTGGCCATCGCGGGCGCACGACGAGCACATCCCCGGTCCGTATCCGGGAATGACCTCGGATCGATCGGCGGTGCGTGCTGCTCAGCCGTCGCCGGCGGCGGCTTTCTTGGGTTCCCAGTTGGCGACGCTGGCGGTCAGGTAGTCGCGGTTGAGGCGTGCGATGAAGTCGACCGAGATGCTCTTGGGGCAGGCGGCTTCGCACTCGCGGTGGTTCGAGCAGCTTCCGAACCCTTCCTCCTCCATCTGGGCGACCATCTTCTCGACGCGGTCGTGGCGCTCGGGCTGGCCCTGAGGCAGCAGGCCGAGGTGCGAGACTTTGGCGGCCACGAAGAGCTGCGCAGCGGCGTTCGGGCAGGCGGCGACACAGGCGCCGCAGCCGATGCACTGGGCCGCGTCCATCGCCAGGTCCGAGTATTTCTTGCCGATCAGCATCGCGTTCGCGTCCACGGCGCAGCCAGTGGGCGCGGTGATGAATCCGCCCTTCTGGATGATGCGGTCGAAGGCGCTGCGATCGACGACGAGATCCTTGAGGACGGGGAACGCGCGCGCTCGCCACGGCTCGAGCGTCAGCTCGTCGCCGTCCTGAAAGGAGCGCATGTGGAGCTGGCAAACGGTGGTGCCGCTGTCGGGGCCGTGAGCGTCGCCGTTGATGACGAATCCGCACGAGCCGCAGATGCCTTCGCGGCAGTCGTGATCGAACGCGATCGGCTCTTCGCCGTTGGCGATGAGCTGCTCGTTGAGCACGTCCAACATCTCCAGGAAGGACATGTTGGGACTGGCGTTCGGCACCTGGTACTTCACGAGCTGACCGGGCTTGTCCTTGCCCGGCTGGCGCCACACGTGGAGGGTGAGCTTCATTTGTAGCTCCGCTGGCTCGGATGGACGTACTCGAACGTGAGCGGCTCGATGTTGCGGATGGGCTCGCGTCCGGGGCCGGCGTACTCCCACACCGCCGAGTGGGCGAACCCCTCGTCGTCGCGCTTGGCTTCGCCTTCCTCGGTTTGGAACTCTTCGCGGAAGTGACCGCCGCACGATTCTCGGCGGGTGAGGGCATCGCGCACCAGAAGCTCGCCGAGCTCCAGGAAGTCGGCGACGCGCCCGGCCTTCTCCAGGCTTTGATTCAGGCTTTCGCCCGCCCCGAGCACTTTCACGTTCTCCCAGAACTCCTCGCGTAGCGCCGGGATCTTCGAGAGCGCCAGCTCGAGGCCCTTTTGGTTCCGGGCCATGCCGCAGTCTTCCCACATGATCTGGCCGAGCTCGCGGTGGAACGAGTCCACGCTGCGCTTGCCTTGAATGGAAAGGAGGGTGCGGGTCTGCTCCGCCACGTCCTTCTCGGCAGCGATGCAGTCGCCGTGGTTGTCGTCGACCTTGTCGAGCTTCTGATTCGCGAAGTAGTGGCCGATGGTGTAGGGCAGCACGAAGTAGCCGTCGGCCAAACCTTGCATGAGCGCCGAAGCGCCCAGCCGGTTGGCGCCGTGGTCGGAGAAGTTCGCTTCGCCGATGACGAAGAGGCCCGGGACCGTGCTCATGAGGTTGTAGTCCACCCAGAGCCCGCCCATCGTGTAATGGATCGCCGGGTAGATCCGCATCGGCACCTTGTACGGGTTCTCGCCGGTGATCTTCTGGTACATCTGGAAGAGGTTGCCGTAGCGCTCGGCCACGCCTTGCTCGCCGAGGCGCTGCACGGCGTCCCGGAAGTCCAGGAACACACCGCGGCCGGTCTCGCCGACACCGCGCCCCTCGTCACAAACGGCCTTGGCGGCGCGCGACGCGACGTCGCGTGGCACCAGGTTGCCGAAGCTCGGGTAGCGGCGCTCCAGGTAGTAATCGCGCTCGGCGTCGGGGATCTGGTCGGGTGAGCGCTTGTCGCCGCCTTGCGCCGGCACCCAGATCCGTCCGTCGTTTCGCAGCGACTCGCTCATGAGCGTGAGCTTCGACTGGTGGTCGCCGCTCACCGGGATGCAGGTCGGATGGATCTGCGTGAAGCACGGATTCGCGAGGCCAGCGCCACGCTTGTACGCGCGCCAGATGGCCGTGGCGTTCGAGCCTTTGGCGTTGGTCGAAAGATAGAAAACGTTGCCGTAGCCGCCGGTGCCGAGCACCACGGCGTCGGCCACGTGCGTTTCGATCTTTCCGGTGACGAGGTTGCGGGTCACGATGCCGCGCGCGCGGCCGTCGATCACGATCAAATCGAGCATTTCGGTGCGCGGGAACATGCGCACCTGGCCGAGGCCGATCTGCCGTGACAGCGCCTGATACGCGCCGAGCAGAAGCTGCTGGCCGGTCTGACCGCGGGCATAAAAGGTTCGCGATACCTGCGCGCCGCCGAACGAACGGTTGGCGAGCTGGCCGCCGTATTCCCGCGCGAACGGCACACCCTGCGCCACGCACTGATCGATGATGTTCACGCTGACCTGTGCCAGGCGATAGACGTTCGCCTCGCGGGCGCGAAAATCCCCGCCCTTCACCGTGTCGTAGAAGAGGCGGTAGATCGAGTCGCCGTCGTTGCGGTAATTCTTGGCGGCGTTGATGCCGCCTTGGGCCGCGATCGAGTGGGCGCGGCGCGGGCTGTCCTGGTAGCAGAAGCAATCGACGGAATAGCCCAGCTCGGCGAGCGACGCGGACGCCGAAGCGCCCGCCAGCCCCGATCCCACGACGATGATGCGGTATTTCCGCTTGTTGGCGGGATTGACGAGCTTGAGCTCGAAGCGGTGCCGATCCCATTTTTCCTGAATCGGCCCGGACGGAATCTTGGCGTCGAGCTGCATGTGAAAAACCCTCCGCGCGACGTCGGACTCAGTGAATCAGGCCGAGGACGACGCCGATCGGAACCGCGAGGAAACCCAAGACCAGCAACACCGCGAAGGCCGCCGCGAACACGTTTCGGTGCGCATTCCACCGAGGGTGGTTGAGACCGAGGGTCTGGAACAGGCTCCACAGGCCGTGGAAGAGGTGCGAGCCGAGCGCGAGCATCGCGACCACGTAGATGCCAACCACGCCGAGGTGGCCGCGAAAGCCGCTCACGACGTTCCCGAATGCATCACCGGGCTGAAAGCTCGGATGCGCCTGGCCAGTCGTGAAGTGCAGGAGATGAAACACCACGAAAACCAGGATGATCGGTCCGGTCACGATCATCGTCCGCGACACGGCGCTGGTTTCCGGGCTCTTCCTGTAGGCGTAGGCGACGGGCCGCGCCGACCAATTGCGCAACGTCAGCGCGATGGTCGCGGCCACGTGCACCGCCAGCGCGGCGAGCAACACCAGTCTCGCGACCCACAGGAGCTGCCCGTGGTCGAAGATCGGGGCACCCATTTCCCGCAGGTGCTCGGCGTACTGATTGAGCTTCGACGCGCCCTGGTAGGCCTTGAGATTGCCGGCCATGTGGGCCAGCACGAAGCCGAACAGCACCAGCCCCGTGATGGCCATCGAGGCCTTTTTCCAGATCGTCGATGCGAGCGCGGAACGTCCCGAGCTCATGGTCAACATCCTCTCGCTGAGGGGTCGTGGAAAGCGTGTATACAGCATACACGCTCGATCTGTCGATTCGATGGTACGAAGTCGTAACGTTTGCGGCCGAGCTCGCCGTGATGGGGCGCTCGGTGACCAGTCGAGCTCATCCGTTGGATCGACTGCCTGAGAATCGGGGGTTGCGAGCGGGCGAGCTCGATTCCATGCGCGGAATCGCGCCAGAAGCTCGTCACGACCTGCCTCGCTGAGCGTGGGTTTCGATAGGCGACCGACGGCTTCACGCGTTGGCTCCCATTATCCGCGACAGGTGCGGCAAGCGGGGCACCTCGCGGCATGTTGACGGAGCCGGTTCGCTTCGACCGGCGTCGACCGTGAGCCGAGACAACATCGACGGAGTACCGGAAGACTTGCCCCCGCGAGCGCCTTGGCGGCCTGTTGGCAGGCTGCTGAAGAAGGCATCGCGCCAGCGGCGCGCCGACGAGCGTAGCGAGTCGACTTGGGGGTGGGGCCCCGCAAAAACCGCGCTTTTTGCGGGGCGGGGGGCT
>CAYVDO010000381.1:0-7933 GCA_964450125.1 uncultured bacterium
GCATTCATGACGACCGTGACCACACTGGTGACGAGGGCCTGCAGGATGCCGACGCTGATGACGTTGCGGTCCAGCGTGGCAGCTTCGAGCTGCGTCGAGAGCCGCGCGCGCTCGGCCGCGGATGCCACCGTCTCGGTGTGCGCAGACTCGAGGGCGCCGCGGGCCGCGTCGAGCTCGTCCGCGAGACGCCCGCGCTCGGTCGCGAGCGCTGCATGTGCCGCTTCCCTGTCCGAGCGTGCCTTGGCGAGCTCCGTCTCCAAGTGCGCGACCCGTTCCGCGAGCCGCGCGCGCTCGTTCTCGCGTTCGATCCAGCTCTCGATTTCTTGACGATGGCGTTCCCGAACGCGTTCCAGCTCTTGATGGTGGGCGGCCTGCATCGATTCCTGCTCGTTGCGAAGGTGTTCGAGTTCCCGGCGGAGCTCGGTGGTGGAGGCGGTCAGGTCCGCGGCGCCAGCGTCCGCCGATTCGAGGTCGGCGATACGCGCGTGCAGCGTGTCGACTTCCCGCAGCGTCTCTTCCAGGCGCCGCGCGACGTCGGCACCGCGGCTGATACGGCCCTCGGCGCCCTCGGCCTTGCTGCGCCAGTCGTCCCGCTCCTCGCGCAGGCGGCGGATCTCCGCGTCGCGGGCCGCCAACTCCTTGCGCAGGCGGCCGTCGTCGACCGGAGGCGCAGTGGCGGGGGAAGCCTGCGCGCGGGTTTCGCGGCCCGATTCGGCTTCGAGCAGTTCCTCGCGTAAGTCCAGGAAGCTCGGCGGGGGCCGCGTCGGCCCGACGATTCGCGCGCCGCGGTTCGGTGCGGGTAGTACCTTGGGAGTCGGTACCTCGTGAGCGGGGACCGGGGCGGCCTGGATGGAGTCCTCGAGGTGCTCGCGTCGTTCGAGCAGCGACTTGAGTCGCGCCGCCATGGTGGGGAAGCGGCGCATGAACTCGGCTTCCGACGGTGCCATTCGCCGGGCCTCGGTCTGGATGAGCTCGATCTCCGCCCGGATGTCGGTCAGATCCATCGCGGTGACGTCGCGGATTCGCATGGCATCGGCGGTCATGTGCGGCAGCGCCCCCTTGTCCCAGATCGAGTGTAGCGTGTCAACGCGTGCTCGACCGGCACGAATCCTGCCGATGTGTTGCGCACTGCTGCCGGTCCGTGTGATTTCGAATCCGTCGGCAGGTATGGTACTGCTGTAGCCCGCTGGCGGATCGCGGCGCGTACGAACGCGAGCTTCGATCTCGGCGCGCCCAGCCTGACCGCTCGATCTCGAGGAGAATGACCTCATGCTGGATTCGACCAAGCCACTGGGCGGTATCCGCAAGGTGCTGCTGGTGTTTCCGCCGACGCGCGTAGGATCGGAGCAGATCCTCGCGTGCATGCCCCCACTCGGCGCGATGTACCTGGCCGCCACCTTCCGCCGGCGCTACGACGTCAAGATCCTCGATGCCACCGCGGAGGGGTTCAGCAACCGCCGCATCCTCGACGACGGGTTTCGCCAGGTCGGCCTCCATCCCGAGGAAATCAAGGCGCGCATTCGCCAGTACCAGCCCGACGTGATCGGCGTGACCACGCTCTTCTCGTCGTCGTATCCGTGCGTCGAGGAGGTGCTGCGGGTTGCCAAGGAAGTGAACCCGGGAGTCGTGACCGTGGTGGGTGGAACGCACCCGAGCTTTCTGGCACGCCAATGCCTCGAGCAGAATCCCAATCTCGACTACATCGTCATCGGTGAAGGCGAGATGTCGGGGCTCGATCTGCTCGATCGCCTCGACGCCGGGGCGAGCGTGGACGGCATCGACGGCCTCGCGTGGCGCGAGGGCGGCGAGGTGCGAATCACGCCGAAGACCACGTTCATCGAAGACCTGGATAGTCTGCCCTGGCCAGCGCGCGATCTCATCGACATCAACGTCTACGCCAACGCCAACCGCGCCCACGGCGTCTATTCCAAGGAGGCCGTGACCACGACGATTCAGTCGTCGCGTGGTTGCCCGGCGAAGTGCACGTTCTGCTCGTCGATGCGCTTCTGGGGGCAGAAGTACCGCGGGCGCTCCGCCGAGAGCGTCCTCGGTGAGATCGAGCAAGTGCGCAAGACCTATGGCATTCGCGAGTTCCAGTTCGAGGACGACAACCTCACGATGGATCGCAAGCGGGCCAAGCACCTCTTCCAGGCGATGATCGACCGCAAGCTCGACATCGTGTGGTCCACGCCCAACGGTGTCGCGATGTGGACCCTGGACGAAGAGATGCTCACCTTGATGAAGAAGGCGGGCTGCTACGAGGTGACGCTGGCGTTCGAGAGCGGCAACCAGGAAGTCCTGCGTGACGTCATCAAGAAGCCCACCAACTTGAAGCACGCGGAGAAGGTGGTGGAGGCCGTGAAGAAGGTCGGCCTCGACCACAACGCTTTCTTCATCATGGGTTTCCCCGGCGAGACCACCGCACAGATGAAGGAATCGTACAGTCTCGCCAAGCGGCTCAAGCTTCAGAGTGCCTGGTTCTTCGTAGCCAACCCTCTGCCCGGCACCGAGCTCTACGAGCAATGCCAGGAGAAGGGGCTTCTGCGCGACGGCTTCGACTTCACCAACACGGCCTACACGCGCTCGGCATTCAACACGCCCGAGTGGGCTTCGGGCGAAGTCGAGAAGATGGTCCAATCGTCGCTGCTCAAGATTCAGCTCTGGAGTCACATTCGACAGCCGATCCACCACCTCAAGCGCTATCTGGCGCGTCCGCGGTGGACGCTCGAGCTGGGGCTGCTGTTGCTCAAGCGGGCGTGGCGCCGCCTCACCGAGACCCGCACCACCGAGCCCGTCCTCACGCATCCCTCGTTCACACCCACGGGTCCGACGCTTCCGGCTGGCAACACTTCGCTTGTGGTGGAACGCCGAAATGCCGCCAAGGAAGCCGCCAAGCGTCCCGCCGACGTGGTGGTCGACGTGCACGTCCCGGTGCGCTTCCAGGACCCTGCGGAGGGTGCCGCCGCACCAGCGCCTGGCTGATCGAGGTCGGTGCACCTCGCCACGCCGTCCGTGCGCTCGTCGCGGTCGCGGCGGGCACGCCTCGAGTTCCCCGATCAGTACCTCCGGCGCGCCTCGTGAATGCGCCCGCCGAGTTGTGCCAGTCGCGGTGCGGTGCTAGACCGCGAACGGAATCGGTGAGGGGAGAGGTGACGCGATGGTGGCAGCGATGTTCGGATTGGGAATGCCGGAGCTGATCGTCATTCTCGTCATCATCATGATCGTGTTCGGCGTGGGGCGGTTGCCCGAGCTCGGTTCTGGTCTCGGCCACGCCATCAAGAACTTCCGCAAGGCAACGCGCGAGCCGGACGCAATCGACGTCACGCCGCCCAAGAGCGAGGGTCAATCCGAGGTTTCGTCGTCCTCGGGTTCCGATCGCGCCGTCGGCGACGCCGGCTCCAAGCCGTCCTGAGTCTCGGCATCCGCACCACCGAGCGCTAGCGATTCGCTCGTCGGTGCCTTCGCACGCTTCTGGCGGCTTCGAAGCACGGCGCGCGCGCGCTCCCGGATCAACGCGTGCACTCCCGGATCGCGGCCCAAGATCGCGAGGTCTCCACCCGACAGAAAGGTCACCAGGGTGAGGGCGACCTGGATCGGCGTGTTGGGGTTGTAGACCAGCGCCTTGCGCACGCGATATCGATTCGACCAGTGGGTATTCGCGAACACCCGTAGCAGCACCTCGGGGTGCACGGGACGCCGCGAGGTCACCCGCAGCACCTCGCGTTCGGTCATGGCGGGGTTCCGCAACAGGTTCTCGACCACGTCGGGGTTGGGGTCGGCGAGTAGCCGATCGATCTTTTGGCGGGGCAAGCGACGCGCGAGCGCCTTGCGCTCGCCGAGCGTCAGCGTTTCGCCACGCGGCGGCGCCAGGAGTCTGGCCGGCTCGTTCGGGCGCATGCCCGCAGCGAGGAAGAGTTGGCATACCTCGGTCAGGCCCCGTGCGCGCGCTTCCCGATAGAGCCGACTCACCCGCTCGTAGCCCAACCGTCGCGCCAGCTCCTCGCCGGGGATCAGCGCGAGGGCGCCCTGGTGGTCCGCCGACGGCCTTCGTGCCGCGCGCTCCATGAGACCGGAGAGGAGTTGAACCGCGTCTGCGTCGGCGGCCGCGGCGATCTCGCCGGTGAGCACCGCGAGGCGCATTGCGGACTCGGGGAACGCCTTGAGCCGCGTGAGGAGGCGATCGACGGTGTCGTCGGGCCGCGCTGCGTCGTTACTCTCCGCCATGATCGAGTGCGTTGCGGTCGGCGACGACCGCGATACGCGTCACTCGCGCCCCGTCACCCCGTGCGCGAGCTCAGCCGCCAGTGGTGGCTGTCGGCGAGAACGAGCGGGCTTGTGCGCTGAGCTCGGTGCTCGCGGCGTCCGCGGGCGCGTTCCAGAAGACCAATGTGAATCGCAGTGCGGCCATAGGCTCGATCTTCACATTCGATCCGCCCTCGCCGATTCGCGTATCGAGCGCGGCCTCGATCTCGGCGCGTGGCAACTTGGACACCGCGTCGACGGCGGGATTGTTGCCGGCGTAGCTCGCCGTGCGTCCGACCTCGCGTCCATCGGAGGTGCGCAGTACACCCGCGACCTGGATCACGTAGACCGCGAAGGCCGAGGTGTTGCGCACCACGCCGCTCGCCACGTACGCGGGCCCGCCCTTCGTCTTGATGAGCTGCCCGTCGGTCTCCTCGAAGGCGAACGTCGGCAGCCCGGCCGGCTGGGCTGCCTCGCCGGGCTCGCTCGCGCCCGAGCTTCGACTCAGGTACCAGAAGGCAGCGCCGCCCCCACCCGCGACCACCAACAGCGACACTCCTGCGACCCAGGCGGCAGCCGACCGCTTGCGCGCCGCCGGCTTGGCCGCGGCGGCACCGCGGTGGACTCCCGTATCGACGGAGCGCGTCACGTTTCTCGTGCGTGTCGGTATCGCTCCCACGGTGCGTGGCGCCTCCGCCAGCGACTCGCGGTCCTCGGCCTCCTCGGCCACCGAGCGTGGATCGGCTTGGTCGTCCTCGTAGATGTCGTGGAGACTGCGTTCGCGTTCATGGGGGGCGCCGGCCGATGGCCCCGCTGCCGGCGCCGCTTTGGCGACCGTGTCCGAGCCGATTTCGAGATCGATGGTCGGCCCGCCGAAATCGTCCTCCGTGAGCTCGAACGAGTCGGAGGCTCGCGCGCTACTCGCGCTCGCCGGTCCGGGCGCCGGCGCAGCCGACTCGGTACGCAGCTCGTCGAGGATCGCATCGAGGTCGAGCGCCGTGGTGGTGGGCATGGGCGGCGGTTCGGGGAGCCGGGCGCTCGTCGTGGCCACCGCGTCCGCCTCGTCGCCGTCGATGGTGAGCGCGTCACCGAGAGGGGTGCTCGAACGCGCGGAGGCGCTCGGCAGCGCACTCGCCTCCTCAGGCTGGGCGCGATCGAGGTCGCGTAACACCTGATCGAGAAGCTCGTCGACGTCGCCGGTCTCCGAATGCGCGACCGCTTGCGACCGGGACTCGAGCGCTGCTGGCTGCGACTCCTCGTCCACGAGGGAGATGCCGAGCGACTCGGGCGAGACTTGCGCCCACGGGTCGGCGCCGCCACCCGTCGAGGAAGTGCTCGAGCCCAAGTCTTCGTCGTCCGCGGCCTCGAGGTCGACCGCTCGCGGAGCCGTGAGCGAGCCCGGCAGCGGAGTGCGGTCGAGGATGCGATCGAGCGCCGCCTCCAGCGCCGGATCGTCGGCCACTGGCAGGATTTCGGGGCCATTGGCGCTGCCCCTTCGCGCCTCCTCGGCGGGCCGCCGCGCGACGAAGATCGTGTTGCAGTTCTTGCAGAGAACGCGAGTGCCGGAGGTGCTGATCTGCTGATCGGGTACACGAAGCTCGTGATTGCAGTGCGTACAGCGGATCAGCATTCGAAGGGGCCCCGCAGCGTGCGAGTCGGCAGGACGAGAGCGTGCGAGAGATCAAGGTAAGGCAGAACGCCTCCCCCCATCAACCAACAACCGCGTTGGGTCGTGCTTCGGCTCGACGAAGACGCGTCGCTCGGAACTGTGACGCCGCGTGCGACGGAGCACCCCTGGCGCCGTCGCAGCGTTGCCGGTCTATACTCGCGCGCTCGCCGCGCGCCGCCGCGTGCGGCACGAGTCTCTCGCATCCCGAGCGAGGCGCCAGTTGGGCAACCGAATGCGCAGTAGGCTGCTCGTGCGGTTCGCGGTATGCGCGGTTCTCGGTGTACGAGGCGTGATTGCGCCGGCGCATGCGGCCGACGCGGTCACGGGGATCGGCCTCGGCCCGTTGGCGCTTCTGCCTGCACTCGGGCTCGAAGGGGGCTACGACGACAACATCCTGCTTCGCGCCAGCGATGCCGAGGGCGACGAGGTACTGCGCGCCGTGGCGCGACTCGATCTGCGTCTGCCGCGGCCGAGCGTGACCCAGACGCGGCCGGTGTCGTCGCCGCCCGACTCCGAGCGCCCCATCGCAACGCCCACCGAGATCCTGGATGCGCTCTCGTCGCGGTTGGTGTTTCCCAGTGACTTCGCGCCGCCCGTCGCGGGGGAAGATCCGCCGGTCGTCCCGCGGCGCTCGTCGGGTCTCGGCCGGGCGCGGCCTGCGAGCTCGCTCGACATCGGTTACGAAGCGTCGGGCACCCTCTTCGTCGAACACGATGTGTACAACACCGTGGACCAGTCGGTCTCCGGTGCCGCACTGCGGACCTTCGGTGGCGGTCTTGCGCTCGGCGCCGCAGGGGAATGGATCGATCGCACCACGGTATCGAGCGACCTCACGGATTTCGCGCAGTACGCGTCGGACGTGCGCCTCGCCGGCGCGGATTTCGACCGCGGCGCAGGTGGCGTGCTGATGGGCTGGGAGCCCACCTCGGCGTGGTACCTGGAGGCCGATTACCTCTATTACGTCACGAGCCTCGGCCCGGAACCCTACGATCTCTTCGGTTTCCACGTGCACGAGGTGGCTGCCAAGGTGAGGCGCACCCTCGATACCGGCTGGCAGCTCGAGCCGCGCATCGACCTCGGGCGCATCGACGGCGAGGCGGACGCCGAGTCACTTCGGCGTGCGGGGCTGGTGCCCCCCTTCGTGCCGCTCGACTTCACGGGCGATCCGCGGGCGGCGTATCTCGCGCAAGGCTCGTTCGCCGTGCGTGGCCCGCTCACTCCCAAGCTCGCTCTCGACGTGCGTGCCGGCGTGCAGAGCCGCACCTTCGATGAGGACACCCTCGATGGCTACTTCGACTTTCTCGCGGAGGCGTCGATCACGTGGAAGTTGCAGTCGAATCTCGAGCTCGAGATCGGCGGTTCGCGTGCACCCGTCGACGTTTTCGGATCCGACGGTAGCTTCCTGGTGCGGAACCAGGCCTTGGCGCGAGTCGCGTTCGAATTCCTTCGCGACTGGGATGCCCATCTGCGCCTCGACGGCGGCATGGATACGTTCGATCGATCGAGCTCGCTCACGGGGCGTCAGCGCGAGGACCACTTCCTCGGCGGTGAGCTGGGCGTGGGCTGGCAGCCTCAGCCGTGGCTACGCCTGGAAGCGATCGGCCGCAGCCGCTGGCGCTCGAGCAACGTTTCCGCGGAGGACACCGAGCGAAGCCGCATCGCGCTACGTTGCTGGCTCCGGTACTGAGCCCGGAAAGGGCTGAGCCCGCTCACTGCCGTGGGCGCACGACTGGTCAACGGGGTGAGAGCCAGCCGCCGCGGTCGTGGGAGTCGCGTGAGCTCGGATCGTCGTCCGTGTTCAGGTCGCCGTCGCTCGGTGCTGGTGCGCGGTTCTTCGGGTTCCCATCTTTGCTGCGCCGCGTGGGTGCGAGCGGTGTGAGCGTCTCGCCCAAGCCGTACTGGGGCGAGCGTTGATACTCGGTGAGGGCGCGTGGTAGCCAGGCCTCGAGGGCGGCGATTCGCGATTGATCGGCGGGGTGAGTCGAGAGCAGCTCGGGTGGCTTGCCGCCGCCTTGCTGGGCG
>CAYVDO010000382.1:0-7851 GCA_964450125.1 uncultured bacterium
GGCGCTCTCGATCAGCACCAGCATCTCGGCGCATTTGTGCTGGATGGCCTGGAAGCTACCGATCGGTTTGCCGAACTGCTCGCGGACCTTGGCGTAGTCGACGGCCATCTCGAGGACGCGCTCGGCGGCGCCGCACATCTCCCCGCAGAGGGCCACCTTCGCGAAATCGAAGAGCCGCTCGAGAATCGGCCAACCACCGCCTGCAGCCCCGAGTACCGCATCTGCCGGCACTCGCACCCCGCGAAGCTCGACGGCGTAGACCTTGCGAACCTGATCGACGAAATCCAGCGCACGGACGCTCACGCCGGGTGCATTCGCTTCGATCAGGAAGAGCGTGACGCCCGCCACACCACGGGCCGGCACCAACAGCCAATCGGCGAGACCGGCGTCGGGCACGAAGAGCTTGGCACCGTCGAGCACGTACCCATTGCCGTCCGCGGCGGCGGCGAGCTGTACGCCCGCCTCGTCCCAGCGCGCCGACGCTTCGAGCAGCGCGAGCGTCACGCGCACCTTTCCTTCGGCCACCGCCGTCAGCCACCGTGCGCGCTGTGCCTCGTCACCGGCGAGCGCGATCGCCTGCGCTCCCAGCGCCACCGTGGAGAAAAACGGTGCCGGCAGGAGCGCGCGCCCGGCCTCTTGCAGCACCAGCACCAGCTCGACCAGACCCAGCTCCGAGCCACCGACGCTCGCCGGCAACACCAGCCCGAGCCAGCCCAGCTCGGTGATGGTCGGCCACAGCGCCCTGCACGCAGGCTGCGGATCGTCCATGGACTCGCGAACCAACGACATGGGACAGGCGCGCGCCAGGAATTCGCGTGCGCTGGTCTGGAGCATGCGTTGCTCGTCGGTGAGCTCGACGTCCATGGTGAATCCTCGGTGGCGCTGCGCGAGACGTGGTGGGCAGCGAGCGAATTTGATACATCGTCAAAAACGCTGCAACCTCGGACACGCGGCCGTCTCGGCCGACGCACGAGCGGAGCGATGGGCATGACCGATGGGGAGGGACCGAAGCGGGAATCCAAACGCACGAGGGGCGCGGCTTTGTCGCAGAACGGCCGCCCGCTCGGGCCACGAGCGCTGCGCACCCGCGAGCGCCTGCTCGACGTCACCGCGGAGCTGCTCGCCGAGCGCGGTGTCCTCGGCCTCTCGGTGGTCGACATCGCGCGGCGTGCCGACACCTCGCCCGGCACCTTCTACCACTACTTCCAGGACGTCGAAGAAGCAGCCCTCAAGCTCGCCGAGCGTGCCGGAGACGACATGCCCGCCGTCGTGGAGCTGATCGACGGCCCGTGGGAAGGGCGCGAGGGATTGGAGCGCGCACGCGCCATCGTGACGCGTTTCATCGCCCACTGGGACACACACCACGCCGTGCTCTCGTTGCGCAACCTGGCCGCCGACCGCGGCGATGCCCGCTTCCAGCACGTTCGCCGCAACACCCTGCGGCCGATCGTCGATCATTTCACGGCAAAGATCCGCGCTGCACAGGCCGAAGGGCGGGTGTCCCCGCGGGTCCATCCGGGCGTGGCAGCGGCCGGGATCCTGGCGCTCCTCGAGCGGCTCTCGGCACACAAGCAGGTGCTACGTCGCCTGGAGGCTTCTCCGGAGGATCTGATCGAGACCTGCGCGCGAATGATCCACGAGACCGTCACCGGCGGCGCTGGCGATTGAGCCCGGCGCGACGCGCCGGATGCCGGTACACCGATGCGTGCGCAGGCTGCGCCGGTCAGAAGACGAGATTCGCCTGGAGGTACGCCCAGTGGGCGACCGAGCCATGGCTCTCCGCAGCCACGCCGCGAGCCAGGTCCTGCGCGCGGAAGCGCGCCTTCATCGCGTCGCCAGGCACGAAAAAGCTGTAACCGGCGCGGAAGTCGAGGTTCGCGGTGTAGGTGTGCATCACCCACACGTCGAGCTCCTCGCCCAGATCGCGATGGCCGCCGAAGCGTCGCTTGTCGGGGGCAACCCCCGGAGTCTGGTCCGTGACGGCGGTCTGGAAGTAGTGGAGGTCCGCGGCGAGTGACGTCGAGGCGGCGAGCTTGTAGCGCAGCTTCGCGACTAGATCCTCGAGCCCCAGCGACGACGTGTCGGCGGCGTTGTTCAGAAAGTAGTCCATCTCGCCGTAGAACTTGTGGTTGGTGGCGAGCAGCGTGTCGAACGCATCGCGCGTGTGATCCTTGGTGTCGTCGTCGCCGCTCAGGTACTCGAATCCGAGTGTCGCGGTGAGGGCCCCCACCTTCACACCGCCGTGGATCACTCCCAGATAGGCGTGGACGTCGTCGCCGTTCACGTCGCCGAGCTGGGCGTCGAAGGTCGCGTTGTAGACGAGCGCCACGTCGTCCGAGAGCCCCGCCTTGCCGTTCGCGTAGGCACCGAGCGTGTAGAGATCGACGTCGGCGGTGCCATCGTCGAGCCAGTAGACGTGCGGCTCGAGCGCCAGCGCGTCACCGAGCTTCTGCTGAGCGTGGAGGCCGGCGATCCAGACGTCGTCGTCCTTGCCCTCGTCGAGGTTGGTGTCGGCTTGGCGCAACGCCCCCTTCACGGCCACCGCGTCCTTCTCGCTCAAGAGCGCCCAGAAGGGCTTCACCCAGCCGCCGCCGTCCCAGCGATACGTGACCAAGGCACCGTCGAGGCTGCGCGCGTTCTGCGTCCAGTCCACGGCCCCGATCAGCCGCTCTTCGCCGAGAGAAAGCTCTTGGCGTCCGGCCCTGAGCTCCAGGCACGGAACGAAGAGATCGCGAACCTCGAGATAGCCCTGGTGCAGATCGAAGCCGTCGGCATCGACGTCGGTGAGCGAATTCTGCTCTTCCCCCCACACCCGCGCGTCTTGCACCTGCACGAATCCCGTGACGTCCGCCGTCGGCTGGGCCGAGAGTGCGAGACGCGCCCGTTCGCCCACCACGATGTCGGCCTGGGTCGAGCTGGCGAAGTCGCGGGTGTCCACCTCGCCGCGAATCCGCACCTGACCGCTCAACGTGAGTCCGAGCTTCTCGGCGGCTGCGGCCACCGGGTTGGACGTCGCTGGCGCTGGTGCAGCCGCGGCGGGCTGAGCACCGGCTGCTGGCGAAGTCCCAGCCGTGTCCGCGCGCGCCACCACCACGGATGTCAGCACCACGAGCACGCCGACGAGGACCCTCGCACCGCCACCGAGCACACGCAGCCGCCCTGTCTTCATGTGGTCCTCCCCACGGGGTTGCAACACGCGCGAGCGCGACCGGGCTCGCGCTCCGGTCGTGCGTCACGCAGGTCTCATTCCGGACCCGTCACGGCGCGCGGGCACGCCACCTCGTCACCGCCCACGTCCGGATCGACGATGCGATTCGTGACGACGTGCGGAATCACCTCGAGCCGTGCGCACTCGCTCGCGACGACGTCACGAATCGTGCTCGCGAGCTGCCCGTAGAAGCGATCGGCGCCAGCGCGCTCGAGCGCCGCCCGCCACGCGGGAAGCCACGTTCCCAGGTGCTCGGCGAGAAACTTCCGCTGCGTATCGACCGTGATGGCGAGCGCCTCGTCGAGCTCCTCGTTCCGCGCGTACGCTTCTTTCAGCGCCAGAATGCTCGCGAACTCGAGCTCGAGCTGAAGGTGGTCTTCTGGCAAGGGCGCGCGCGTGCTCGGCTCGAGCCCGTACGCCAGATAGAAGCCCGAAATGTCGGCGAGCTGGGAAGCACGCCCGAGCATGCGCCCCGCGTCGCCGTACGCCGTTTCGTGCAACGGCGCGGGGCCGGCGGGACCGAAGAGCCGCACGTGCTCGGCTCCTAGCCCGTCCACATCGGGTGCCGCGAGTGCCTGCGCTGCGTCGAGAAGCGCCTCGCGCACGCGCTCCTGCAGCGGGACTGGTGCACCGAGACGCGCCAGCAAGCTCGCATGCGCCTCGGCGGCGCTCATCGCCGTGGGGTACGCGAGCGCCCGTGCCAGGGACGAGAAGAGCGAGGCCCGTGCGAGGGCGTGAAGGGTGTCGTCGACGGGCTCGCCGTCAGCAGGCCGCATGGAGATGGCGTTCATGGGTCGAGTTGCACGGGAATCCACGAGGCCCATGCCTTGCGCGGCCCCACCTCGCGGCTGCCGCCGTCCCACACCGCGAATCCGGCCATCGTCATCCCGCCGGGAGAAAGCGTCAGCTCGTCGTGTCCGGCCGCGAGAGGATGGGTGATGACGACCTGCCAGTGGCCGTCCTTCCACGCGCCGCGCCCGTCGGCTTGCTGCACCCTGTCGACGGTGAGCGTGCCCCAGCCTTCGGCGATCTGTTCGAGGACGGGTGAGCGATCGGCGTACGTGATCGGGTTCGCGACACCCACCGCCCCCATGTAAGGCCGGGCGTCCGTCGCGCGCAGCACTTCGTCGGGGTAAACATCCACCAGCGCGTTCGGATACAGGTCGCGCGTGGTGTTGGGACGACCGTGCTCGATGTCGGCCTGGAACGCCGCCCGCCATTGCAGGATTCGCACGCGGCCGCCGGGGTTGCCCATCATCGGTGCGGGCACGCCCTTCGTCATGTCCTCCGGGAACTGGATGGCGACCTGATCGCCGAACTGATCCACCACGATGCGGTTGCTGAGCGTCGCGTCGTCCCAGTCGATTCGCACCGCGAGCTGTTGGCCGTCGTGGGCGGCGCGCACGTGCAAGAGCGGGATCGCCGGCGCCGCGTTCATCGGCGTGGTCACCGTCTGCGGCAGCATCGTCACGTCGGTGGCCGGGGCGTTCGCCCACAGCGGGGCGTCCACGTCGAGCACCGACTCCCCGACGGCGACGCGTACCACGCGGAGCTGGGCATGCGCGGGCAACACGGCGCAGACGATGAGGCTCACGACGGATGCCGCGAGTAAGAGGTTCGCGCGTATCGCTTTCATCGGTTCACCTCCGAGCCATGTCGGCGGCTGTCGGCGTGCGCCGCACGTGGACAGCACCTCGAAACCTCGACCAAAGACGTGAGCAACACTTCGACGACCGGCGCTCGAGCTACGCCTCGAGTCCGCGGGCCGGCGCGGCCGGTCCGTGGGCCCCCAGGTTCGAGTGCTTGGTCGGTCATTCAGGTGATGTTGGTGCGGAAGGTGGCGGATTTCGGGTCGTACGCGTCGCGAACGTAGATCGGCTCGCGGATCGGCACCCGCACCAGCTCGACGCCCTTCTCGTCGTAGCCGAACGTGAAATTCCCGGAGACCTGGTAGTGGTGGATGATCTCGGGTGTCGCGCCGAAGAGCAGCAACGCGCCGAGCAACTTGGGATCGTCCGTGGCCTTGCGATAGCCGGCGATCGCATCCGCCACGCCCCAACCGAACATCTGGTGCAGATACGCCGGCGGCACGTGCACCGGCGGGATGTAGTAGGTGTTCGGCTCGAGCCCGAATTGCGGATAGAGCGGCTTGGCGATCTTGGCGACGTGGATGATGTAGTCGAGGGGGTTGTCCTCGCGCGCCGTCTCGGGCGTGGTGATGAAGCCCTGCATCCGGATCTTGCCGATGCAGGTGATCGTGCATTGGGTCTGGCGGCCGTTCTCGACGGCCGGATAGCAACCCACGCACTTTTCGGAGACTCGCGTGATCGCGTTGAAGTAGGTCTTCTTGTACGGGCAACCCTTCACGCATTCGCGGTAGCCGCGGCAGCGCGTCTGATCGAGCAGGACGATCCCGTCCTCGGGACGCTTGTAGATCGACATCCGAGGACACGACGCCAGGCAAGCGGGATAGGTGCAGTGGTTGCAGATCCGCGGCAGGTAATACATCCACTGCATGTGCGGTGATTGCATCCACGCACCCTGCGTCATGTCGCCCAGCGAGTCGTCCTCGCCGCAGTTGGGGTGCGCGTAGTCGAGATCCTCGGGCAGGTAACCGAGGATGCGCTCACCCGTGGGCGCCGCGTCGAACAGCGTCTTGCCCTTGTACTTGGGGCTGGTCATGTCCTGGACGCCGAGCTTGTCCAGGATCTTCACGTCCCAGCCCAGCGGGTAGTAGCCGTAGGGCTTCGACTCCACGTTGTTCCAGAACATGTATTCCTGGCCGCGGCCGGGCGTCCACGTGGTCTTGCACGCCACGGTGCACGTCTGGCACGCGATGCACTTGTTGGTGTCGAAGATCATCGCGAACTGCTTCTTGGGCCGATTCGGCTCGTACGGGTAGTCCATCTCCCGTCCGATCTGCCAGTTCGTGACCTTGGCCATCGTCGTTTCCTTTCCGCGTTCGCTCGCTCGCGTCCGCGGGCGGGCTCGCGCCCACCCCACGTGCCCGGCAGCTCAGGCCTTGCGCACCTTCACGAATCCGCCCTTCAGGTACTGTTTCATCGCGTCGTTCTCGGCCCTCGGTCTGAGCCCCATCGTCACCGGGCGCCACACGCCCGTGCCGCCGATGCCGCCGTCCTCGGCCTTGGTGAACTTCGCGAGCGCCTCGCGTGGGGCACCGGTGACGCAGTGCACGTCCGCGCTGAATCCCTTGGTGAGCTCGTTCGAGAAGAGCTTGCGGGTGACGAGCGTCTGGGTCTGGTGGGTCGGCTTGAGCCACGAGCGCGTCATGCTCTGATGGCCGCCGAATCGGAACAACGCCTGGTAATGGGTCTCGGGATTCTTGGCGACGCCGTCCTCGCGGGTCGCAGCACCTTTCACCGATCCCGGGGTCGCCATGTAGCCGTTGAACCACATGCGGGTGATGCCCTTGGGCGTGCCTGGGTAGTAGCGCGCGCGGGCCATGCAGCGCGCCACGTGGTACTCGTCCTTGCGCGCCGGATCGTCCCAGCCGCGAAACGGCAGGTCCTTGGGATCGCCGTCGATCCACACGTAGTCGCCGTCGTCGATGCCGAGGCCGCGGGCGTCGGCCGGGTTGATGTCGACGTACATCTCGCCCGAGCCCGGAGTGCGCTTGTCACGGCGGTACATGTCGCCGAACGGGCCGAAGAGCGCTGCCATGAAGTCGGTGTCGATCGGCATCGTGTGCGCGCCGTGACGGTACTTGGGCGTGTGGAACACGTGGTCCCACCCCTGGTCACGAAGCGGATGCTTGCTCGCGAGAAGCTCATCGACCGAGTACGTGGTGTTGCGCATCTGGCGCGTGATGTGGGTGCGCTCGTCGGCGGGGATGGCCCAGTCGGCGGGGCGCTTGGGACGGATGGCGGCGTGAGGCGCCGCGACGATCGAGCACGGATCGTAGAACGTGGCATCCGAAGGCTCGCGATGGACGATCAGGTTCTCGCCGGCCTCGATGAACTCGGGCTCGGGCCGGTAGAACTCGAGCCGCCCGGTCTTCGTGTACCAGGGCTTCGACTCGGCCACCTGCTCGTAGCTGTTGACGCGCGGGTAGGTCCGCGTGTTCATGAGCGACGGGATGCCGCGCTTGCCGCGCTCCAGGATGTCGGCGAACTGGTAGCCCTTGAGCGACGTGGAGGCGTCGACGATGCGCTGCAGGTAGACCTCGGCCTTGCCTTCCGCGATGAACTTCCACATCTGCTGGAAGCGCTCGTCGCCGGTGATCTTGGTGAGCTCACGCGCCACGCCGAGGTACGTCTCGTTGTCCGAGACCGTCTGGAATGCGCGCCGCGCCGGTGTCGGCGGATACGGTTGGACGAACGGGTTGGTGTTCGACGCCGTCATGTCGGGGAACTTGAACTCCATCCACGAATCGACGCCGTAGACGATGTCGCTGAACTCGCACGACGCGGTCCACCACCATTCGTTGTAGACGACGCACTCCGCCCGCGGCAGCGTGTTGAAGACGACGTCGTAGAAGCCCTTCTGGTTGCCGAGGCTCGAGTTCGAGTTGACCTGCCAGATCGCCTTGGTGGGCGTGGGCACGTGCGCGCCGACGGTGATCTTCTTGTCCTCGCGTAGCCGGACCCGGTACGAGAGGGAGCCGTTCGCCGATCGCATCACGA
>CAYVDO010000383.1:0-7851 GCA_964450125.1 uncultured bacterium
AGGGCGGGGCAGCGCTTCGATCTTCGCCGCGCAGATCAGGTCGTTGAGGGTCCGCTGCGAACACGGCGTTGACTTCCTCCCGCATGTCGACGACGCGGATGCCGCGTTTCTTCGCGCCGACCAAGATGGGGGAGATGTGTCCGCCGCAAAGGGTGAAGATCGCGGGAACGCCGCGCCGTGACAGGAGATCGCCGATGAGGTCGCCGCCGTGCATGACCCAAGAGATAGCGCACTCGGCGCCGAGAGCGAATCGGATGGTAGCGACGACGGCCTCGGGATCGTCGCGGTGGCGAATTGGCCCGACATCACGTCCGCCCTTCGGCGGGTTCCGGTGGGATCGTTGGGATCGTGCTCGGTGTCTCATACCTCGACGCGCCGCTGGGGTTTGGAGGAATCTGCCCGGGGCGGGCGAGCGATCACTCGTCGTCGCGTTCCAGCACCTTCGACTCGAGCCCGTCGCGCCGATCGGCGATCATCACGTAGCGGCTGACGTCTTGCGCAGCGACGACGCGTCCGACACCCGCGAGAGCTGCTTGGTCGAGCTCCGAAGCTTCGATCGGTTCGCCTCGAGCGTGCATCGCTTGCGCGACGGCGAGGCGGCAGGGGTTGGGAATGGACGCAAAGAATCGGTCCGTTGCCGCGTCCGGTTCCGGTAGGATCGTCGAACCAACCTCGTGGTGGGAGTGAGTGTCGATGAGAGAGAGACATCCGATCGCTCTGCTGGCCTTGTTCTCGGCGTTGGGTCTGAGCGCCTGCGGCGGTTCCAGTGCGCCCGCTGGCCGCACGTTTCAGATCGAGGCCGGCGCGACCGCCACGACCGACATGGTCGCGGCGATGGTGCAGGCCGCGCCAGGCGACGTGATCCGGTTCGACTGCGGCTTCTTCGAGCTCAGCACCACGCTCACGATCATCAACACCGAGGACGTGCGCATCGAGGGCTGTGGCCGGGACCAGACCGTGCTGTCCTTCCGCAACGCGAACTCGGCCCAGGGCATTCTCATCGTCAACGTCCACGGCATCACGATCCAAGACCTCACCGTTCTGGATGCGGGCGGCAACGGCATCGAGTTGCGCGGGGTGGATCACGGCACGCTCGAGCGTGTGCGCGCGATGTGGTCCTCGGGCGGCGGCCGCGCCAGCGCCGATCCGATCACCGCCGCCAACTATGCCGAGAACGGCTACCGGCGCCTCAACGTGCCCTGCACCCAGCCGTCGAGCCACAAGCCCGGAACGCCCGGCAGCGAACCTTCGCCCGACTACACCATGGACCCGAACAACGGTCGCTATGCGATCTACCCGGTGCTCTCGAAGCACATCCTGATCCAGGATTCCGAAGGCGTCGGCGCCTCGGACGCGGGGATCTACGTCGGCCAGAGCAACGATGCGGTCATGCGCCGCAACCGCGCCGTCTACAACCCCTTCGGTTTCGAGATCGAGAACGTGCAGGCGGGCGAGTACGACGGCAATCTCGCCGAGTGCAACACCGGCGGCATGCTGGTCTACGACCTCGACGGGCTCACGCAGTACGGCGAGCGCACCCGCGTGCACGGCAACATCATCCGCAAGAACAACAGTTACAACGTGGCGCTGCATCCGGGCCTGGTGCGCTTGGTGCCGGCCGGCACCGGCATCATCACGCTGGGCTACGACCGCATCGACGTTTTCGACAACGAGTTCCGCGACAACGACACGGTCGGCTTCCTGCACATGTCGTACGCGTTGTTTCCGAAGAGCGACCAGCCCACCGATCTGAGGCTCGACGGCTACAGCGAGGGCGTGCACCTCTTCAAGAACCGCTTCTTCAACAACGGCAACCAGCCGGCGATGCCGACCCTCGAGGACCTGACGAACGGCGACATCATCAAAGCGTTCCCGCTGCTGATGGCGATCAAGAATCTGGTGGCCTGTGGCAAGGCAGAAAATGCCGGTGTTTGCCCCAGCGGAAATGGACTGCGCGGCGGCCACATCATGTGGGACGGGTTGCTCGACGACTACGACGCCAACTGTCCTTACCCGGTGGACGCGTCGGGCAATCCCTTGCCGAAGGACGCTCTCGGCAAGCCGATCGAAGGCAATCAGTACCCGAATCCCGCCTGCCACTACAACGCGTACAAGTTCGACACCGCGCAGGACGGGGCACCGCGGATCAAGCCCGACTGGGCGGCGTCGTGCATCGACGACGACAACGAGCTCTCGAGCGACAGCCTGCCGTTCGCCAACTTCCACGGCCTGCAGGGAGTCGAGTGGCTGATCGAATCTCAGGTGGACCCAGGCGAGCCGGAGAGCGTGGCGAGGATGCTCGCGAAGGTCGGCCCAGCCGCCTCGACGCAGTTCGCGTCCGACCTCGACGTGACGCCGCACCGCTGCGTCGCGCAGTACGGCAAGAACCTGCCGCTCTTGCCGAAGGTGACGATCCCCCCGTTCCAGCGCAGCGGTGACTACGATCCGGCCCCGAGCGCTGCGCAGGTCGCGAAGCTCTGTGACGCCAGCGTCGCCCCGGGCCAGGCGAACCACGCGGCCGCGAGCGTCGATTGTCCGACGCTCGATCGGTACCACCTATTCGCCGATCCGGAGGATCCGCGCAGTGCGCCCAACGGCGGCGTGCCCTGGGTGCTCACCACCAAGCTCTTCTCCGACTACGCAGTGAAGTACCGCGTCGCCTATCTGCCGCCGGGGACGCAGGCGAGCTACAACGACAAGGTGAGCAACGGCGTCGACGCCACGCTGGTGTTCCCCGTCGGCACCATCCTCGCCAAGACCTTCGCGTTTGCGGACGAAACCGCGCACACCGAGACACCGGTGGAGACGCGACTCTTGATCAAGCGGGTGACCTCCAAGGGCCAAGTGCACTGGGACGGCGCCGCCTACGTCTGGAGCACCGACCCCGGCACGGGCAAGCGCGTGGCGAAGCTGGCACTCGGCGGTGGCTCGGCCACACCGGCGTGGGACTTCCACGACGTGGACTCGGGCGTGCGCCACGTCGGCGCTACGCAGCAATACGTGATTCCCAGCCGCGCGCAGTGCTTGACCTGCCATTCGGCGCAGAACAAGGAACCGGGCGCTTCGCCGATCGGTCTCAAGGCGCGTTTCATGAACCGGGCCTATGGCGCCGAGTCGACGTTCCCGAGCGATCAGAGCGCCGCGGGGTTCACAGGCCAAAGCCAGCTTCAGTATTGGTGCAGCCAGGGGATCTTGAGCGGCTGTCCCGGGGACCTGGGTGTGGACACCACGACGCAGATCGCCACGCACGTGGAGCGCATCCCGGTGTTCAACAAGCCGGGCGATTCCGGCTTCCCGGCCAACTCGCCGCAGGACGTCGAGGCCCGCGCCCGTGCCTACCTCGAGGTGAACTGCGAGCACTGCCACAGTCCTGGGGGGTTCGCGGCCAGCACCGGCCTCTACCTCGACTCGTTCCGCCCGATCGACGGAAGCTTCGGCATCTGTAAGCAGCCCACCGCCGCCGGCCAGGAGGGCAGCGGCGGCCATACCTACGACATCCAGCCTGGCGCTGCGCACAAGTCGATCCTCGAGTTCCGAATCAGCCCCGAGGCGACTACGCCGGGCGCCATGATGCCGCCGTTGGCGCGCAGCGTGGTCCACGACGAGGGCCACGAGCTCATCGAGCAATGGATCGACGACGTCGTGACTGCGGACGAGGTGCGCTATCCGGGATCCACGAGCTGCGCGGGGAAGTGAGCGCCGGGAGGATTTCGGATAGGCCTTGCCGATCCGGGGCCAGGCCTCGTCCTCGATCGACGATCGGGGGGTGAGCGCCGCTCCGACTCGGCCCGTGCGAGCCTCCAGCGCTCGAGGGCGTGGTCGAGTCCGGTTGGGCGGGTCTGCGCGCCGCGCTCCCGCCGTGCAACTCGATGCAGCGTGTCCGCGAGTGCGAGCCACGTCGATGTCCCGCGGGTTGTGTGCTCGCCTCGATCGATGAGACCGTGTCGAGCCACGGCCGCCGCCGCGGTCTGCGAAAGATGCCCCCGCACGTGAACGGCTTCTCCCGCAGCGTGCACCGGCCGACGAGGGCGACGCGGCGTCGCGTGGTGGGGTGCCTCGCGCTGGTTGCCTCGTTCAGCTCGTGTCTCGTCGGCTGTGGCCGTCGCGACTCGACGAGGCTCGAGCCGGCGAGTGACGCGAGCTACGCCCTCGCCGGCGGCTGTTTCGTGATGAGTGCCGGTTCCACGGCGGCAGATGCCGGCACGGTTCTCGCGGTGGGCGACGCCGGCAGCGAGTTCGCGTTCGTGGGGCGCGATCTCGCACGGGCTGCAAGACTGATTGCAGAGCCCGCGGACCTCGGCGTGTATCTGCTTCGCGACGCCGAGAGACGGTACCTGGTCGCGACGCAGTCCCACGCGCTGGGGCGTGTGCAGACGCTCGAGTCCGACATGACGCGGAACGAGGATGGCTACGTCTCGCCGGCCCTTTGGGGGGTCGAGGGAGTCGCGGGCCACGGCGGGACCTTCGTGTTGCGGAGCCGCGCCACGGGTGCGTGGCTAGGGACGGACGGCCTCGTGGACACTGCGGCGCACGCTGCGCGGATCACTTTCGAGCCCGCCACCGGTTGCACGCCTTTCGAGGAGTTGAGCGTCGACGCGTCCGGCAGCGTGGATCGAACCCATTTCGAGGACGGCGATCTCTTCGGATTCGTCGACGCCCACGAGCACGTGTTCACCCACTTGGCGTTCGGCGCGGGTGGGGTGTTCCACGGTGCCCCGTACCATCCTCTCGGCGTCGAGCACGCCCTGAGGAGCTGCGAGGCCTCGCACGGACGCGACGGCCGGCGCGACGTCGTGAGCTACGTCTTCGACGGCGGCTCGCTCGACGTCGAGGCGATGCTACGGGTGCTGCTCACGGGTGATCTGGGTGGCTTCCACCACCACACGGAGGGCTATCCCGAGTTCACCGATTGGCCAAAGGCCTGGGGATCCTCTACCCACCAAACGCTCTACTACCGCTGGCTCGAGCGTGCGTACCTCGCGGGAATGCGCTTGATGGTGCAGCACGCGGTGAGCAACGAGGTGCTGTGCACGCTGACTTCGGCGGCGCGAACGCAAGAACCCCGGATCTCGTGCGACGAGATGGTGTCGGTGGACCGCGAGATCGAAGCGACCCGCGACCTCGAGCGCTACATCGATGCCCACGCCGGCGGGCCGGGGAAGGGGTGGTTCCGCATCGTGACGTCGCCGGCGGACGCGCGACGAGTGATCGCCGACGGCAAGCTCGCAGTCATCCTCGGCATCGAAACCTCGAATCTCTTCGATTGCTTCCTCGAGCCTCGGCCCGGTTTTCCGCGCTGCGACGAGGCGATGGTGCGCGCCAAGCTGGATCGCTACCACGCACTCGGTGTGCGCGGGCTCTTCCCCGTGCACAAATTCGACAACGGCTTCTCCGCTGGGGACGGGCACCGCGGTATCCTCGAGCTCGGCAACGTCCTCAACAGCGGCCGGCTTCTGAATTTCACCGAGGTCGCATGTCCTGACGTGCCAGCGGTGTTCGACTGGGGCGCCATCACGTTCGGCGGTTTGAACGCGCCACGCGCCGAATACGTCGCGCCACCCCCGATCGATTTCCCCTCCCTCCAGGCCACCCCCTTCCAGGCCTTGGTGCCCTACCTGGGGCGCCTGCTCGCGCCTTCGTTGACCGGCAACTACTGCCAGAACGCGGGCCTGCAGCCGCTCGGCGAGACGCTGCTCATCGAGATGATGCGGCGAGGCATGATCATCGAGGTCGATCACCTCCCGCGGCGCGCGTACGAGCGCGCCTACGAGCTGCTCCACGAGTACGACTATCCCGCCGTCGGCTCTCACGGCAGCGACAATCGCGGGGATCTCTACACCTTGGGCGGCGTCTCCACGTCTGGCGTTCCGCGCTGCCAAACGCCGGGTGATCCGGACGTGGCGCGCGGGTTCCGTGAGCGGATCGCGAGCATCGCGGACCGCGGTGGCTACCCCGCGCAGGGCTTCGGATTCGACTTCAACGGTTTCGCCGGCGGGCCACGCCCGCGCTTCGGCCCTGATTCCGGTTGCCCCGGCGGTCAGGCGAACCGCATGACGTATCCATTCACATCGTACGGTGGTGACGTGGTCTTCGACGCGCCGCGCCTGGGCAATCGCTTGGTCGACTTCGACGACGAGGGCATGATCCACATCGGGCTGCTGCCGGAATTGATCCAAGACGCGCGAAACATGGGCATGTCGGACGCGGATCTGGAGCCACTCTTCCGCTCGGCCGAGGGCTACCTCCGAATGTGGGAGCGCGCCGAGGCCCGTGGCGCCGCGCTGCAATAGCCGGGCGCGATTGCGCTGACGTCGGCACCGGCGGATTGCGGCCGTTGCCGACTCCACGCCCGCGGTCGCGGAAGGCGGGCTGCCGACCGTCGCGTCGCAGGTCGGGGGTTCGGACGCATCACGTCGAGCCGCCGTTGTGACGCGAGATGTGTAGCGAGGGGGCCCGTCCCCTGCGACCGGCAATGTCAGGAGCCTAGCGCTACCGCGCACGCGGCGCGACCCGCGGAGCGTTGCCCGGTTCGGGGCGTCCTCCGACGTTTCGAGGCTCGAACGGAGGTCCGACCTCTCACGCGCCGGCGATTGCTGGCCCCACGGGCTCCTCGCCGGGCTCGGCGACGCCGGCGCGGACCGAGACCGCCGAGTCTGCGACGTGCGTCCGGCGTGCGCTCGTCGCGGTTCTCCCGCGTCGGTACGGGTTCGCTTGGCGAATGGCCGTCATCGCGGCAGTCCGAAGGCTGAACGAATACGGATGCCGATAACGGGTATTCACTAGGTTTTCCGAGCTTCAGTGAGTGGCTCGGATCTTGCGAATCGCCATCGGACACCACGGACGTGGCCTCGCGGGCCACCTGCGACGAGGAGAGCGCTCATGGCGTCTACGCGGAAATACGCAGTCCTCAGCACGGCTCGACGTACCCGCACGGCGGAACCATTTCGGCTCTCGCCGTTCGACGCGACGTCTCCCTTCGGGGTGAGCACGGCAGCCGAGGGTGCGGCCGTGGAGCCTCTGCTCAACGTGTCCGACCTGTCGACGAAGGACGTGGTCGACCTCGCCCGTGATCCTGCCACGGCAGCGATCGCTCCCGTCATGCCGACCAAGCTCGTCGCGCCGCTCGTCGCGGCTGCGTCGTCGACGGCCTGGGGCGTCCACGCCGTCGGCGCCGACGCCTCGAGCCGTACGGGAACGGGCGTCGTGGTGGCGGTGCTCGACACCGGCATCGATCGCACGCATCCCGCCTTTGCTGGTGTCACGCTCGACGAGAACGATTTCACCGGAGAGGGGAACGGCGACGGCAACGGGCACGGTACACACTGCGCCGGCACGATTTTCGGCCGTGACGTGAGCGGTACGCGAATCGGCATCGCCCGCGGTGTGACCAAGGCGGTCATCGGCAAGGTGCTCGACAAAGACGGCTCCGGTAGCTCGGAGTCGCTCTTTCAAGCCCTGCAATGGGCGTCCTCGAAGCAGGCCAGAGTGATCTCGATGTCGCTCGGGTTCGACTTCCCCGGCCTCGTCAAGAGGCTGGTCGATCAGGGTTGGCCGGCAGACCTCGCGACGTCGTTGGCGCTGGAGGCCTACAGAGCGAATCTCCGAATGTTCGACACGCTGATGCAGGTGATCCGCGCCAACGCAGCTTTCGGTGGCGATGCGGTGGTCGTGGCCGCTGCTGGCAACGAGAGCCGCCGCGATCTGGACCCGAGATACGAGATCGCGGCGTCGCTTCCGGCAGCTGCGGAGGGAGTCGTCGCCGTCGGCGCAGTGTTGGAAGCCGCTTCGGGATACGAGGTCGCGACATTCTCGAACACCTTGCCGCAAATCAGCGCCCCGGGCGTCGGAATC
>CAYVDO010000384.1:0-7837 GCA_964450125.1 uncultured bacterium
CGGGCCCCCGCCCGCGCCGCGCCGCCGCGCGTCGCGAGTCGACTGGGGGGTGGGGCCCCGCAACAACCGCGCTTTTTGCGGGGCGGGGGTCTGCAACAGACCCCCGAGAGAACACCCGCAGGCGCGAAAAACTCGCATCAGCGAGTTTTTCAGCAGCCTGCTAGAGCCAGCTCAGTAGCGAGCGCGTGGCGACCGGCAGGAGCGCCAGCGAGCCGCCCACGAACGCCGCATACAGTAGCCACCGGCTCCGGCTCGCCACGGGCCGGTCCTTTGCTGCTTCGTGGCCGATGAAGTAGCGCACGCAGGCGAAGGAGAGCGCCGTCTCGATGGCGAGGGCCGCGTACGGATGGCTGCGATAGAGGCCCAGGCCGATCGCGTGGTCGTTGTCGTGCAGGAGGAAATGCGGGTACCCGGAGAAGAAGTCGCACACGAAGTGCCCGATGACCAGCGCCGCGCACCACAGCGCGACGGCCGGCTGCCGATAGATCGTCAGCGCGGCGGCGAAGCTCGCGACCACCATTCCTGCCACCGGAACCAGGTTGTGGCTGTAGGTCATCGTGACGGGCGCCTGCTGCATCGACACGTGGAGGAAGTCCCAGAGCTTCGGGGCCTCGATCGAGAAGAGGGAGAGCGTGACCCACACGACGTCCTCGAGCGCCGCGAACACCATGAGGTGCCAGAGCGGCACGCGGTGGTTGTGGGTCTTGGCGACGAGCGCCGTGGCGAAGTGTCCAGCGACCAGGGGCAGGCCTCGTTCACTCGCGAACGACGAAGAAGGTCGCGGCGCAGGCGTAGCCGAGCTCGACGACGAGGATCGCCACGAGCAGTGGATGCGGAACGCCGTCGACCGCCAGGCTCACGATTCGCCCCAACGCGAAGCCGCCCATGAAGACCGCGAGCGCGATCAGCGCCGTCCGCGATCGATCGGGGCGCCGCGCGCCGATCTCGAAGAGCAGCGCGAATGCGACGAACACCCCGCCATAGGCCGAGCGGATGATGTTCGCCTCCGTGATCGACTTAAGCGCGACTCCGTAGAACGCGAGCACACGCGCCGGCATCGTCAGATAGCCGAGGCCGATGACGCCGAGAGCCACGGCGGCGGAGCGGAGCACGAGACTCTTCATTCCCGATCAGTCTAGCCAGGATTTCCACGGACGATGGTTCGGCTGACGACCCTTCTCGCATGCACGCGGCCCTGCTCGAGGCTGCCGCCCCATTTCGTCGGTGAGATGAGTTCTCTCATCCGGGTGCCGTGTTGCCGCTCTCGGTGTGGAGGCGGATCGAGTTGGAAGTACCGACGCGCAAGTACCGGACACCGCGAGCGCACGAGCAGGTCTTGCACATGGCGGGCCGGGAGTTTCGGGACATCCAGGATCTCGGCCACGACGAGCCCACGCTTCTGCTGACCAACGACCGTCACGGCGTCCCCGATACCACATCCCACACGTCACGGGTGCGGAACGTGACCTGACGTTGTTCTCCGAAGATGCGCGCCAGGATGGACTGCTGGTTGACCTCGAGGACGACTGCTTCAAAGGGTCCACCGACCTCACAACTGGTCGGCCCCGCGGTGGTGGGCTCCTCGGTGATACCCAAACGATTCGAGCGCTCCCGCATCACATGAGCGCGGGCGGTCGTGTTCGACTCGCCGGTCGTCCGCTGGCGATCGCGGATGATTCGCTTCAAGTCGTGGCGAGACGTCATCGGCGTTCTCCTCGCCGCAGGCGACCTCGGCCCCCGCCCTCGGCCGCGCGGCACGAAGAAACGCGCGACGAGCCTGCCGGAGGAGTCCACTCCCCTTTGCCCCGTCGAGGGATCCTGCGGGGGAGGATCCGCTGGGGTTCGGCGTCGGCGCCGCCGTGGAATCGAGCCTCCCGCACGCGGCCACGTGTGACGAGGGGCGCTTCGAACACGAGTCGACCCGGCGCGCGCTACCGACGACCCTTCGCATCGGCAGGTGCCATCCCGACGGAGAAACCGCTAGATTCAGTGCTCACGCCAGACCGTCGCCGACGGCCCTCGCGGACCATCATGCTGAATGCCTCGCGCACGTGTTGACCAAGGACGTGCGGAACCTCAGGGCGGTATGACCGCATGCCGACGATCAGCACCTTTTTCGCATCGTGATCCAGATGTTCTGGCGAGAGCACGGCCCGCCCCACTTTCACGCGCTCTACGGCGAGGACGAGGCGATCATCGACATCCGCGGGCTGCGCGTGGTTCGTGGACACTTGCCGCGGCGCGCGATGGCACGGGTTCTGGAGTGGGCCGCGGAGCACCGGGGCGAGCTCCTGGAGGATTGGCAGCTATGCAGTCAGCTCAAGCCACTCGAGACGATTCCAGCGCTCGAGTAGTGCCACCACCGCGGCCGGCTTCCGCCTGGCGGGTGGTGAAGGTCGAGGTGCTGCCAGGCAAGCGATTGTCCGTTGCTTTCGCCGACGGCACACGCGGCGAAGTGGATCTCCGCGCATTCCTCGATGGGTCGGGAGTGACGGGGACGGTCTTCGAACCGCTTCGGGATCCTGAGGAGTTCGCACGGGCACGTGTCGACCTGGGTGCGGTCACCTGGCCGAGCGGAGCCGATCTCGCACCCGACGCGATGTACGACGCGATCCGGGAAGAAGGTCGGTGGATCATCACCGAGTGAAGGTGCAGCTCCATCCCCACGACGTTCGGATCGACGCACCCCTTCCCGCATGGACATCACGCTCGCCCTTCCCGACGCCTTCGTACGCGCGTACCCGCCAGAGACGGCGCCGGATGGCGACGCGATCTGGGTCGCGTTTCAGGGCGACGACGTGCTGGTGCGCGCGAGCGGCCGCTCGATCGAGCTACCGCGCGGTGACCGCCGCGTCGCGATCGGCGACGTCGCCACCGAGCCCGAGCTCTTCGTGGGCTCGTTCGGCGACCTCGCGTGCATCGCGGTCCGCGTGCGAGACGACGCGCGCCTGCCAGAGGAGCTCGAGCCGATCGACCTGCGAGGCCTCCACGGCCGCTTGCCGCCCGACCTCTACGCGGTGGTCGGCTACGCGTACCAGATCGTGCGCTGGCAGAGCGCGAGCCGCTTCTGTGCTTTCTGCGGAAGCACGACCGGGCCCGTCGTCGGCGAGTGGGGGAAGCGCTGCGTCGCCTGCAATCACGTGGCTTATCCTCACGTGAGCCCGTGCGTGATCGTGCTCATCCACGACGGCGGCGATCGGCTGCTGCTCGCGCACCGCCGCGGGCGGGGTGTGATGCGCAGCTTGGTCGCGGGCTTCCTGGAGCCGAGCGAGAGCCTGGAAGCGGCTCTCCGGCGCGAAGTACGCGAAGAAGTCGGCCTCGAGGTCGAGGACATCCGCTACTTCGCGAGCCAGCCGTGGCCGTTCCCGCACCAGCTCATGGTGGGGTTCTTCGCCCGCCACGCCGGTGGAGAGATTCGGGTCGACGGCCACGAGCTCGACGAGGCGGCGTGGTACGACGTCGACGAGCTGCCGACGCTACCCGGTCCGATCAGCATCGCGCGGCGCCTCATCGACGCGTTCGTGGCCGAGCGCCGCGCACTCCGCGCGACTGGACGCGGCGAGTAGAACGCGTTTCAATCTCGCGCCGTTCGTGCGCCGCGTCCGGGGTGAGCTCACCTCGGCACTCCCCGTTCCCACACCGAGGTCGAAGCATGAAGGTCGCCGTCACCGGCGCCGCCGGCCACGTCGGCGGGAACGTGGTCCGGTCGCTCCTCGAGCGCGGCCACCGGGTGCGCGCGATCGTCTATCAGGACACACGCGCGGTCGACGGGCTCGACGTCGAGCCGATGCGTGCGGACGTCCTCGACGCCGATCAGGTCCGTCGCGCGCTCGACGGCATCGAGTGGGTCTTCCACCTCGCCGCCAAGGTCTCGATCGAAGGCGATCCCGATGGCTCGGTTCACCGCACCAACGTGCTCGGGACCCGGCACGTGGTCGAGGCTTGCCTGGACCGCCGTGTGAAGCGCCTCGTCCACTTCAGCTCGGTTCACGCACTTCGGAACGACCCCTACGACGTTCCCATGGACGAGCAGCGCCCCTTCGCCGACGAAGGACACGCCTTCGCGTACGATCTCTCGAAGGCCGGATCGGAACGCGAGATCCAAGCGGGGATCAAGCGCGGCCTGGACGCCGTGATCGTGAATCCCACGGCGATCCTCGGCCCCCACGACTTCAAGCCCTCGCGCATGGGACAGGTGTTGCTCGACCTTCACTTCCGGCGCCTGCCGGCGCTGGTTGCCGGCGGCTTCGACTTCGTGGACGTCCGCGACGTCGCCGCGGGCGCAGTCGCTGCCGCCGAGAAGGGCCGCACCGGCGAACGCTATCTGCTCGGCAGCGAGTACCGATCGGTCCGCGCACTGGCGACGCTCTGCAAGGACGCCACCGGCATCCGACCGCCGATCTTCACGTCGCCGCTGTGGCTGGCGCGGCTCGGCGCACCGTTCGCAGTCGCGTGGGCGAGCGCCACCCGCACGCGCCCGCTCTTCACCCAGGAGTCACTGCACGCGATTGCAGGCAATCCGAACGTGAGCCACGAGAAGGCGAACCGCGAGCTCGGCTATCGGCCGCGTCCGCTCGCCGCCAGCGTGGCCGACACCTACGGCTGGTTTCGCCAAGCCGGCATGCTCAACGACCCATGAGGCTCCGATGACCGAGCATCAGCTCTACGTGTGGGTGGTCTGGATTTGGCTCGGCCTGGCCGCCTTCACGTTCATCTCGCTCTTCTTCTTCACGGCGCCCTACGGCCGCCACGCGCGTGGCGGCTGGGGGCCGATGATCGAGCGCACCAAGGCCTGGATCATCATGGAATCGCCGGTGGTGTTTCTGCCGCTGATCCTGTTCCTGGCGAGCGATCGCCGGGCACTGGTTCCCTACGGCGTCTTCCTCGTGATCTGGGAGTTCCACTACCTCCACCGCACCTTCGTCTTCCCCTTCCGGCTGCGCGGCGGCCAGCCCGAGATGCCGCTTTCGATCGTGGCCAGCGCGATCGTGTTCAACGTCGGCAACGCCTACCTGCAGGCGCGCTGGATCTTCCACTTGCGCGAGGCGTATCCCGTGGGCTGGCTCGCGGATCCGCGCTTCGCGATCGGGCTCACGCTGTTCGTCGTCGGGTTCGCGATCAACTACCACTCCGACGGCATCACGCGGAATCTGCGGAAGCCCGGTGAGACCGGATACAAGATCCCCTACGGCGGGTTCTTCCGCTGGGTCTCGGCACCCAACTACTTCGGCGAGCTGATCGAGTGGACCGGGTGGGCGATCCTCACCTGGTCGCAAGCGGGCGTGATCTTCGTGATCTGGAGCGCGGCGAATCTGGTGCCGCGCGCGATCTCCAATCACAAGTGGTACCAGGAGAAGTTCCCGGACTACCCGCGCGAGCGGCGCGCCATCATCCCCGGCTTGTGGTGAGGACCAGCCTCGGGCTGGACGCTGCACGGCTTCACGCGCCGAAGACGGGTAGCGGACCCGGATCCTCGGCGAGGCGCCGCGTCAGGTAGTCCGCGGGTGGGATCTCCTCGAGGGCGAACGTGATGCGCCGCGAGGTCACGTCCTCGGCCAGCGTCAGGTAGCCCTCGTCGGCGAGCGCACACAACATCCCGAACATGTGGCTCGGGGTGGAAACGGTGTGGCTGTGGGCGTGCGGCACCAGCGGGCTCAGATCCGCCGCAGTGAAGGGCTCGCGGCGCGGCGCCCCGCCATCGGCGAGCAAGAACTCGTTCCGCAAGATGCGATAGAGCCCCTCGAAGTAGCGTTCGGCGAAACGCACCCACGCCATGGGCTCGACGACGGCGAAGCGGCCGTGGGGCGGCAGCACGACGCGCGGGCGGAAGCGCTCGAAGAAACAGCGGATGCGGCGCAAGGTCGAGAGGTAGCTCTCGAATCCGCGCGAGTAGCCCTGCCCCATCACCGTGAAGATGGGGACCACGAAGTCGCGACTGGCGGGTTCCTCGACGCGACCCACGCAGATGATCGTGTCGCCGGGAATCACGACGCCGCGTGCGGTGTCGAGATAGAGGACGCAGTCGTTGGAATGGCCGGGGCTCGCCAGCGCCACGATCCCGGGCGGCAGCCGTCCCTCGTCCACGAATTCGAGGACACTCTTGGGCGTACGCGCGAAGTAGTGGGCGTAAGGAGCGCGGCGCGGATGCTCGAGCATCTCCGTGCCGGTGAAGGTCGAGAGGTCGATGAGACCGAATTGCGCCCGCGCCTGGAAGATCAGGAACGTCTCGTCGAAGTAGGACGCCGCGGGCTGGGTGAGAAAGCGGTAGCCGGCGGAGTGGACGTGGATGGGCGCGCGCTCGCCTGCCGGACGTCCCAGGCCCGCGATCACTCCCGCCATGCCGGCGTGGTCGCCGTGGCAATGCGTGACGAGCACCGCATCGAGGCGCGTCACGTCGGCGCGCGACAGCGAGCCCGTGAGGTCCGCAACGATGTCGGGCCGCGCCGCAGGCGCCTCGAAGAGCACCGCGCGCCCGTCCGAACGGATCGACACCGGATTGACGAGCCGCGGTGAAGGGTAGCCGCTCGCCACCGGATGCACCGAAACCTCGCTCGCGAGACCGAGATCGGCGAGTGCCGCGTCGATCGGCACGAGGGCATGGCGACGGTCGTCGGACACGGCGAGGTTCCCGCTTCGGGTCGGCGGACGGCGCGCGGAGGCCCGCTGAACCTATGCGATGACCAACGCCTCGGCGAGAGCAGCGTGGCCAGCGCAGCGCACACGCTTCCGTGTGCGCCATGCGCGCAACGAGAGGGCATGTTTTCTGCTATTCCCTCGCCGATGGTGCTCCGTCGCATACAGCTCCCCGAGCGATCCACCCCTCTCTCGCGGCGTGGTCCGCGTCCGCGCCGACGGGCGCGGGAGTGCGGCTGGCTCGTCGGAGTGGCACTCGCGCACGCGACGTCGAGCCTCGCGGTTCCGCCGCCGGGCAACCCCTACGTCGCTCGATTCGGCGCTGCCGACTTGCCAGGGGACGCGTACAACTACGGCGTTGCCGTCGACGCCACCGGTGCGGTGCTGGTTGCGAACACCGCGGGCTTGATGCGTTTCGCCGGCGGCCAGTGGGAGCTGATCGAGCTACCCGGGCGCCTCGAGGTGCGCTCGATCGCCACCGGCAGCAACGGCCGCACCTATGTCGGCTCATTCGACCAGTTCGGTTGGCTGGGTGACGACCGCTTCGGAACGCCTCGCTTCACCGCCCTTCTGGACGAGTTCCGGCGCGACGGCGAGACCGGCTCGATCAGCGAAGTCTTCCGAACCGCCTCCACCCGCGACGGCATCTACTTCATCGCGTATTCGGAGGTGTTCCTGATGGGCACCGACGGCACGCGACGCCGCTTCGACGCGGGGCGGCGGATCACCAGCGCGGCACAGGCCGGTGACGTGGTCGTGGTGCAGCACGAGCACGGTCCGCTGATGCGCCTCACCCCGAGCGGCTACGTCGATCTCGCTGGCCCCGACGATCTCGGCACGGCGGGGCCGGTGTTCTCGGCAGCCGTGCCCGGGGCCGACGGCAAGGTTTTCCTCCTCAGCCGCGAGCGCGGCTGGTATCAGCTCGAAGGGGATAGCGTCGTTCGCGTCGCCACACCCAGCAACGAACGCCTCGGCAAGGCGCACTGCTTCCGCGCGGTGAGCCTTCCTGCTGGCGGCTACGCCGTGGGCTGCGACAGCGGCGAGGTCTTCCAGCTCACGCCCTCGCTCGAGGTGAGCGGGGTGCATCGCTTGAGCGAGCTGCCGATCGCGGGACTGGCCATCGATCACGAAGGCTTCCTGTGGGTGGCCACGGAAGGCGAGGTGCTACGCGTCGCACTGGGCTCGGCGTGGAGCCTCTACGATT
>CAYVDO010000385.1:0-7750 GCA_964450125.1 uncultured bacterium
CGAGCTCTCCGAGGACGAGCGAGTCACGCTCTTCCAGAGCGTGATGAAGATGGCCGTCTCGGAGAAGATCGTGCTGGCGATCCGCGGCAACCGCGAGGCGCGGAACTTGTTGTTGCGGGACTCGAACCGGCTCATTCCGCTCTACGTGCTGCAGAACAATCGCATCACCGAGGACGAGGTCGCGCAAGTCGCGAACAGCCCCGCTTCGAGCCGCGAGATCATCTCGGAGATCGCCCGCAGCCGAGAGTGGACGAAGAGCTACAAGGTGAAGCGCTCTCTCGCCGTGAATCCCAAGACGCCGCTCGACAAGTCGATGCGTTTTCTCAACTCGCTCAGCTACAAAGACGTCCGCGACATTTCGCGCTCGAAGAACGTGCCCAGTGCCTTGGCCATTCAAGCCAAGCGGCTGGTGCAGCGCAAACAGGACACCGGCAAGATGACCGACGGTGGCGGCGGCAACTGAAACCGGTTCCAACGGTCGACAGCCGAGGGAAGATTCATGGCCTTCTTCAATTACGCGAAGAAAGAACTGAGCGCGAAGATCGTCTACTACGGTCCCGGCTTGTCCGGTAAGACCACCAATTTGGAGGTCATCCACCGGCGCATGCGGCCGGATCAGCGCGGCAAGCTGATCTCGCTCGACACGCAGACGGACCGCACGCTGTTCTTCGACTTCTTGCCGCTCGAGTTGGGGGAGATCCGGGGCTTCAAGACCCGCTTCCACATCTACACGGTGCCCGGACAGGTCTTCTACAACGCCACCCGCAAGGTGGTGCTGAAGGGAGTCGACGGAGTCGTATTCGTCGCAGACAGCCAGCGCGACATGATGGAGTCCAACATCCAGTCGCTCAAGAACCTCGAAGCCAACCTCGAGGAGCAAGGGCGCAAGATGTCGGAGCTACCCGTCGTGCTTCAGTACAACAAGCGCGACCTACCCAACTTGCTCTCGATCAAGGAGCTCGACGCGGCGCTGAACCCGCAGGGTTGGGCGCATTTCGAAGCTGCGGCGATTTCCGAGCGTGGAGTGCTCGAGACGCTGACCGCGGTCTGCAAGCTCGTGCTGAAGGACCTGCGGGACACGCACGAGGCGCCCAAGAAGCCAGCCAAGCCCGCGGGACCGAAACCCCAGCCCAAGCCGCGCCTCGACGTGCCACCGGCGCCGCCCGCCGCCCGGCCCGCGACGCTCGACGACATCCACGCCGAGCCGCCGGCACCTCTGCCTGCTCCATTGGCGCCGCCTCTTCACGACAGCACGTTCGAGCTACCGCCGCTGCCGCGTGCCGAACCGATGGCCGCCCGCACCGAATCCTTCGACGATGTCGAGGTGGTCGACGAAAGCGAGCTCGAGGGCTCCGAGGACGTCGTCTACGTGGACGACGATCTGCCGCCGGCGCCGGCGGTCGCCGCAGCCGGCTGGGCCGAGAAAGCGCCCACTCCCCCGCCATTGCCGCCGCTCGCGGCGCTCGTGCCACCGGCCGCCCCACAACCGATGGCGATGGGTGCGGATGGTGCCACGGAGATCGTGTCGTGGGGGCAACCGACGCGAATTTCCAAGACCGCGGTGCGCGTGCCGATCGTGGTCAAGACGGGGGGGGGTGGTGACTCCGTGTCGTTCGCGGTCACCATCGACGTGTCTCGCCTCGAACCCGGATCGTGACGTCGCGTCCGAACGACGTCCGCGAGAGCCACGATGGCCGATGAGCGCGATCTGGATCGCGATGTCGTGGACGTCGCGCGCATCGTACGCGGCATCCGAGACGAGATCCGCCGCCGTCATCCCGAGGCGGAGCTGCCCGCGTGGGAGGCGCCGCAATCCCGCGGAGCGGGGACGGACGGCGCAGGCGGGCTCGCCGAGCTGCCGGCGCCCGCGATCTTCTCGCCGCATCTGCGCTACCTGAACGAGCACTGGCAGCTCGACCCGCTGTTCGAGCTGCGTTCCCACCGCCCCCTCGTCGGATGGATCATCGTCGCGAGCAAGCGCCTGGTGCGCAAGGCTGTGATGGGCCTCTTCTTGCCGGTTTTCCAGTCGATCACCGCGTTTTTCTCGAATCTCACGAATTTCGCCAACACCGTCGCGAAGAACCTCGACGATACCACCAACCTCCTCGCCGCCAACGATCGGCGGCTCGCGGATCGAATCGAGCGTGTCGCCGCCGAGCGCTCCGAGCTGGTGACCCGCATCGAAGGCGGCGAGCAGGCGCTCGTGGAGCGAATGGACCTGCTCTTCAAGAAACTCGACCAGGAACGTCTCGCCCTGGAACGGCGAGTCGAGGATCTCGAAGGGCGAGCGGCCGTCCCCATCCCCTGAGCAACGCGCGCGAGGAATGCGCCGGATGTGCGCATCCCTCGCTACCCGCGTGGCCGCCCCAGCGTGCGATGCGAGTCCTGTTCGACCTCCAGGCGCTCCAAACGCGATCTTCCCGCTCGCGGGGGATCGGGTTCTACACGCGTAACCACGTGCGCGCGCTCGCGGCCCAGCCGGGTCTCGAGCTGCACGGGCTGGTGAACGGGTGGATGCCCACAGGCGACACCCTCGATGGGCTCGTCGCGGCGTTGGGGCGCGGCCGTGGCGTGAGCCTGCTCGAGAGCGACCGGCTGCGCGACGTCGAGGAGCGGCGCGAGCACGATCGCAAGGCCACCGAAGCCGGCGTCGCCGCGCGCGCGCTCGAACGCGACTGTGCGATCTACCACTCGACCTCGCCCTTCGAATGGGAGGTCTGGGTCCCGCTCGACGTCCCCCACGTGCGTGTGGTGGCGACCGTCTACGATCTCATCCCGCATCTCTTCCCGCACGAGTACCTGTCGGGCGCCTCGCCACGCTTTCGCTTCGAGTACGAGCGCATCCTGGCCGGGCTCACGCGGGCCGATCGCTTGCTCGCCATCAGCGAGTGCACCAAGCGCGATCTGGTTCGTTCGCTCGGCATTCCGCCCGAGCGCGTGCACGTGGTCTGGGCCGCCGCCGACGACCGGTTTCGCGTTCTCGAGAACCCCGATCCCGATGGCTCGGTCCGTGCGCGTTGGGGTGTCGGCGAGCGGTTCGTGCTCTACACCGGCGGCTACGACTTCCGGAAGAACTTCGAACGGCTGTTCGAGGCTTTCGCCGCCGCCGAAGCGCGACGGACCCACAAGCTGGTCGTGGTGTGCCGACTCAGCGACGAGGAACGACGGCGTGTGCGTGCGATGGCGGAGGCGGTGGGGCTCTCGAACGAGTTGGTGCTCACCGGCTTCGTTCCCGACGACGACCAGGTGCGTCTCTACAACCTCGCATCGCTCTTGGTCTTCCCCTCCCGATACGAAGGGTTCGGCCTGCCGGTGCTCGAGGCGATGCGCTGCGGCACGCCCGTGATCTGCTCGTCGGTTTCGTCGATGCCGGAGATCGCCGGCGACGCGGCGGAGCTCGTGGACCCGCTCGATCCCGGCGCGATGCGCGCGGCGCTCGACGGCGTGCTCGCCAATCCCGCCCGCGCTGCCGAGCTGCGCGCGCGCGGCCTCGAGCAGGCGGCCAAGTTCACTTGGGACGCGGTGGCGCGGGCGACCGTCGAGGTGTACCGCGACCTCGCGACCCCCCCGGAGCGCCCGTGGCAGAAAGGTGCTCGGACCCGCGCTGCGCGGGAAACCGAGTCGTCCATCGCGTTCTTCACACCGCTGCCGCCAGCCGCGAGCGGCGTCGCCGACTTCGGGGCAACGCTCCTGCCGGCGCTCGCGGCGCGCGCAGAGGTGAGTGTCTTCGTCGACGCTCCCGACGAGGCGGTCGCGCTGCCGTCCGGCATCGAAGTCCCCGTCGCGGATGGGCGGCTCTTCGCAGCCGTGGATCGCGACCTCGCGTTCGGTCACGTGGTGCATCAGCTCGGTAACAGCCTCCACCACGAACAGTCGTATCGCCACGTGCTCTCGCACGGTGGCGTGCTCTTGCTCCACGATCTGGTGCTTCATCACCTGGTGATGGCCACCACGCTGGATCGTGGCGACGAGACCGGATACGCGGAAGCGCTCACCCGCGATCATGGCCGCGACGGCGCGCGCGCCGCGGCGCTCGTCACCCGAGGATTCGGCGGCGACACCCTCTACTACGCGCTGCCGTGCGTGGGGCGCGTTCTCGAGGCAGCGAGCGGCGTCGCCGTGTTCAGCGCGCACGCCGCACGTCGCGCACGAGCGCTCGGTTTCACCGGGCCCTTGGCCAGGGTCCCGCTGGCGGTCGCGTCGTCTGCACCTCCGCCAGACCCGCGCAACGCGCGCCGCAGCCTAGGCATCGACGAGGACGCGTTCTGGATCGGCTCGTTCGGCGTGCAGACCCCGATGAAGCGCCCCGACGCGCTTCTCGCCGCGTTCGAGGAGCTCGCGGCGCGCCTGCCCGCATTGCGTCTGGTCTTCGTCGGCGAGGTGCCGAGCTGGACCGGGCTCGAAGCGCGGGTGGCCGTGTCGCCCGCGCGAGCACGCATCGCCGTCACCGGGCGCGTGAGCGCCGAACGCTACGCGATGTGGGCGGCCGCCTGCGACGCGATCGTGGCGCTTCGCTATCCTCATCGCGGTGAGACTTCCGCCGCGGTGCTCGCGGCCATGGAGCGTGGCCGTCCGGTGTTGCTGAGCGATCTCGGTGCGATGAGCGAGTTGCCCGCAGGAACCGCCATACCCATCGATCTGGGCGCGCGCGAGCACGATCACCTCGTGGCGAGCCTCGCGGCGCTGATCGCCGAGCCGCGCCTGGGTACGGAGATCGGGCGTCGCGCGCGGGAGTACGTGGAGCGGGAGCATGCCCCGGCGCGCACCGCCGAGGCGCTGATCCGATTTCTCGGCGAGATCGGCCCCCGCGCGCGCGGGCGCGCCGACCGCGGGGCACACTCGTGAGCAACGCGGCGAGCGCGCGAACACCGGTCTCCATCGGCACCGTCGGGGTCGATCCCGCGGACGCGCTCGCCCGGTTGGAGCGCGTGCACGCGATTGCCGCGCCGAGCGCTGCGTATCTCGCGCGAGTGGATGGTTACGAGCTGCGCATCCCACTCGAACAGGGCCCCGAGGACGAGGCGCTCTTCGAGGCATACCGGCGGATGCTGCGGCTCTGGAACGTCGCCGAGGCACCTCCCATCGCTTCGCATCGCCGCGTCGTCGGGCCGCTCCTGGTCGCAGCGAAGAAGCTCGCGCGTCGCATCCTCGCGTTCGAGCTCGATCCCTTCTTCGAACGCCAAGCGAGCTTCAACCGCGCGGTGCTCGACCTGGTACGGATCCTCATCGCCGACCTCGGGCGCCTGCGACGTCGGGTGCGCGAGCTCGAGTCCACCGCCGCGTCGCAGCCCGCGCGAGCCTCCGAGCCCGACTCGCGATGAAGCTCGCGTTCGTGATCCCGCGCTTCGCGGAGGGGTTGGTGGGGGGCGCGGAGACGTTGGCGCTCCAGATGCTGCGCCATCTGCCGCGCGAACGCTACCAAACCGAGGTCTGGACCACCTGCGCGCTCGATCACCACTCGTGGGCCGATCACTTCCCGGAAGGCGCGACGCGCGTCGGCGACCTCACGGTACGCCGCTTTCGCACCAACCCGCGCAATCTCGAGCTCTTCGTCCATCTCCAGCACCGCATCCACCATCAGCTCGGGCTCAGCCTCGACGAGGAGCTCGAATGGCTGACCCACAGCGTCAACTCGGACGGGTTGCTGGACCACATCGCGCGTCACGCCGACGACGTGGACGGGTTGGTGTTCCTGCCGTACCTCTTCGGTGTGACCCTCACCGGCGCCACGCTCGCACCACACAAGAGCGTGCTCATCCCGTGTCTACACGACGAGCCCTACGCGTATCTGCGTATCGTGCGCAATCTCTTCGAAGGTGTGCGCTCGATCCTCTTCAACAGCGCGCCCGAGGGTGAGCTGGCGACGCGCCTCTACGGTCTCGACGGCAGCCGCGAGCACGTCGTGGGGATGGGATTCGATCTCGCGCCGCGCGTGGCCTCGGGCGAGCGTTTTCGCGCGGCGCACGGCATCCGCGGGCCATACGTGCTCTATTTCGGGCGCAAGGAAGACGGCAAGAACACCAACTGGCTGGCGCGCCTGTTCGCGAGCGCCGGTTGCCGGCGGCGCGGCGACGTGCAGCTCGTGTTCGCTGGCAGCGGCGAGCTCGAGCTGCCGCGCGGCGCCGGTGTCTCGATCGTCGATCTCGACTTCCTGGCCGAAGACGAGAAGCGTGACGCCATCTCCGGTGCGCTCGCGGTGGTGCAGCCGTCGGTGAACGAGAGCTTCTCGATCGTGTTGATGGAAGCGTGGCTCGGCGAGCGGCCGGTGCTGGTGCACGGACGCTGCGCGGTCACGCGCCGTCATGCCCAGGAGGCGGGCGCCGGGCTCTGGTTCGAGAACGCCGCCGAGCTGGGGAGCGCGATCGACTTCCTGATCGAAAACCCGGAAACCGCGCGGCGCATGGGGCTCGCGGGGCGTCGCTACGTGGAGCGCGAGTACGCCTGGGATGCGGTGATCGGGCGCTTCGACCGTGGGCTCGCGGAGCTCTCGTCGTGACGAGCACGCCGCGAATCGCGCAGATGGTGCTCAACGTGTCGATCGCCGACGCGATCACCCATCACGTGTTGATGATCGACGACGCGCTGCGGGAAGCGGGCGCCTCGGCAGGAGTGTTCTGCGAGAACGCGCATCCGGATCTTGCGGCGAGGGCCCAGTCGTACACGCGCTTCGACGATGCGACCTGCGATGCGGTGCTCTTCCACTTCTCGATCGGCTCGCGGATCGCCACGACCTTCGCCGCGGCCCGCTGCAAGCGCGCAATCGTCTACCACAACATCACCCCCCCCGAGTTCTTCGACGGCATCAATGGCCGGGTAGCCGCAGCGTTACGAGCCGGCCGCGACGAGCTGCGCGGGTTGGTCGGCCACGTCGACCTCGCGCTGGGAGTGAGCGAGTTCAATCGCGGCGAGCTCGCGGCGCTCGGCTTCGCACGCACCGGTGTCCTACCCATCGCCGTACCGAACGAGCTCGCGAACGTGACGCCGGACCCCGAGTGGACGGGCCGGGCCGCGGGGAAGGGACCGGTGCTGCTCCACGTGGGGCGCTTGGCACCCAACAAACGCTACGAGGACCTGCTTCGCATTCTCGCTCACGTCCAGGCGCACGAGCCGCACGCCGAGCTCTGGTTGGTGGGAACCGACCGCGACACCGAGACGTATTCGATGGCTCTTCTCGACATGGCGCGCGATCTGGGTCTCACGGGTGTGTTGATGCTCGGTCAGGTCTCGCCGGCAGCGCTCGCAGCGTGCTACCGCGTCGCCGCCGCCTACGTGTGCGCGAGCGCTCACGAGGGTTTTTGCGTGCCGCTCGTCGAGGCGATGCACTTCGACGTGCCGGTGGTCGCTTTCGCTGCAGGCGGGATCGCAGAAACATTGGGTGGGGCCGGCGTGTTGCTCGAAGAGCGGCGCTGCGATTGGGCGGCGTCGGCGGTCAGGCTGCTTCACCTGGATCGCGAGGTGCGCGCTGCCGTCGTAGCGCGGCAACGCGAACGCGTCGCGTCGTTCTCGACCGAGCGCTTCCGCACGCTCCTCGCGGAGCACGTGGCGCTTCTGGACTCGGGTGGGGTGGGTGTCTAACGCGAGCGCCCCGAGCTGGTCGGACGCCGACGTGGTGCGCGTGGAACGCGCGCTCGCCGAGTTCACGTTGGTCGACCGTGCGCTCGCGTCGTCGAGTCGTCGCGAGCGGGTAGCGGCCTTGGTCGCGGCGAGCGCGGCGGACGCGCTTCCGCCGCTCGATTCTCCGCATCGCTTC
>CAYVDO010000386.1:0-3633 GCA_964450125.1 uncultured bacterium
GAACAGACCCCCGAGGAAGCATCGGCAGGCTCGAAAAACTCGCGACTGCGAGTTTTTCAGCAGCCTGCTAGCCACACTCGCCCAGGCGAAACCTCCCCGCGGGAGTCCGGCGTCTTCTCTCGGTGGTTGATCGGATTGAGCCACGTCCGCGTTCGTCCACCCCGTTCATTCCGCCGCGAGCGCAAGCGCTCGCCAGCATCCCGATGCTCGGCGTGGACGGCCACGGGCTGCACCCTCGCCCGCTCCGGCTCCTTGCTTTACCCCACATCGGTGAGGGTCGTATAACTGGACTGCTGAGCGCGCGCTCGCGCACACGGCCCGCTCACATCCACAGCCACCCCGAGGTCGACCGGATGCGCCCCAACGTCCGAGCCGCTGCTTCCCTGTCGGCGCTGATCCTGCTCACGAGCTGCACCCGTCCCGAGCGGCCCGAGCCGCCGGCCATCCAGCGTGACGTCGCGATGATCGACGACGACGTGAATTTCACGCACCCGTTCGTACCCGGCCACCGCACCACCATGGATGGCCGGATCGCGATTCGGGTGCAGGGTGGCCCGCCCGGCACCTACGAGCTGGCACACAACCTGTCGTTCTACCTGTTCGCTCCCGAGCGCCTCGGCGAACCGATCATGAGCGGCCCGCCGGGCGCCCTGATCCTCGCCGATCCCACGCCCTTCGACGTGCCCTTCCCGCCGGCGCTCGACCCGTCCGTGACGCGCCTCGGCCATCACGCGATCTGCGATCCCACGCTCCCGTTCCCCACGCCCGGCGAGCACCCGAATCCGCAGCCGTGCGGCCCCGGCAGCACTCACGACTGCTACGACTTCACCGTCATCAGCACCACCTCGGCGTCGATCCTGGGCTCGCAGCTCTGGGGTACGCCGGTCGAGGTCGAGGTGGAGAACCCCAAGACGGCCGCTGCGCGCATCGTCCGCGTGGACCTCGGCACACCGGTGGCGGGAGCCTTCATCCTGCTCAACAACGAATGGACCGAGCCGGCCGTCACCCGCGACGGACGGCTGCTCACAGGCCGCTGGGGGCGCGCGCCCCGCGGCTGGCTCAACCCCGAGACGGGCGAGACCAAGGTGCGCTTCTACGATCTCGCGTACTCGGTGCTGCCCGACGATGCCGCGCCTTGCGACGTCACGCAGTGGCGGGACTTCCACCCGATCTCGCACGCACCCTTCGATCCGCAGATGATCGGCCGCTACGGCCTCGCCGCGTATCCGTTCCGCGACGCAGAGGGCAACCTCATCGCCGACGGCGAGGACGTCGGCGGCACCTATCCGTGGGTCGATCGCGACGGCACCAACGTGTTCATGGCGGGCGTGCCGGGCCGCATGGTCGAGCAATCCCCAGAGGACTATCCGCGCCGCTGCGTGACCGCCGGCTGCGAGAGCTACGTCGAGAACAACGACTGGGACCGCGGCTTCCTGGTGGCTGGGCTCTGGACGCACGGTAAGTTCGTGCACCTCGACGGGCTGATCAACAACCTCGACTGGGCGATCGGCGTGACTCCCGCCGCCCACTTCCTCGTCGACCTCTACCGCAATGCCGCCGGCGAGGACGTCGCCACGCGCCTGGGCTCGGGGCGCTTCATCGACAGCGTGCGCTACGCCGGCGGCCCGTATCCCGAGGGCTATACGCACAACGCCAACATCCTCGATTCGGTGATGAACCTGTTCAACTACGACCCCGAGGCGACGCCGATCACGCCGCGCGACGTGGTGTGGCTGATGAGCACCGGAGTCGGCAGCGAAGAGATCGTGTTCGACGATTACGTGGATCCCAACGCCTTCATCGTGTCGAACATGCAGGCCTCGGTCACGCCCATCTACAACGAGCGCGGCGAATCGATCGCCACACCCCACTACTGGAACGGCCAGGTGCGCCAGGTGGTACTGCCGATCGCACAAGCCGGCTTCTACGTCTTGCAGCCGGATCAGTTCGAGGACATCCACGTCCAGAACGCGGCGACGTCCCCCGGTTGGAACCTTCCGCCCTACGGTCGCGTCACCGCACGCACCGGGCGTATCGAGCCCGTCGCGCTGGGCGGCATCCAGGGTAAAGGCTTCTGGCTCACCGGCTCGAACGCGATTCGCTATCCGGTGCCCGCCCAGTCGCGCTCGATCAGCGACGTGATCTGGTACGTGAGCGTCTTCCTCGATCCGCGCGCCGATGACGACTCGCTGCGTACCGTGGCCACGTTCCCCGATGGCAGCGCCATCCGCGTCGCCGGACACGCCAGCGTGGAATACGTGCTCGACGGATCCACCGTTCACCAGGTCGCCTTGCCATCGGCGGCGTCCGGCTGGTTTCACCTGGGATTCCGGATCACGAACCTGGGCCGCACCGTCACACTGCTCCACGACGGCTTCCCTCTCGACCGCTTCGACACTGCCACGCCGCTCTTCGCCATGAGCGAGGGCGAGCTGGCGCTGGGCGACGCCAGCCAAACCGGCGCAGGCTTCCGCGGTTGGATCGACGATTTCAAGGTGCTCGCTCACGACGTGAACCCCGAGGTGGCGTGCAACCACGCTCACGGGACGTTGGCGCACATCGACGACAGCCCCACACTCGCCGACTCCGCAGCGGACTACCCCGCCTGGGCGCACGCCGAGATCGCTGCCGCCGCGGGCATCGCGTCCCCCGACGCGCGCTTCTTCTGCCACCACGACTACACGGCCGACTACGCTGCCAACCTCGCCAACTTGCCCGTGGGAACGACGTCGGTGCGCCAGCACATCAACTTCCCCGAGGGCCCGCTGCGCGCCGGCGTACCGCGCCCAGACTCCTCGCAGAACGCCTTCTGCCTCACCTGCCACACGGCGCATTCGAAGGGCGGGCTCACGCTCGCAGCCCTCGATCCTCTTCCCGGCGTGACCACCGAGAACGACCATCGCCGCCAGCCGCTGCAACCGCCACGGCGCGTGTTCGGCAACGTCCCCTCGGGCTGGATCGCGCCGGGCCACGGCCCGGGCAGCCCGAGCGAAGCGCTGCAGGCGCCTGCTGGTGGCTTGCTGGTCGATCCGTGGATCCTGCCGAACGCGCAAGCGCCCGCGTCACCGGCCGCGAACGCCCGTTACCACTGATCGACTCGCCACGCCGATCTGCCGAACCACATCCGCCTCGACGCCCAGCGCTCACGGCGGGCGTAGCCGCCGCTTGCTCCGCGCCGGGAAGCGCGGGATGGTAACCCTCCCTCGCCGTCGCCCGACAACGGAGAACGAATGGTCCTGCGATCGCTCACGCGTTTCACCTCCGTGGCCCTGACGCTCGTCGCGCTCGCGGGCTGCGCCGCCAAGCAGCCTGAAGCGCCTGCTGCCACCGCTCCCGACGCCGCCGCGCCGCTCGCCAACGCGGACCAGCTCGCGAGCTTCTTCCGCAACAAGGCGAACGTGCCCCGTCAGGTGCCGATCTCGGTCTCCCCCGTACGCGCTTCCACGGCCTTCGCGGGATCGAAGGAAGGCACCCTCGAGATCGGTCAGCCACCCAAGCGTCAGACCGTACCGTTCGTGATCTCCGCCGACGGCCATTGGGCGATGTTCGGCACGCCGCAGGACGTGACCGTCGATCTCTCGAATAGCCGAACATCTTTTCCGCCCGTCGGTTCCAGCCCAGGATTTTTCCCTG
>CAYVDO010000386.1:3643-7744 GCA_964450125.1 uncultured bacterium
CGCAGGACGTGACCGTCGATCTCGCCAAGGAAGCGCGCGACCAGGCGAAAGCTGCAGCCGGCAAGATCAACCTGGAGGGCCAGCCGTTCCGTGGGCCCGCCGACGCCAAGGTGACGATCGTCGAATACTCCGACTTCCAATGTCCCTATTGCTCACGGGGCTACGCGACCCTCGAGAACGAGGTGCTCAAGCACTACGAGGGCAAGGTCAAGTTCTATTACAAGCACTACCCGCTGCCGTTCCATCCCTGGGCTGAGCCCGCCGCAGTCGCCGCCGAATGCGCCAAGCGTCAGAGCGCCGACGCCTTCTGGGCCGCTTACCGCGGCTTCTTCGAGCACCAGAGCGAGATCAACCTGGAAAACCTCGAGGCCAAAGCGAAAGAGCTCTTGAAGGGCAGCAAGATCGACATGACCAAGTGGACGACCTGCTTCGACGAGCGCCAGACCGCCGCGGACGTGAAGGCGCAGGCCGAGGAAGCGAGCAGCCTCGGAGTCAACGGAACGCCGGCCTTCTTCGTGAACGGCGAGAACCTGAGCGGCGCCCAACCCTTCGAGAGCTTCCGCGAGATCATCGATGCGGCGCTCGCACCCACGAAGTGATTCGCCGACCCGCGCACGCTCGACCGCGCGCAGCGCGGTAGCGAGCGCGCGCTCGTGAGCGACGCGCTCGCCCCTTACACCTCGCCCGAGCAGCGCGATACGCGGCTCACCGCCGCCGCCCTCGCCTTGGGCGGCGCGGTGGTCAGGATCGGAACCAGCCAGCTCGGCCGCCCCATCCTCGCGGCCCGCATTCCGTCGTCGCGCTCGGACGCCCGCCGACCCGTGGAACGCGTGTTGGTCTGCGCGGGAATCCACGGCCTCGAATACATCGCAAGCGAGACTGCGATCGGGCTCCTCGACGGGCTCACGTCTCCGTCCCCGGAGATGGATCGCCTGCGCGCACGCGCCGAGATCTGGGTGGTGGCGTCGCTCAACCCGGACGGTTACGCGCGCACGTGGGACGAGGAAGGGTTCGGTGCGCTCAAGGATCTGCGCACCAACGCTCGCGGCGTGGACCTCAACAGGAACTACCCGCTGCCGGCGCCGGCGCGCCCCGTGCTCACCACGTTGGGCGGCTGGCGAACCGGGTCCGATGATCCCACGAACGCGTTCTATCGCGGCACCCATCCGCTGAGCGAGCCCGAGACCCGAGCACTCGCCGATCTCCACGACGCCCAGCGATTCGCCGCCAGCGCCAACCTCCACTCGACCTGGGGGACGCTCATCCCACCGCTGGTGACCTCACCCGCGCATCGTCGCGCGTACCGCGTGCTGTGCAACGCATTTCGCGCCAAGCAGATCGATGCGCGCTACCGGCGCCTGTCGTGGGCGGGGCTCGATCGCTTCATCGGCGAGCAAGAAGACTTTCAACACCACGCGTTCGACTGCTGGGCGATCTGCGTCGAGCACTACCCGGTGTGGCTCGACCTCGGCCGGTTCCGCTCCGGCCAGGTGTTCTGGCGATTCAATCCACGCGACGTGTGGTGCTGGGTGGCGAACGACGTGCCGGCGATCGTCGCTTACTTGAACGCGGCACTCGACCTCGGCAGCCCCAGCACGCTGAATTCCGGCTGACACGTCGCGCGTCGGAACCGCGATGCGCGATGCCGAGCTTCGGGGTCAGCCTTGCCGACCGGCGCCCCGAATCAGGTCGCTCAGCGGCGCGAGCAGGCTCGTGATCTCGTCTTCGAATCGCACCAGCGATTGCGGCGCTCCCATCTGAAGATCGATGCGCTCGAACTCCGCATCGAGCTTCTCCTTGGCAGCGCGGCCGAGTGCTTTCTCGGCCATCGGGAACACGCTGCGCTCTTCCAGCAACAGATGCTGGCGCAAGAACTCGGCATACGCGGGGATTGCATGGGCTGCCTGCCGGCGATCACCGCTTGCGAGCTGCGAAAGCAGATCCGCCCCGCGCACGTGCTGCTCGACGACCTCGGCGAGCGGTCCGTCCTGACGTGAAACACCGGAAGCGAGCAGGCTCGGCACCAACACGCTCTCTTCCTTGGCGTGATGCCAGCGCTCGACGAAGACGCGGAAGAACTCGATCAGCGTGTCGAGACGCCGTGCTTCGGTTTCGGCCAAGCCTTGCGATTCGGCGACACGCGCTCCGCAGCGTTCGAGCGCCGTGGCCGCACGCAGGATCAGCTCGTGCTCGCGGCGCAAGCCGCCCGTGATCTCGTTCGACTCGGGTTTCACCGACGTCACATCGTCCACGGAACCTCCAGCAGAGCGGCTCATCTAGATCGCCGCTGCTGCCGATGACAGGGGTGCGGCATCGATCCGCAGAGCCCCGATCCCCTTATACCTCCCGCCTGCCGCGGCGCGCGGCACATTCTGCCGAGAGCCATCCCCGGGGTGCGCCGCTCCGCACGCAACCGGCTGGATTTCCGCGAGCCGCTGCGACACTCCGGCGCGGTATCGCGCCTTGCACACTCGCCGAGCGTCACAGCGGGCCACCAGAGCCGCTTCCAGGGAGGGAAGCATGTCGACAGCAGCCGTCACGGCGCAGAGCTCCGTTCAGGACCTGACGCTCCAAATCCTGAATCAGTACGACGCCGACAAGAACGGCGAGCTGAGCGCGTCCGAGTTCTCGAGCGTGCTGTCGGCGCTACTCGGCAATCCGAGCGCGACCACACCGGCCACCCTGACCGTTCCACCGCCGAGCGTCCCGGGGGCGAGCAACACCAGCGGTCTGCCGAAGTCGGAGATGGCCGGCTTCAACTACGACAAGATCGCCGATCCCACGCACCAGACTTCCAAGTACCAATTCGCGCGCGTCGCGTGGAACGACGATCTCTCGACGGTCCACGACAAGGCGAGCGCCCAATCGCTCCTCGAGTCCATGGTGCGGGAGCTCCAGGCCGCAGGCTTGAACGTGACCGCGGTCGACACCGACAAGATCCAGGTCCGCGACGAGTACGGTACCTATTGGGTGGACGTGATCCGCGACTACGACGGCTCGAACCAGGCGTTTCAGTGGCTGACGGCGGATGGTGGCAGCGCGACGGCTTCGACCGCGGCGGTTCCCGCCAGCGAGACCGCGCTGGCGCGCCAGTCGGCGTCGGCCCTCGGCAGCACCGAGCAATCGAATGCGCGCGCCGTGTTGGCCGCCGTCGCACCAGGCTCGGAACGCCGCACGGAACGTGCGGCCGTGGCCCACGAGCGCCGCGATGATCGTCGCGTCGAGCGTAGCGACCGCCACGACGAGCGGCACTCGATGCCAGTCGAGCGTCGCGAACTCGCCTGAGCGGATGTTGTCCCGGGGGGCTTTTCAGGCCCCCGCCCCGAGTCACTCGCTTCGCTCGCGGCGCGCTGCTGGCGCGCGCCGTTCCTCGGACGTGCGAACGCAGTTCAACGCTGAAAGCGCTTGCTTCAGCCCGCGTCGCCGCGACGTCCGCTCCATTCCGACCGCTTCCCTCACCCTCGGGCTAAAGTGGCACTCGCCATGAGCGAGCGCCTCTTCGATCTGGGGCTCGACGACGCCTGGCAGGCGATCGTCCGGGCCAGCGAGCTTCCCCTCGAGCTCGTGGGTCGCGTCACCAGCGAGCATCCCAACTACTGGACCGTCGCGTGCGCCGGCGGCGAGTTTCTCGCCACGATGGCGGGCCGGCTGCGTCACGACGTCGAGACGGGCGACGCGTCGCGCCCGGTGGTGGGCGACTGGGTCGCGCTGCGTGCCGGGGATCCGGGCGACGAGCAACGCGTCATCGTGAGCGTGCTACCGCGCCGGACCTGGATCGAGCGCAAGGCGGCGGGCAAATCGGTCGTCGTGCAGACGCTGGCGGCCAACGTCGACACCGCGTTCCTCCTGGTGGCGCTCGGGCGTGACGTCAACGAGCGCCGCATCGAGCGCTTCGCGACGATCCTCGCCGAGGGTGGGGTGCGGTTGGTGGTGGTGTTGAGCAAGGCCGATCTCGTCGACGATCCCGCTCCGTACGCCGAGCGCGCCCGTGCAGCGGCTCCCAATGCCGAGGTCCACGTCATCAGCGCGCTCACCTGCTGCGGCCTGGACGCTCTCGATGCGTACCTCGAAGCGCCCACCACGGTGGCCGTGGTCGGCACC
>CAYVDO010000387.1:0-7742 GCA_964450125.1 uncultured bacterium
ACAGTCGCAACACAAGAACAAGGCGCGCGCCAAGTCGATCTTGAAAGCGCGGCTGCTCGAGCGCGAGCGCGAGGCCAAGGCTCGCGAGCGCGCGCTCGATCGCAAGAGCCAAGTGGGAACTGGCGACCGCAGCGAGCGCATCCGCACGTACAACTTCCCGCAAGGTCGCGTGACGGACCACCGCATCGGCCTCACCCTGCACCAGATCGACCGAGTGCTCGAAGGCGATCTCGATCCGCTCCATCAGGCTCTTCTCGACGCCGAGGCTCCCACGTGAGCCTGCTCGGCACGCGCCACGATGCGCTGCGGGAAGCGACGCGGCGTTTGCTCGCTCACGACGTCGAGAATGCGGCCCAAGACGCGCTTGCGCTCCTCGCGCATGCGAGCGGGACCACGCCGCTCGAGCTCGCGTCGCACGCGTCGGCACCCCTCGACGACGGCGTCGCGGCGCGCTTCGAGGTCTTGGTTGGGCAACGTGCCGAACGCGTCCCGCTCCAGCACCTGGTCGGCACGGTCGGCTTCCACGCGATCGAGCTCGAAGTGGACGAGCGCGTACTGGTTCCGCGCCCCGAAACCGAGGTGCTCGTCGACGCGGTACTCGAGTGGCTCGACGAGCGGCACCTGGAAACAGCCCGCGTGCTGGATCTCGGCACCGGCAGCGGCGCGATCGCGTTGGCGCTGGCATACGCGCAGCCCCACGCGACCGTGATCGCCACCGACGCGAGCTGCGACGCCATCACCGTGGCGCGTCGCAACGCGCGGCGCATCGGCGTCGAGCGGCGCGTCGCGTTCGTGTCCGGCCGCTGGCTGGAGCCCGTTCGTGTGGGCGCGACATTCGACGTGATCGTGTCGAACCCGCCCTACGTGGCGACTGGCGAGATCGACTTCCTGGCGCCCGAGGTTCGCGAGCACGATCCGCGTCTGGCGCTCGACGGGGGGATCGACGGCCTGGAACCGTATCGCGTCATCTGTGCAGAAGCGGCCCGGCATCTGCGGCGACCCGGCTTGCTGGCGCTCGAAGTGGCTCACACCCGGGCCCCCGAGGTCGCGGCACTCGCAGCCACTGCGGGCTTCACAGCGGCTACCGTGCACGCGGATCTCGACGGGCGTCCACGCGTGGTCGTCGCGACGCGCTGAGCGTCGGCGTAGAACGGAGATCGACACCCATGGACAAGCTCTTGATCGAGGGAGGGCCGAGAATCACGGGTGAGATCGACGTCGCTGGCGCCAAGAACAGCGCGCTCCCCGTGCTCGCAGCGTGCCTGCTCACCGCCGAGCCGTGCCGGCTCCGCAACGTCCCCGAGGTGCGCGATCTCATGACCATGCGCAAGCTCCTCGACCTCGTCGGCGCGCGAACCGAGCGCACGGACGGCGTGTTGGAGGTCGAGGCCCGCCAAGTCAGCGAACCGGTCGCGCCCTACGACCTCGTGCGGACCATGCGCGCCTCGGCGATCGTCCTCGGGCCGCTCCTCGCCCGAACCGGGCGCGCCGCAGTGTCGCTGCCCGGCGGCTGTGCGATCGGCGCGCGCCCCATGAACATGCACCTCGAAGGGCTGGCGAAGATGGGTGCCCGCCTCGAGCTCGAGGGCGGCTACATTCGCGCCGAAGCGGATCGGCTGGTGGGCGCGACCATCGAATGGACGCGACCGACGGTCACGGGAACGGAAAACCTGATGATGGCCGCGGTGCTAGCCAAAGGCGTGACCCGAATCAAGGGTGCTGCGCTCGAGCCTGAGGTCGTCGATCTGGCGCAGATGTTGGCGCGCATGGGCGCGCGCATCGAAGGCGCAGGAACGCCAGAGATGCGCATCGAGGGGGTCGAGCGCCTGCACGGCGTCGAGCACACGATCATGCCCGATCGGATCGAAGCCGGGACGCTGCTGGTGGCCGCTGCCATCACCGGCGGCGACGTGGTGGTGCGCGGTGCGCGCGCCGAGCACCTGGAAGCGGTCCTCGCCAAGCTGAGCCAGAGCGGCGCCGCGATCACGCGCCTGGCAGATGGCATTCGCTTGCGCATGGACGGGGCACCGCGCCCCGTCGACGTGACGACCCTGCCGTTTCCCGGTTTTCCCACCGACATGCAGGCGCAGCTCACCAGCCTCGTATGCCTGGCGCTGGGAACGAGCGCCATCACCGAGACGATCTTCGAGAGCCGATTCATGCACGTGTCCGAGCTCGAGCGGATGGGCGCGCGCATCGACGTCCAGGGACCGACGGCCTTCGTCGAAGGAGTCGAGCGCCTGACCGCGGCGCCGGTGATGGCCACGGATCTGCGCGCCAGCGCTGCGCTGGTGCTGGCCGGACTGGCAGCCGAAGGCGTCACCGAGATTCGTCGCGTGTACCACCTGGACCGCGGCTACGCGGAGCTGGACCGCAAGCTCGTCGCCCTGGGCGCTCGAATCCGGCGCGTGGCCGAGTAGCGCGAAGCGGCGCGTTCGCCTTTGCCCCATGAGACGTGCACGTCGACGAGCGCGCAATCGCACGTCCCGCGCCGCGGCTACCAGCGCGCTCGGGTTGTGCCAAGCTTGGCGCGCAGTCGCGCCTCACGCGGCATGACATCGAGCCCACTCCCACGAACCTGCGATGACCTCCAAGCGCCCACTCGTCGCATTGGTCGCGACCCTCGTGTTGCTCGTCGCCTGCGCCGCGACGCTCCACACTCGCCTTCTCGCCCGCGATCAGACCCACCGGACCCTGCCCAACGACGCCCTCTACCTTCCCAAGCCCGAGTTCTTCCGCGCGTCGAGCTTCGGCTTCCATCAACTCGCTGCGGATTTGCTGTGGGCAAAGCTCGTGCAGTGCGTCGGCAACTGGACGGATCGCGCTCAGGGATTCAAATACACGTATCAGTACGCGGACATCGTCACCGACATCGACCCTGGCTACGCCGCGCCCTACCTCATCGCCAACTTCTGGTTGACCGGCTGGGATCGGGTGGAAGACGCGAACGCGATCCTCGACAAGGGCCGGAAGCGATTCCCGGCGAGCTACAAGTTCCCCTACTACCTCGGGCTCAACTATTTCGTGTGGCTACACGACCGAGGTCGGGCGATCCAATACTTCAGCGAGGCAGCGACCCTCCGCGAGACGCCCGAGGCCTCCAAGCGCTCGATGAGCGCCGCGCTCGCGCGCCCCGACGATCCCACCGTGGCATTCGATCTCATCCTGAATCTCTACAGTGGCGCGGAAAGTCGCCAGGAGCGAGAGGCGATCGAGCCGCTGGTGGTGCACGGTGCGTTCTACCAACTCGCCACCCAGGTCAACGCCGCCTCCGCGCAGTTCGAGCAGGCGCAAGGGCGCAAACCGACACGACTCGAGGAACTGGTCGACGCCGGCCTCATCCAATCCGTGCCCCGCGATCCGTACGGCGGCGCGCTGCGTCTCGACGACGCGGGGCAGGTGCGCTCGAGCGTCCGTCCGAACTACTGGTGGGAGCGCAAGCCCAGCGCTCGATGAGGCGTCCCCAATGCTCGACAGTGCCACAGATCGCATTCTGAGCCTCGTAGGCGTCCGCAAGAGCTACCGCACGCCCTTCGGGCTCGGTCGAGTCGAGGCCCTGCGCGGTGTCGACCTTCACGTCGCACGCGGCGAAACCGTCGGGTTTCTCGGCCCCAACGGCGCCGGCAAGACCACGACGATCAAGGTGATCCTGGGCTTGATGAGCGCGGACGCCGGTCAGGTACGCGTCTTCGGGCGACCACCATCCGACCGCACCGCTCGCCACTCCGTCGGATTCCTGCCCGAGCAGCCCTACTTCTACGACTACCTCACTCCGCGCGAGATCCTCGATCTGGTGGCGGCACTGTTCGCGTTGCCGCGGCCGGTGGCGCGCAAGCGTGTCGCCGAGCTGATCGAGCGGCTCGACCTAGGCTCGGTGCGCGACACGCCGCTGAGGAAGCTCTCCAAGGGGTGGGTCCAGCGCGTGGGACTCGCCCAGGCGCTCGTGGGCAACCCCGAGCTGGTGGTGATGGACGAGCCCATGAGCGGTCTCGACCCTTTCGGCCGGCGTGAGGTCCGCGAGCTCTTCCTTTCGCTCAAGAATCAGGGCACAGCGGTGCTCTTCAGCTCGCACATCCTCTCGGACGCGGAGCTGCTTTGCGATCGCGTGGCGGTCATCGCCGGGGGCGTCATTCACTTCGATGGCCCGCTCGCGCGCTTTGCGTCCGAGGCGCCCACGTCCATCGACCTCGTGATCGAGGGCGTGGACCGTGAAGCCCTCGCCTGTGCTGCAGGCGAGCCTTTCGAGCCAGGCGAACGCGAGGGCAAATGGTGCGTGCGCGTGGCGCGCCAGGAGCAGGCGGACCGCCTCGTCGCGCGCACCGTCGAGTGCGGCGGACGCGTGCTCTCGATCACACCCAACCGCATGGGGCTCGAGGAGATCTTCTCCGAGGCCGTCCGCAACAGCCGAGCAGGGACGCCATGAAGCAGATACTCGCGATCGCCACGAACACGTTTCGCGAAGCAATTCGCGACCGCATCTTTCACTCGCTGCTGGTGTTTGCAGTGCTCGTGATCCTGAGCTCGCTGATCTTGGGCTACGTCACGGTCGGCGAGCAGGCGCGGATCGTCATGAACGTCGGCCTAGCGTCGATTCACGTGTTCGGCGTGCTGATCGCGATCAGCGTCGGCACCGGGCTCGTCTACAAGGAGATGGCGAAACGCACGATCGTCACGCTGCTCTCGAAGCCGATCTCACGCCATCAGTTTCTCGCCGGGAAATATCTGGGGCTCGGCATGGTGCTGGCCGTCCAGCTCGTGCTCATGACCGCGGTCTTTCAGGGGCTCTTCTCCGCCCGCGGTGGATGGATTTCCTCACTCACCTATCAGGCGGTCTGGCTCATCTACATCGAGCTGATGGTGATCACCGGAGTGGTGCTGCTCTTCTCGACCATCACCAGCCCGTTCACGGGCGGCATCCTGAGCCTGCTCTTCTTCTTGATCGGCCACTCGATCGGCGAGCTGCAGAAGTACTCGAGCACCTACGGCAAGCTCACCGACCACGTGCTGTGGAAGTTCGCATTCGCGATCTTCCCCGACCTGGAGCGTTTCAACCTCAAGGAAAACGCGCTCTATCTGAAGCCCGTCACCTGGGGCTTCGTTGCGGAGACGACGCTCTACGGAATGCTGCTCAGCTCAGCGTTCGTCGTCGCGGCCGTGATCGTGTTCCGGCAACGCGACTTCACCTGACGAGACCGGCGTGCGCACACTCACCACGACCGATCCCGGCTTCGGCCGTGCATTGGCACGCCTCGCGAGCCGCATCTCGCTCACCTCGGCGGAGCGCGAGCCCGAGGTCCGCACGATCGTCGAGGCCGTCCGCAGGCGCGGGGACACGGCCGTGGCGTCGTTCACGCGTCGCTTCGACCGGGTTCGCATCCCCGCAACGGATCCGTGGCTGGGCAGCGACGCCTTCGGCACGGCACGCACGCTCGTGGGCAGGCAAGCGCTGGCCGACCTCACGCTGGCCCGGGATCGGATCCGCGCTTTCCACGCCCGCGGCCGTCCGCAGGGCTTCGCCATCGCATCCGGCGCCGGCGTGAAGCTCGAGCAGCGAGTGCATCCGCTGGCGCGTGTGGGAGTGTACGTACCTGGAGGGCGCGGTGCGTATCCGTCGACGGTGCTGATGAACTCGGTGCCGGCACGAGTCGCGGGCGTAGCGGAGATCGTGCTCGCGACGCCGCCCGCGCCCGTCGGCGAGCGCCGTTTGCGCGGCATCGACCCGCACGTGATCGTCGCTGCCGAGCTCGCCGGCGTGTCGCGAGTGCTCACCGTGGGTGGCGCACAGGCGATCGCCGCGATGGCGTTCGGAACGCGGACGATCCCGCGCGTCGACAAGATCGTCGGCCCGGGCAACGTGTGGGTCGCCACGGCCAAGCGGCTCGTTTATGGCCAGGTCGACATCGACTCGTTCGCAGGGCCGAGCGAGGTACTGGTGATCGCGGACGGCTCGGTGCCAGCGGCGTGGACGGCAGCAGACCTCTTGAGCCAGGCCGAGCACGATCCGGACGCGATCGTGTTCCTGGTCGCCACCGATCGAGGCGTTGCGAGGTCCATCGGCGACGAGATCGTGCGCCAACTCGCAACCCTGCCGAAGCGCGAGACGGCGCGAGAATCGCTGCGCCGCAACGGCACGGCGATCGTCACGCGTGACCTCGACGAAGCGGTGGGGATCGCCAACGAGCTCGCGCCCGAGCACCTCGAGGTCCACACCCGCGCCGCCCGCAGCGTTGCGAAGCGCCTCACGAACGCTGGCGCGGTGTTCGTGGGCGGGCACACGCCCGAAGCGATCGGCGACTATCTCGCGGGGCCGAACCACGTGCTGCCCACGGGCGGCACGGCACGGTTCTTCTCGCCGCTTTCCGTCGAAGACTTCCTCCGCCGATCCAACACGCTGGAGGTTTCCGCGGCGGCGCTACGCCGATTGGGGCCACCGACGGCGCGCCTGGCGCGGATCGAGCGCTTCGAGGCACACGCGCGCTCGGTGACGGCGCGAATCGGCGAGGCGCCGCGATGAAGGGCGTGCCCACCGCGACGATCCGCGAGTCCATTCGCGAGCTGGTCGCCTATCCCATCGAGCACGAGCGAGTACCCGTCAAGCTCGACGCCAACGAGCTGGGGTTCGAGCTACCAGTCATCGTCGACGAAGCATTCCACGGCGTGTGGCAGCGCATCGATCTCAGACGCTACCCGGAGGGTCATGCCGACTCACTGGTGGCGAGCCTGGCGAGGCGCTTCGGTCTCGCACCGGAATCCGTTCTGGTGGGGAACGGCTCGAACGAGATGATCGCGCTGCTCTTCACCGCGTTCGCCGATGGGCCGGCAGACTCCGCACCGCCGGTGGTCGTGGTCCCCACGCCGAGCTTTGGTGTTTACCCGATTCAGGCCCGCTGCCACGGCTTCGTCGTTCGCAACGTGCCGCTCAGCGATACCTTCGAGCTCGAGCCCGAGGCGGTCCTGGACGCGGCACGCACCCAGCGCGCGCGGCTGATCGTGCTCGCATCCCCCAACAACCCCACCGGCAACGCGCTCGCCAGCGATGCCATCGAGCAAATCCTGGACCGATTCGACGGCCCGGTGGTCGTGGACGAAGCGTACCAACCGTTCGCCAGGGAATCCTGGCTGGGCAGGTGGGATCGCTGGCCGAATTTGGTGGTGCTACGCACCTTGAGCAAGGTGGGGTTGGCGGCGTTGCGCGTCGGCTTCCTATTCGCCGACCCGCGATTGACCGCGGAACTACGCAAGGCAAAGCTCCCCTTCAACCTCAACTCGGTGAGTGCGGCGCTGGCCGAGGTGGCCATCGACCACTGGCCGGATCTCGAAAGAGTGGCGCGAGAGGTCGTCGCCGAGCGCAGCCGAATGAGCCGGGCGTTGGCGGCGATCCCGGGCGTGCACGTGTTCCCTTCGGAGGCGAATTTCGTCCTGATCCGCCTGGCGGGCGATGCCAGCGCGACGTGGTCGCGGCTTCTCGCGCGCGGGATCTCGGTCCGGAACTTCAGCACCAAGCCCGGCCTCGAGGGATGCCTGCGCGTGACCGTCGGCCAGCCTGGTGAGAACGACGCGTTCCTCGCTGGGCTCGGCGAGGTTCTGGCGACGCGCTGAGCGTGTCGGCTGGCGGCCCTGAAGAACCGCACTGCACGCGCTACGCTGGTGACGAGAGGGTCGACGATGAGCCGAGTCGGACGGGTAGAGCGCAGCACGACGGAGACGCAGATCGCCGTCTCGGTGGAGCTGGATGGCTCGGG
>CAYVDO010000388.1:0-7737 GCA_964450125.1 uncultured bacterium
TCGCTGCTCACGATGCCGCGAGCGGCGAGGACGCCCAGCACGAAGACGATGGGAGCGAGCGCGGGAAGCACGAAGGCCGCCATCCTTCGTGTGCGCTCGCCGCTGGGCAGCGCGAGCGTGCGAGCGTGATGGCGCTCGAGCGCCCAGGCCGTGGCGAGCCACAGCAGCACGGCCTTGGGATTGAAGAGGAAGCTCGCGCCGAAGGCCAACCCACCGCCCGCGAGCGTGCTTGGCGCGGACGTGGCCGTGTAGCGTGCGAAGAGGCGAGCGCCTGCGAGTGCCAGCGGCAACGCCAGAGCGTCGGGCCGCGCCTCGACCAGCGACGCGGCGAGCGTGGGCGACGCGAGCAACAAGGTCACCGCGATCCAGCCCCCCTCGGTGCGCGCGGCGAGGCGCCGTCCCAATGCCGCGACCTCGACCACCGCCCACGCCACGGCGGGTGCGATCGCGATCCGCACCAGCCCGGGGAGCGCTGGGCTCGGTCCCTGCCAGCGGTAGAGCGGCGCGAGCAGCAGCGACAGCGCCGGCAGGTGCGACGTCACGTAATCGCGGCCGAAGACCCGACCATGATCGTAGAGCCACAGGACCTGCAGGTTCTCGAGCTCGTCCTCGTTGAACCGCCCGGTGAACAGCCACAAGGCGAGTCGCGCCAGCACCCAAGCGGCGAGCCCGATCAGCACCGCGTTCCAGCGCGGCCGGTCACGGGACATCGCGAGCATCCGAAGCACGCGACTCGACGGACGGCGCGGCGACGTCCACGGCTGCGCCCAGGTAACGCGCGAGCTCGATGGCGAAGATTCCGTCGCGACTGCCCACGTAGAGGCGGTCACGGGCGGCGTCGAGCTCGAGGGAGAGTGCCTTGTTTCCCACGCGATCGCGGCGCAGGACGGCGCCGTCGCCGTAGCGGATCGTCCACAGCTCACCGGGGAGGAACGCGAGCGCGTAGATCACGTCGCGCCGGGCATCGTAGGCGAGCGCTCGGCAATTGAGCGGTCCGACGAGCGCCCGGCGCGTGACCAGCGTGCGTTCGTCCAGCTCGGTGATGCGATCGGTGAAGAAACCTGCCGAGAGGACGCTTCGGTGCCGCGGAACCCGCGTCAACGCCAGCCCCCCGTCGGCGAGCGGCCCATCGCTCTCGATCGCGAATCGTTCCAGGTCCACGCGCACCATCCGATACGCGCCGGCTTCGTCGGTGGCCCCGATCTCCACGATCGCGAAGCCCTCCTCGACATCACCGACCATCTCCCACGCGCCGCTGCGAAAACGCGTGAGGCCACGATCGCGAAACGAAAGCCAGCGGCGAATCTCTCCGCTGCCGCGGTCGAGCTCGGCGATGCCGGGCTCCTCGGTGAAGACCACGATGACGCGGCTGCCGCCAGCGAGGAAGCTCATCGGCACGTAGCGACGCGGCCCCGTGAGCGCCTGGCGAGCGACGATCGCGAACGGCTCGGGTGTGAGCGTGAGCAACGCGCCGTGCACCCATTCGAGCGCCAGCAAGCCACCGCCGGGAAGGGGATCGGCGATCAGGTGGCGGACCAAGTCGTCGGGAGTCGGTACCAGCGTCGCGGCGCCGTGCTCCAGGTCCAAACGCACCAGTCCGGACGTCGGGCCGAAGGACGTGAAGAGGGTCGCGCCCTCGGCATCGAGCTCGAAATCGCGCAGGAACGCGAGCGGGAAGCGCGGTGCGTCGTCGCCCGTCGGATACACGCGGGTCACGGCGGGATCTGCGGCGAAGTCCCGGGAACTGCCCCAAGGCACCAGACCCGCGTAGCTCACCAGCAGCAACGAGGTGAGCGACGCCGGGAGCGCGGCGCGCGCCAACCATCGCCAGCGGGCGAGGGCCGCCGTTGCCAGCACCGTGGCCCACGGCAAACCGAATACCGCGCCATAGAAGACGATGCGATCGTCGGCGCCGATGGCCGTGAGCAGCTGCATCGAGGCCGCCAGCGCCCCCGCCGCGACGCACGCGGGCAACCACCGCACCTGTGCCGCAGCCGTCGCCACCAGGCCCAGCGCGAGTGCCGCGTGGAGCACGGCCGTCGTGGGTGAGGCGCGCGCGATGATTCCGAGATTGGCGGGGAGCTTCGCCCACTCCTGCGCGATCCACGCGTGGCTGCCGAGCTCGCTCGGGGCACGCTGACTGAGTGCCGCCAGGCTCCACAGCGGCGCCCCCAGCAGCGCCGCCTCCACGACGATCCAGAGCACGCGACTCGGCCCGTGGCTGCGGTGACGGCCACGGCGAAGGGCCAGCACCACGAGCAGTGCTACGCAACTGGCGCTCCACGCCCCGTGTAACACCGAGTGGCCGACGCCCTCGGCGAGAAGGAGCAGGTGCCGCGCCAGCGTGTACACCGCCCACACGAAGAGCAGTGCGTCACCCAACCGCTCCGCGAAGAGCCCCCCGCGGTGCGGGCGATGGAGCGTCGTAGGGTGGGTGGAGCGTGCGACGGACACCAAGGCAGTGCCACCCGAACGGCGCATCGGTGAGGCGGGGGGCCCACCATAGCGCGGCGGCACGGGAGGTGTCGGGCAGTACGGCGCCTACGACGCGCGGGCGTGAGCCGCCGCCCGTGGGGGAGCCGTCGTGCGCGGCGGGAGCCATCGCGCAGTCGCCCGGCGGCACCGGTCATTCTTCCGGACACCCCGTCAAGTTGTCGGTGCAGGCGCCCGAATTCGGCGCTGCTGGCGGCCTGACTGTTGCTTTCGCGTCGACCAGTGGGCCGGAAATTGCTGTCCTTTCGGCCTCTCACCCGGCGGCGGGACCCTTGGCCCGGATCTTGATTCTGAGCTGCGTCGAATCTCACTCGGCGGTTTCAGGGTCTGCCTGAGGCGTGCCGGGGTGGGCGGACCACCAGCGCGCCGCTCGGCTCGCGGAGAGGCAGGCAGGCATGGGCAGCATTCACCGACGAATGATCCGCGGCGCGCATGGCTTCACGTTGCTCGAGCTGATGGTCGTAGTCGCGATCATCGGCATCCTCACGGCGATCGCCATCCCGCAGCTCCTCGGTGCGCAGGAGAAAGCCAAGGTAGCGTCCTGCGAGGACGCGTACACGCTTCTGAACGGGATGGTCGTCAACAAGATGGAGACGTTCCAGGCCGCCGGCGACCTGGCCTCGGCGCAACACGCCATCGACGAGTCCATCGTCGAGCTGCAGGGACGCGCACCCAAGAACCCGCGAAATCTCGGCGAAACCGGCTACGAAGGGCTGATCGTGACGTCGAGCTTCGTGCCCACCGCCGACACCACCTGCAAGGTCTTCCTCTACGACGGGACCAGCACCTCGGCGAACCACCTCGCCTCGGTGGTGGTGACGCAATTCGAGGGCGCGGTGCGCTCGTATCGGCTGACCCTCAACTGATCGTTCGCCGACGGCGCGGCGCTGGCGGCGCGGGTGAAGCGGCTCACTCGCGCCGCCGTATCATCAGGATTCCGTCGCGGATCGGCACCATCACCCGTTCGAGCGACGAGTCCTCGTCCACCCGACGCGCAAAGCCCACCAGCGCGTGGTCGTCGTCGCTCTCGGGTGCGAGCACGCGTGCGCTCCACAGCACGTTGTCGGCGAGAACCAATCCACGGGGCGCAAGCCGCGGCAGCGCCCAGTTCAGGTAGTGGACGTAGCCGCCCTTGTCGGCGTCGAGGAACACCAAGTCGAACGGGCCATCGATGCCGGCGAGCTGCTCGCGGGCAGGTCCCACGTGGAAGCGAACCCGCGACAGTAGCCCTGCTTCGGCGAGGTAGCGCTGGGCGACGGCCGCGGCGCGCGGATCGCGGTCGACGCAAACCAGCTCGCCGTCGGGCGGCAAGGCACCCGCCAGCCACAGCGCGCTGCAGCCGGTGAAGGTGCCGATCTCGAGGATGCGTCTGGCGCCGATGGAACGCGCGACGAAAGCCAGGAAGGCGCCTTCGAGATCACCCACCATCATCTGGGGCGCGCTGAAGTCGCGCTGGGTCTCGGCGGCGAGGCGTGTCAGCAGCTCGTTGCCGGAGGTGGAATGGGCTGCGCAATAGGCCTCGATCTCGGGTGAGGTGATCGGGATCATCGGTTCTCCTCGACGCGCTCATCTCGGGGCTACTGGTCCCAGAGGCGTCCCAGCCGCAGCAGATCTTTGAAGAAAGTGAGCCCCCCCGATCCCAGGTTCATCGCATCCTGCAAGGTGCGCAGGTCGCGAATGCGTTCCCAGAAGTAGCGGGGACGAAGGTAGAAATCGCTGCTGGCGCGCTCGATGCGTCGCCGCGCCACGGCCATCGGGTGCCCCGCAACGGTCACGTCGTGAAGTGGCGTCGGGTCGTCCGCGAGGTAGTAGCGGTCGAGGTCGTCGCTGGTGAAGGCACCCGCGGCGATGCGCTCGCGGGTGAGGGGATTGGCGGGATCGGCCTGTAGCAGATCGTAGAGCACGTAGTCGGGTGCCAGCTGCCGCACGAACGACAACGTGCGATCCACGTGCGCGTCGGTCTCGCCCGGACTCGCGAGCAGCAGGTACGCCGTGGTGCGGATGCGATGGCGCCTGCACGCGGCGAAGGTCTCGACGGCGCGTTCGCCGCTGGCGTTCTTACCGAGGGCCCCGAGAATGTCGTCTTCACCGGACTCGACACCGAACGCGATCAGGTAGCAGCCGGCGGCCGCCATCCGCGCTGCCAGCGGCTCGTCGACCTTGTCGACGCGGGTCTTGCACGACCAGCGCAGGCCGAGACGGCCGACGCGCTCGATCAGCTCCTCGGTGCGGGCACGGTGGAGCGTGAAGGTGGGATCGATGAAGTGCACCTCGCGCAGGTCGTAGGCCCGCACGAGGGCGCGCAGCTCGCTTTCCACGTCGGCGGGGGTGCGCTCGCGGACTGGCATCGACAGGCAACAGAACTCGCACGAGAACGAGCAGCCGCGAGTCGTCTCCATCATCGTCGCGTAGGGATACACACCCATGGGCGGATGCAGGCGGAACTTGGCCATCGGTTGCGCCGCGTAGTCGACGCGTAGCCCATCGTCGAGATCGCGGTAGGGTGCGCGCGGATTCTCGATGGCGTTTCCGCTTGCATCGCGCCATACCAGCCCGGGTACCTCGGCAAACGACGGGCGAGCGCCCGCGAGGGCGCCGACCAGCCCGACGAGCGCAGCCTCGCCTTCGCCGCGTACGAAGAAGTCCACGGCCTCGCCGTAGCGCGCGAGTGAAGCAGCAGCGAAGCCGTTCACGCCGGGACCACCGACGACCACGCGGGTCGCCGGGAAGCGTGTCTTCAATCCGCGCGCGATCTCGAAGGCCTCGCGCAAGCTCAAGATGGTGACGCTGATGCCCACGAGATCCGGTGGGCCCAGCTCGGCGAAGCGGCGCACCAGCTCGGGAATCCATTCGCGCTCCGCGATGACGTCGCGGGTCTCGACGTTCGGGTAGCCGTGCGCTTTGAGCGCCGCCGACAGGTACCCGAGGCCGAGACGCGGCACGGGATACATGTCGCTCAGGTTGAATTGCAGGCGCCGGCACGGCGCCATGAGCAGGAGGGTCTGGAAGCCGCTATTCATGAGGGGACGCGAATCATGCAGGCGGCTCGCGGCGTGGGGGGGGCTGCGGATCGGGCGGCCAGCGCGAGAGGGGAAGGGCGACACGTGCGCTCGCCGACGTCGCGGGCGGCGCATGTTACCATCCGCGAATTCTCACGGCGGAACGTGGCGGTGTCGCGTTTCGCCCGTGCGTGCACGCTCGTTCGCAGGGGCGAGCTTCGACGAGGGACCGACGGTGGAACATCGAGGAGAGGAAGTCGCCGACGATCCGGTGTACCGGATTCGTCACAGTCTCGCTCACGTGCTGGCGCAGGCCGTCTTGGAGCTCCGGCCTGGCTCGACGCTCGGGTTCGGCCCGCCGATTCGTGACGGCTTCTATTACGACTTCATCTTGTCGAGCCCGCTCACTGAGGAGGATTTTCCCGAGATCGAGGAGCGGATGCGCAAGATCGTCGCGCAGAACCAGCGCTTCGAGCGCGAGGATCTCGATCGCGAGGCGGCCTTCGAGCGTCTCGACGCCATGAAGGAACCCTACAAGCGCGAGTATGCCGAGGAGCTCTTCGCCAAGCACGGCATCGAGAAGCTCTCGTTCTTCAAGAACGGTCCGTTCCTCGACATGTGCGAGGGACCGCACGTCGACAGCACCAAGCAGATCCCCAAGGCGGCCTTCAAGCTCAAGAGCCTGGCGGGGGCGTACTGGCGCGGGAACAGCAACAACGTGATGATGACCCGCATCTACGCGTGGGCCTTCGCCACCAAGGACGAGCTCGACGCGTACGTGAAGGCCTACCACGAGGCCCTGGCCCGCGATCACAAGAAGCTCGGCAAAGAGCTCGACCTCTTCGTCATCGACGAGGTGATCGGCAAGGGCCTGCCTCTTTGGCTGCCGAACGGCACCGTGATCCGCGACGAGCTCGAGAAGCTCATCAAGGAGCTCGAGTTCAAGGATGGCTACCAGCGGGTCGCTACACCGCACCTGGCCCGCGCCGAGCTCTATTACAAGACCGGTCACCTGCCGTACTACGCGCCCCACATGTTTCCGTTCATGGAGCTCATGGAGCTTCGCGAGAACGACCAAGGGGAGCTCTCGGTAGGCGAGACCGTGAAAGAGGCGTACGCGCTGCGCCCCATGAACTGCCCGCACCACCACCGGATCTTCGCGTCGCGGCTACGTAGCTATCGGGATTTGCCGCTCAGGCTTGCCGAGTACGGCCAGGTCTACCGCTTCGAGGATTCGGGAGCGTTGTCGGGCCTGCTTCGCGTCCGCGGCATGTGCATGAACGACGCGCACATCTACTGCACCGAGGATCAGATCCGGTCCGAGTTCTTGAAAGTGATGGATCTCCACCGGCGCGTGTACGAGATCCTCGGGCTCTCCGATTACTACATGCGCTTTTCCACCTGGGACCCCGACGATCCCAAGGGCGCCGAGAAATACGTGCCCAACCCCGAGGCCTGGGAGCGCACCCAAAAACTGGTGCGCTCGGCAATGGAGGAAAGCGGGCTTCCCTTCGTCGAGGGCAAGGGTGAGGCCGCGTTCTACGGCCCCAAGATCGACGTCCAGTTCCGCACCGTGACGGGTCGCGAGGAAACGGCCAGTACCAACCAGCTCGACTTCGCCGTGCCGGAGCGGTTGGGCTTGAGCTACGTCGGTGCGGACAACCAGGAGCACCGGCCGTACGTGATCCATCGGGCACCGCTCGGCACCCACGAGCGCTTCACCGCATTCCTCATCGAGCATTTCGGCGGCGCATTCCCCACGTGGCTGGCGCCGGTCCAGGTGCGCGTCGTGCCCGTGGGCGAGCGCTTCGTCGAGTACGGCCAGAAGCTCGTGGACGAGCTGCGCGGCGAGCTGGTGCGTGCCGAGATCGACGATTCCGCCGACACCATGGGCAAGAAGGTCCGCAACGCCGTCACCCGCAAGATCCCCAACATCTGGGTCGTGGGCGAGCGTGAGCAGGCGAACGGGACCATCACCTGGCGTCGCTACGGCAGGCAGGATCAGGAGACGGTGACCGTCGCGGAGGCGCGCGAGCGTGTGCTCGCGGCGATCCGCACGCGCAGCCGCGAGTGACCTCCGGGCTCAGCCCGAAAACCTCAGCCGTCTTCTGCTGCGACCGACGATTCGCCGTGATCTCGCGGGGTACTCGGGTCGGCGGCCCTCGCCGTACGGTGAAGTACGACTGCGGTCCGCCGCCCTGCGTTCCCCGCGATCTGACGGCGACTTGTCGGTCTCGCGACGAAC
>CAYVDO010000389.1:0-7675 GCA_964450125.1 uncultured bacterium
GATCGCTCGATCGAGGGCGCGGACATGATCAAGGACGGTCCGCCCCCGATCGACCTCTCGCGTATCGACTTCAAGGCGCTCGCCGCAAAGTTCAAGGAATCGGCAACCAAGAACCTCGACCTCGAACGCCTCAAGGCTGCGATCCGGGCACAGCTTGATCGTCTCATCGCCGCCAACGAAACCCGCGTCGATCTCCGCGAGAGGTTCGAGGCGCTGATCGCCGACTACAACGCGGGCTCGACTCAGATCGAGCAACTCTTCCTCGAACTGGTGGAGCTAAGCAGGACGCTCTCCGACGAGGAGGAGCGCCATATCCGCGAGCAACTCAGCGAGGAAGAGTTGGTGGTATTCGACCTCCTCACCAGACCCGGACCTGATCTCTCGACCGAGGAACGGAACGAAGTCAAGAAGGTCGCCCGCCAGCTACTCGCGAGGGTCCGCACGATCCTCACCGTGGACTGGCAGAAGACCGCTCAAGCCCGAGCCCGCGTTCGCGATGCCATCGAGGTGGCCCTCGACGACGGTCTCCCCCGCGCCTACACCCCTGACGTCTTTAAGGCGAAGGCCGGTGTCGTCTTCCAGCACGTGTACGAGCGGTACGGGATCGCGGCGTAGTGCCGGACCTCTCGCTCTTGAAGACCCCCGCGATCTCCCAGACTTCTCCAGAGCCCGCCAGAGCGCTCAGCGTTAAAGAGAGAAACCTGAGCTACGGCCCAGACTCCGAGTCCACCCAGCACCCGGGGACGTTGAGCAGACGCCTTCAAACTGGTACGTTCGCAACCTTCAGGTTGAGCGAATGAAACCCCCAACGCCTACCTCCCGCCACGTCGGACCAACTCTCGATGATTCTCGATGAGGGCCTTGTAGTGCTTTGGCAATCCGAATAGGGGAGGACGGACGAATGAGACGAGCGCCATACCTCCAACAATCTCAAATTCACCGTCAGTTTCTGGTCAATCCCGTCGAAGTCGCGGTGGCCGGAATTCCACAGACGGCGACCGGTCGCGGTCACCCGCATGCCTTCAAGCCGGGCTTCGGCTCTAGCGCGCGATGACGTACCGGATCTTGAGCCTTACGGGTGGGGGAATTCGTGGTGTTTTCCAGGCACAATATCTGGCAGGGCTGGAGAGTCAACTAGGTGGATCACTCTGGAGCCATGTCGATTTGCTGACTGGTACGTCAACGGGCGCGATCGTGGCCCTTGCCGCTGCTCTTGGTATCCCGATGAGTCGAGTGGTCGAACTGTTCGAGGACCATGGGCGACAGATCTTCCCAACCCTTCGTCGAAGGTGGTCCCGAACGATCCTTGGCTGGGCCTTCAAGGGGCCGCGATATGACGCACGACCATTGAACGACCTGCTCAACAACGTGTTCAAAGCAGATGACGAGGAGCGCGGTACAGGATCACGACTTCTTAGATTGCGTGACTGCAAGACGTCGGTAGTGATTACCGCCATGGCTCTTGATAACTTTAAAATTCGATCGTTTTCGTCTTTTAACCGGTGTGGATATCCGAAAAGCCTTGACAGCGAGTTGTTTGCGTCGGACGTCGCAATGGCAAGCGCCGCTGCGCCCCTCTTTTTCCCTGCGGTTCGCCCGTCCGGAGCAACAGATGATGGCGCTACGTACCTGGGGCAGCGAAGCTACGTTGATGGAGGCTTGTGGGCGAACAATCCATTGCTCTTTGCTGTTATCTCGGCTCACCGTCATCTCGGGGTTCCGTTTGAAGGTATGCGTATCGTGAGCATTGGTAACGGTGAATTTCCACAAGGCGCCGTCGGTGTAGAATTTAACAAGATGCGTCGAATGCGAATGATAGAGCCAATAATTGAAATGATGTTCGCTGGGCAAGCAGAGCTTGCTGATGAGATCGCGTCTGTGCTGGTGGGAGATTTAGGCGCTTCTGGCGCGTCGATGATGCGAGTGAATGTCCCGCTGCCACGCATGATTGAATTGGATGATGCGAGCGCGGCGCTTGCGGTCCTTGGTGGTCTAGCGGAGGCGGAGTTGGGAAAGACTGGCGCGAAGGTCGCGAGCCTACTTAAGAAATAGTTAAATGTGAGACGCAGCGAACGGCAGAAAATGGTTCGACCATCTTTGCCGAGATCGCTGCGTTTGCCTTCGATCTTGAGGACGAGATTGCCGGGCGTGCCGACGTTCTGCGGCTCGCCGAACTCGAGGGGGACACCGACGATCTGCGTGATCAGTTCGTGTTCGATCTCAGCGCCTGGTGGTCTCAGGCGATGTCCGAGGCCTAGCGGGGAGAGGGGCGCAATGGCGCCGGGATCATAGCGTGCGGAGGTGGGTCCGGAGATCCTCCAGCGTGACCTCGTGCCGGGTCCCCTGGTCGACCATCCCGAGCACCACGGGGTGGTGATCCGGCCACGGCCCTCGTCTTCTGAGCCACCCCGCGATCCGCATCGCCCGCGCCCGATCGAGTCTCCAGACCTCGATGTGGAGCGTCGCCTCGCGAGTCGAGGGCACCCGAATCCGGATCCATCCCCGCTTCATCACCGCCGTCAGGATCGCGACCCGGTTCGTTTGTCCGAGCCGCTCGATACCTTCAACGGTAAGACCGTAACCGAGCGGATCTCGAAGCACGTCGAGATGATGGTCGACGACTCGGCGCTCTCGGCGACGAGGGGCGATGAACCACCCTCCGACCAGATCATGGGGAGCCACGCCCCGAATCTCGGACGGCGGCTCGCCGGATCTCGACCATCCCCCCAGGCATCTTCTTCGGCATGGACACCACGTACACCGATCCCACTCCCCTTCGACCCGACGTCTTCCGGATCGAACTGGCCGCTGGTCAGGTTCGGAGCCACGAGGGACCAGCGCGCATCGAGGTCGTCCTCGAAGACCTCGTTCAACGAGATCGTGTCGCGGCTCTGTCGCTTGAGGCCGCCGCGAAGTACGCGGGTGTCTGCACCGATGTGCTGCGGGAGGCTTGTCGGGCGGGGGCGCTTGAGCACGGACGGGGCGGGCGGAACTACGTCCTCAAGCGATCGGCGATCGACCGGTATCTACGCCGCGAGGCAGAGGAGCGTCGTCGTGGAATCCCCGTGACGCAGGGCATGCCACCGGAGGTCCAAGCAAGGGCGAGGCAGATCGTGTCGGAGCCGTTGCGCCGGAAGTCGGCCACGTCGCGGAAGGGACCGCGATCGGCCTCGAATGAGGAGAACCCGTGAGCGCTCGGGGCCGGACTCCCTCGGCTCATCGTCGCGTGCTGGTCAGATGTTGGGATGCTCGTGAGCTACTAAACGGTGGTCGGGTGACGACCACGATGAATTCGAAAGGATAGGTGGTGCTGCGATGGCTCATATTGTTCAGCGAGGAACTCGATTCGGTGTCCGATACCGATGCCCGGCACTCGGCCGCTGGCGAACGAAGTCCGTGGCCGACACGCGGGAGGAGGCGGAGCAGTACCTCCAGGCCATCGAGCACGAGATCGCAAACTTCGGTCGGATGCCGACCTTGCCGGTCTCGGGATCCACCCCGCTCCACCAGTTTGTGGAACCGTGGATCGACGACCGTCGCAGGCGACGTCTCCGGACGGCCGATGACGATCGGGCGCGTCTCCTGAACCACGTCGTGCCTCGGTTAGGCCGGGTGCCGGTGAAAGACATCCGAGTGCGGGACATCCGGAGTCTCATCGCGGACCTTCAGAAGACCGACCTCGCACCCCGCACGGTCCGTCAGGTCTACGGAATCCTCCACAAGTTCTTTGCGGACCTCGTGGTCGAGGAAGTCATCGAGCGTACGCCGTGCGTGCTCACGAAGGATCAGCTTCCCAAGAACATCGATGGGGATCCCGAGTGGCGAGCGCAGGCGATCTTCACCCGAGACGAAGCCGAGATCCTGATCAGTTCCCAGGCGATCCCCCCCGACCGTCTTGCGTTCTACGCAATCCTCCTCTTCACCGGTGTCCGCCTCGGCGAGGCGGCGGGCCTACGGTGGCGAGACTACGATGAGCGAGCCGAGCCGCTACACCGACTCACCGTCGCACGGTCGTACGACGGTCGGCTCAAGACCGAGGTGCCCCGGCAAGTTGCGGTTCATCCGGTGCTGGCGGCGATCTTGGCCGAGTGGCGCATGGGTGGCTTCGCCGCGATCATGGGCCGTCCGCCGCGTCGCGACGACTACATCGTGCCCTCTCGCCTCGGGCAGATCCGGAGCCCGAACCAGGTCCGGGGGAAGTTCCTGGATGACCTGAAGCGCCTCGGGCTGCGTCATCGTCGCGTTCACGACACGCGCCGGACGTTCATCACGCTGGCCCGCGTCGATGGTGCTGCCCGTGACGTGCTCGAAACGATGACCCACGGCCCTCGTGGGAACATCATGAACCTGTACACCACCTACCCGTGGCCCACGCTCTGTGAGGCCATCGCTCGGCTCAACCTCCGCCGCGTGGGTGGGGAAGTCGTCCGCCTTCGGCTGACGAACCTGGCCGTGATGGGGGGTGGTTCGCGCGAGTCGGGCTCGGCGGGCATCGGGGTAGGCGAGGCCCTTGCGCCAGCGGACGAACCGCACCCCGATGGGCTTGTTATACCCCTTGTTACAGCCCTCGCCGAGAAGACGCGCTATGTCCATAAGTCGTGGACAAAGCACGCGTTTTCCGAGGCGGGGAATGGTGGAGGCGGCGGGAATCGAATCTATGCTGCCAAGCCCCGGCAACCTGTTGATTTCACGACCATTGTAGCCTAGCCGCCCGAAATCGCTCCGCTTGCGCTCTCCACTCTAGTTCTCGCGAGTCACTTGCAGTCTAGGCCAGTCCTCTTCGGTTTTGGAGAGATTCTGGAGACGGTTTCGGGGTTGGGCCATGGGAGCGCCAGGTACGTGGCGGGCGCACCGAGCCGAGCTTCGGACCAGGGCGGCGAAATCATCAGGCGCGAGATGGCTGCCTTGGATCGTCACGCTGCTTTTGCGTCCACCAGCTCGACGCGCAGCCGTTTCCCCAGCACCGCTGCTGCTCGATCCATGGTCCGCAGCGTCACCGAGGGGTTCGTCGGATCGAGCAGTCGATCGAGTGCCGCACGGCTCGTCCTCATGCGTCGGGCCATCTCGGCCTTCGTGATCCGGCTCTTCGTCATGGCCCTCTCGATCTGCCAGGCGATCACGCGCTTGAGCGCGATCTCGGTGGCGGCACCGAGGGTGCCGTCCTCTTCGAGCAGCTCGTCGAGCTTCGAGCCCACGTGCTTCCGCTTCATCGTCCACCTCCCACGAGCCTGCGACGCCGATCTCGTGCCAGCTTGAGATCCGAGTCGGGGGTCTTCTGCGTCTTCTTGATGAACCCGTGGAGCAGCACCATCGAGCCCTCTGCCGTCGTGAAGAGCACACGCGCCGTCCGGTTCCCGGTGAGATCCGTCCGCACCTCGAAGAGTCCGTCACCCATCGGTCGGCACGTCGGCATCCCGATTGGCCAGCCGAACTCGACCGTCTTGAGATCCGTGCCGATGCGGAAGCGATCATCCTTGGTGAGGCTCGTCAGCCACTCGCGCACCGGCTCGTTCCCGGTCTCGGTCCGGTAGAAGACCGCGCTGATCCGCTTGTTGCCGTTCACGAGCAGAGAGTATCACAAGTGGTACAGTATCGCGGGCGTGGGGATCCGTTTGCGAATGCCCGGTGATGCCCTGGCAGTGACGGTGACGTTCGACACGAACTGCCTCATCGACCTCGAAGGCGGAGATGTGAGCCTGAACCGACTTCGAGATAGGCACGAAGGCGCCAACCTCGCCGGCCACAAGCGGGTCGCCGGGACCTGCACTCGCATTGAGGAGTATGGTCAGGTCGAATGAACTCGAAGCGTGGCCGGCGGAGCGCCCGATCTCTTGCGGTACTGGTACGCCCTCGCGTCTACATCGGTACCGAGATTGCCGTTGGCCCCGGAAAGGTCGACCTCCTACGGCAGATCGATGAGATGCGCTCCATCGCCGCGGCGGCTCGTGCGCTTGGGATGCCGTACAAGCGCGCCTGGATGCTGATCGACTCGCTGAATCAGGGCTTCCATCGTCCGGTGGTCAAAACCGCGACCGGCGGCAGGGGCGGCGGTGGCGCTTCGCTGACCTCTCTGGGGCGGCGGCTCGTCGCCGCCTACGACGCGCTGGAAGAACGCGTCAACGCCGGAGCCTCTGCGGAGCTCAAGCGCTTCCGATCCCTGGCGCAGTGATGCTGATCGCTCTGGGTTCTTGCTCGCCACGCACGTATGCTGACCGTTATGTCATAACGGACCTAACGACCTGACGCACCCAGGGTGGGATTCGGGCCGCCTCCTACAGCTCAACTTCAACGACGGGAAGGACTCATGAAGCTCGCCACCGCGTTTCTGGCCGCCTGCGTTCTGTTCGGTTCGCAGCCTGCTCATGCCGAGAAGGTGACCGTGGCTGCGGCAGCCGACCTCAAGTTCGCGATGGATGACATCGTCACGGCGTTCAAAGCGGCCAATCCGACGGACGAGGTCGAGGTGGTCTACGGATCGTCGGGGAAGTTCAACACGCAGATTCAGGCGGGAGCGCCCTACGACCTCTACTTCTCGGCGGACATCGCTCTGCCGCAGGCGCTGGCCAAGGCTGGCTTCGCCGCCTCGGATGTGAAGACCTACGCATTCGGCCGCATCGTCTTGTGGAGCGCGAGCATGGACGCCACTCAGATGACGCTGGCGAGTCTCACCGACTCGAAGGTCGTCCACATCGCCATCGCCAATCCGAAACATGCGCCGTATGGAAAGCGCGCCGAGGAGGCGTTGCGCGCAGCCGGGCTGTGGGAGAAGGTCGAGCCGAAGCTCGTCCTCGGCGAGAACATTGCTCAAGCGGCGCAGTTCGCGCAGACCAGGAATGCCGAGGTCGGCATCATCGCCCTCTCCTTGGCCATCAACCCCGAGCTGGCCAAGACGGGCGGTTACTGGCTGATTCCCGACAACCTGCATGAGCCACTCGAACAGGGGTTCATCATCACCAAGCGAGCTGAGGGCAACCCGCTGGCGAGACGCTTCGCCGACTACATGGGGAGCACGGCCGCCCGCGCTGTGATGACCAAGTACGGCTTCGTGCTTCCGGGGGAGGCCAGTGACAAGTAGAGGCTCACCGTGAGTGAGCGCATCCGCAACGGTCAGAGCTTCGTGGCGGGCTCGCTCATCGGTACGCTAGGCGGCTTGATCGGGCTCGGCGGAGCGGAATTCCGCTTGCCGGTGCTGGTCGGCGTGTTCCGCCTTGGCACTCTTGAAGCCGTCATCCTGAACAAGGCCATGAGCCTGGTGGTGGTCACCGCAGCGCTGCTGTTTCGGGGCAAGGCGATTTCACCACCTACCTTGGTGGCCCACATCGAGGTCGTGATCAACCTGCTCGCCGGCAGCCTCGTTGGTGCCTGGTGGGCGGCTGGGCACGCCGTCACGATGCCACGGCGTTGGCTCAACCGTATCGTCATGTTCCTGCTGGTGGGTCTGGCGCTGCTCATGCTGTGGGAGGCGTGGGCTGGCGGCCATGAGAGAAGCGTGCCTCTCATCCAGTCGAGCGTTCTGCGCTTCGCGGTCGGTGTTGGTGCCGGGCTGGTGATCGGCGTCGTCGCGGCTCTGCTGGGCGTGGCTGGTGGGGAGCTGCTGATCCCGACGATCGTGCTGCTCTATGGTGCCGACATCAAGCTGGCCGGCAGCTTGTCGCTCGCCGTCAGCCTGCCGACG
>CAYVDO010000390.1:0-7616 GCA_964450125.1 uncultured bacterium
GCTTGCAGCGCGAACGTGATGGCGCCGGCGATCAGCGCGATCACGAACAACAGCCGGAACTGGGCGCGATAAAGCGCCACGCTGCGATCGACGATGTCGACGGGCGAGAGCGGCCGGTGGGCAATCACGGCGGCGAGGATAGCCGAGGCGCCCTGTCCTTCCCGCGTCGCCTGTGCCAGACGATGGCGACGGCAGCTGACCGCGCACCAGGGAGACAACATGCGATTGCGACGAGATACTGTCCGATGGAAGCGCGCGAGATGCGCACGGGCATGGGTGATCCTGACGCTGGCAGCCGTGGTGATGGCGGGGGCCTGCAGTGGCGGCGAGGGAGGCGCATCCAACCCGCCCCCAGATGATGGAGGGGGTGGTGGCGGGGGAGGGGGCGGGGGCGGCGGCGCGAGCTGCGACTCGCTTCCGGTCGAGACCGGCACGCCCACGTTGGGGCTCGAGATCGTCGCCAGCCGAATCGACGAGCCGGTTGGCATCGCCTCGCCACCAGGCGACCTGCATCGCGTCTTCGTGATCACGCAGAATGGCCACATCCGGGTGATCCGCGACGGCCGCCTCGTCGGCGCCGACTATCTCGACCTGAGCGATCGCATCACGAGCGGAGGCGAGCGCGGCCTGCTCGGGCTCGCGTTTCATCCCGATTTCCTGAGTAACGGGCGGTTCTTCGTCGACTACACGAATCTCGCGGGCGATACCCACGTCTCCGAGCTTCACGCAGACCCGTCCGCAGACGTCGCCGATCCCACCAGCGAGCGCGTCGTGCTCGAGGTCGCGCAACCCTTCGCCAACCACAATGGCGGTCAGCTCGCCTTCGGCACGGACGGGATGCTCTACGTGGCGCTGGGCGATGGTGGTGCAGGCGGTGATCCCCAAGGGAACGGCCAGCGCCTCGACACGCTCCTCGGCAAGATCTTGCGCATCGACGTGGACGGGGCGGAGCCTTACGTCGTTCCACCCGACAATCCCTTCGTCGGCGTGACGAGCGCACGCGGCGAGATCTTCGTGTACGGCCTGCGCAATCCCTGGCGCTTCGGCTTCGATCGCGCGAACGGTGACCTCTACATCGGCGACGTCGGCCAGAACCGGCGCGAGGAGCTCGACGCCACCGCCGCCGCCGATGCGCCGGGAACGAACTACGGCTGGAACACGATGGAAGGCAACACCTGCTACGAGCCTGCGCAGGACTGCGACGAATCCGGCCTCACGCTACCCGTCTTCGACTACGGTCACGACCAGGGTTGTTCGGTGGTGGGCGGCCACGTCTATCGCGGCCGGCGCATGCCCGGGCTCGCAGGCACGTATTTCTTCGGCGACTACTGCTCCGGGAAAGTGTGGTCGTTCCGCTTCCAGGACGGGCGCGCCGCGGAGCTTCGCGAGCGCACCGGCGACCTCGGCACCGCGGGGCTCAGCCTCTCGTCCTTCGGCGAGGACGCGTGCGGCGAGATCTACGTCGCGAGCTACGGCTCGGGCCAGATCGCGCGGCTGGCTCCCGACTGAGGGTGAACTTCGCTTCCCAATACACCGGTCGAGTCGCGACTCGTCTTACGCAGAGGATCCTCGCCCCGCTCTAAGGTTTGCCGCTCGTCGTCTGCGCCGACACCAGCTCGTGCCCGTCTTTGTCGAAGCGTTGCTCACGAGCAACGCTGCCTGGCTGATCGTAGCTCCAGGTCTTGTACGACCAGCCCTCGTCGATCCGGTTCACCAGATGTCGGTCGGAGTCAAGCGAGCTCTCCTTGATCTTCCGTCCGTAGCGATCGTACTCAGTGGTCACGATGGCACGTCCGCTCTGCAGATGCGACGCTGCTCCGCCGCCAACCCCGATGCACGCCCGCTCGATCTCGCGGTTCGGCAACTCGTATCGAGTCCGTTCACCAACGCAACCAGATTTCGAGTCTGCAATCGGTTCATGGCTAATTCCGAAATATGCGAGCTCAACACGATTTCCGCGGTCGTCGTATTTCGCCGTGAATCCGGCGACCCCGTCATTGTTCAGCACAGACTCACGATGCACTCCGAAGTACGCTTCCTCGATTCGATTGCCGCGATCGTCGAACTTCGCCGTGAATCCAGCGACCCCGCCATTGTTCAGCACAGACTCACGATTCACTCCGAAGTACGCTTCCTCGATTCGGCTGCCGCGATCGTCGTATTTCGCCGTGAATCCGGACGACCCATCCTTGAGCAGGCACGCCTCACCATTCACGCCGAAGCATGCTCTTCCGATCTGATTGCCGTGGTCGTCGTATTTCGCCTCAAATCGCGCATAACCACTCTTGTGCAAGATCGGCTCGCCATTGACACCGATGCACGCCCCCTCGATTAGATTGCCGCGGTCATCATACTCAAGCGTTAACTCGGCACAACCGCTGCTGCTCAGGACTGCCTCTCCGTTTACGCCAAAGTATGCTTTCTTGGTTTCCATGCCGCGAACGTTGTATGTCGACGTGGATCCAGCAAAGCCTGTCATATTCAACACCGGCTCATGGTTTAGACCGAAGTACGCAATCTTGATCTGATTGCCGCGGTCGTCGTACTTCGCGGTAAATCCGGCAACCCCATCTCTCTTCAACACTGCTTCAGCATTCACACCGAAGTATGCGATTTCAGTCACGGCACCGCGCGAGTCGAACCTGCTCTTCGTCATTGCGTATCCGGTTGCCTGGAGAAGGGGCTTTCCGTCGACGCCGAGCCATATCGTGTCGGTCTCATTTCCCCGATCATCATACTCGGACATCCAGCCTGCATATCCATCCTTGCTGATCACCGGCAGGCCATCGAGCCCTAAGTAATTGTGCCGCGTGAGGTTGCCGAGATCGTCGAACGCATTCAATCCTATTGCAACACCCCTGTTGTCAACCGTCGCTTTAGCGTCGGCAGCGAAGTTAACGACGGACTCTCGCCTACCCCATTGATCGAACCTATTCACCATCCTCGCTATCCCCGCGTAGTTGAGCGTCGAATGGCCATCGCAATCGAAATACGCCCGCTCGGCAAGATCTCCGCTCGGTGTCCATTTGCTTTCGACTCTTGCCCAGCCCTGCTTGGATCGTCGCAGTTGGCCGTTCTCGTCGAGGCATGCGCCTCGGTTGAGTGAACCGTTCGACGCCCATTCCGCGACATAGGCCGCGCAGCCAGATGCGTCGACGGCCGGTTGGTCTCGACGATCGAAGAATCGCTCTCCGGTGATTCGGCCCCGCGCGTCGAGCTGGTACCGAACCAGCGAGTAACCTTGAACAGTCGCCACTCGCTCGTTTGATCCGTTCCAGTACGACACCTCGACCACCCCACGCCCGTTGCGAACGAAACGCACCTCCTTTGCCCCCCTGAAATTGGGCACGGGATTCCCTTCCGCGTCGAAATAGACACTGCGAACCCTGGCGCCCCAACTGTCTCGGTCGTGGTGCCGTGACACGGCCGGAGACACCTTCCACCCTTGCTGGGCAGCCACTGGCATTGCTGCGACAAAATCAGAAACAGTTACCCAACTATCGCCAGGGTCGACATCGGGCGGGTTCGACCATCCGAGCCAGCTCGCCGGCTTTCCCGCTGGGTCGGCGTATCGCTCGTTCACAACGTGTCCACGCTCGTCACGTTCGTACACCACCTCGCGCATCCAGGACTCCATCACGCCGGCTTCCCCCAGTGGTCGAAGTATCCTACGGCGCCCCTTGTCGTCATACTCGATTTCGTATCCGAATACATGATGGGAGTTCGGATGAGGGACATGGGTCCGTTCTCCACGCTGAAACTCGATCCTCCGGTCCAAGCCTTGCTGAAGCCCGCTCTCGATCCGGGAGAATGTCAGAAACTTAATACCGGTACGTCCATGGCTACACGCATAGTTGTTTTCGAAAAAAGTACCAGCGCTCTCGCCGACGTACTGGATCGTCTCCATCTCCGTGCCGAACTGACTGCGGAGTTGCTCTGAATTAACCGATCCATCTTGCTTGTTGTACTCAAACACGGCTTCGCAGGCCTTACGCGCCGCACATTCAGTGGCGAGCGATTCCTCAAGAATGCTTGACATCCCACCGGCCGGGCATTCGCCATATCCATTGACCAGCCGCACACGCTCGGGATGCGCGGCACGACCGCGGCGCTCGAACACGTAGCCACCACCCCCTCGTTCCAATTCGTCGCGTGTCAGGGGATCCACGCCCTCCCACACACCTAACCGCCGCACGTAGTCGCGGTAGTAGCTTTCTTGCACACGAAAATACTGATCCCACACTTTCCAAGAGACAGCGCCCATCGCAAGAGCTGCAGCGATTGAAAGGCCCGACAGAATCCAAGCTCTGCGAGAGCGCATCGCGCGCAACCTGTCGAGTGAAACACCAAGCAACCCGGCCACGATCTGCTCAGTGGCGTGTCGCCTCTCCGGCTCGGTCTCTTCGCCGAGGCGAGCCGCCAATGGCCGCTCGTGCAAGCCCAGCGGCTCATCGCTGAGTGCGCCATCACGAATGCGAAATCGCAACCCCCGCGGAAAGGACTCGACGGCCGGCTCGCCCTGGTCCGTCGAGTTCGGAATCCCGCTGGCAACAAGGCACAGCACACGTTCGTTTCGACCCAACGACTGAAAGTAAGCGATCTCCCTCTCTACGTGCGGCGACGCAACAGCGAACGGTGACGCGATCACGATCAGCGATCGTGATTGCCGCAACGCGTCCTCGAGTGCATCACCAAGCTGCGCGCTCGCGCCCACGTGTGACTCGTCAAGGAACACGGACTCGAAGCGATCCTCTCCAGACGTCACCAGCTTCCGAAAGGAACGCGGGACACGCTGACGCGCCAACGCCTGCGTGAGCCACCGCGCGACTCGCACATCGTGGTGGCTGTAGCTGATGAATGCCCAGTACCTCGTGGGGTTTTCGGCCATGGCATCCTTTCGAGGAGAGAACTGATCACTCGCCACCAGGCTGTCGGATCGTGACGCGCGACCTCTTACCACTGCGCGACGATCAGCGGTCAAGACCGATCCTCCCGGACGACGACGGACCCCGTCCGAAATCTGGATCGCCAGGCATTTGCCGGGCTCGGCCGTGCGCCGTACCTTACGCGGCGCACGATCGCCGTTTCCATGCGATCTCGTCCCGCGCTTCGCGCGCGAGATCGCCGGCGCTCGTGCCTGCCGGCTCGTGGGTGCCACGTGGGCACGCACGGGCTTCTCCGCAACCCTCGACAAAAGGTGCGCGTCATGGGTCGAAGTCTCTTCAACAAAGTCTGGGACCTGCACACGGTCCGCGAGCTTCCCAGCGGTCAGACGCAGCTCTTCATCGGGCTGCACCTCATCCACGAGGTGACGAGCCCGCAGGCATTCCAGATGCTGCGCGAGGGCGGGCTCGAGGTGCTCTATCCCGATCGCACTTTTGCGACGGTGGACCACATCGTGCCCACCGACGACGTGTCGCGGCCGCTCGCCGACGATCTCGCCGAGCAGATGCTGGCGGCACTCGATCGCAACACCCGCGAGCGGGGAATCGCGTTCTTCGGCATCGGCGACGCGCATCAGGGCATCGTGCACGTGATCGGCCCCGAGCTCGGGCTGACGCAGCCGGGCATGACCATCGCGTGCGGCGACAGCCACACGTCCACCCACGGGGCCTTCGGCGCCATCGCCTTCGGCATCGGCACCAGCCAGGTGCGCGACGTGCTCGCCACCCAGACGCTGGCGCTGGGGCGGCCGAAAGTGCGGCGGGTGCGCGTCACCGGCAAGCTCGGCGGCGGCGTCTACGCCAAGGACGTCACACTGCACGTGATCCGCCGCCTCGGCGTGAATGGCGGCGTCGGCTACGCGTACGAGTACGCGGGTGACGTCATCCAAGGTTTCACGATGGAAGAGCGCCTCACGCTCTGCAACATGGCCATCGAGGGCGGCGCCCGCGTGGGCTACGTGAATCCCGACGAGAAGACCTTCGCCTACCTGCGCGGCCGGCGTTACTCGCCGCAGGGCGAGAGCTGGGAGAAGGCGGTGGCGTGGTGGAAGTCGATCGCCAGCGACGCGGACGCGCGCTACGACGACGACGTCGAGCTGCCTGGAGCGGAGATCGCCCCCACCGTCACGTGGGGCATCAACCCGGGCCAGGCGCTCGGCGTGGACGAGAAGCTGCCGCGCCCCGAAGAGCTGCCCGACGGCGAGCGCGCCACCGCCCGCGAGGCGTACGAGTTCATGAGCCTCGAGCCCGGCAAGCCCATCGCCGGAACGCCGATCGACGTGGCCTTCATCGGCTCGTGCACCAACAGCCGCATCTCCGATCTGCGCGAGGCGGCACGGGTGGCGAAGGGGCGGCGCGTGGCCTCGGGGGTGCGCGCGCTGGTGGTGCCAGGATCGCAATCGGTGAAGCAAGAGGCCGAGGCCGAGGGGTTGCACGAGGTGTTCCGTGCTGCCGGCTTCGACTGGCGCGAGCCTGGCTGCTCGATGTGCCTCGCCATGAACCCCGACAAGCTCGCGGGACGCGAGATGTGCGCGTCCTCCTCGAACCGGAACTTCAAGGGTCGGCAAGGAAGCCCCACCGGCCGCACACTGCTCATGAGCCCGGCGATGGTCGCCGCTGCGGCGGTGGCGGGTAAGGTGGCCGACGTGCGGGAGATGCTGTGATGAGCCAGGGCGCCGGATCGGATCTCGCGAAGATCGAGCGCGTCAGCGGGCGCGCGGTACCCGTCGATGGGGACGACATCGACACCGACCGCATCATCCCCGCGCGCTTCATGAAGGGGATCACGTTCGAGGGCCTCGAGAAGCACGTCTTCGAGGACGTGCGCGTCGGCCCCGACGGCCAGTCGCTCGGCCATCCCTTCGACGACCCGCGCTACCAAGGCGCCAGGGTGCTGATCGTAGACCGCAACTTCGGCTGCGGCAGCTCGCGCGAGCACGCGCCGCAGTCGCTGCAGCGCTGGGGAATCCAGGCGCTCGTCGGCGAATCGTTCGCCGAGATCTTCTTCGGCCATTGCACCACGCTCGGCATGCCGGCGGTGACCCTCGCGCTGCTCAAGGCGTTGATCCGGGACGAGCCGCGAGCCGAAGTGATCGTGGACGTGGCGCAACAGGTGGTGCTCTGCCGTGACAGTCGCTTTCCCACGCGGATGCCCGAAGGCGCGCGCAAGCAGCTCGTCGAGGGCACCTGGGACGCCACTCGTACGCTCCTGGTTGCCACACCCGAGATCCGCGCCACCGCCGCCCGCTTGCCCTACGTGTCGGGCTTCGCCGAGGCGACGCGATGAAGTGGGCATCGGCGGTCGCGGATCACCCGACCACCGATGACGCGCTCGCCGAGGTCTGCGAATCCGTCCGCGGCGCGCTCGGCGCCGCGCCAGCCGATCTGGTGGTGGTGTTCGTGTCGCCACACCATGCAGCGGCGTTCGACGCGTTGCCTGCGCGGCTCGGCCGCGAGTTTCCGGGCGCCATGCTCCTCGGCTGCTCGGCAGGCGGAGTGATCGGCGGCGGCCGCGAGATCGAAGAACGGCCCGGTCTCTCGCTCACCGCCGGGAGCCTGCCGGACGTGCGCGTGACGCCGATCCACCTCGAGCGCGACGGATTGCCGAGCGCGCCGTCGAGCCGCGACGTGTGGGAGGCCACGCTCGGCATCCGCGCCGACGACGACCCGCAC